>JAGBTK010000059.1 GCA_017631375.1 Tidjanibacter sp. | reverse complement strand
TGTTTGTTTTATTGAGTTGCTATTTTTTTAGGTGCTTTCTGCTCCTCGTAATAGATCTCCGCACTCTTCAGCCCCTCGGTGGCATTCTCCTCATCCTCAACCGTTTTGCTCAAAATCCAATAGACTTTTGACGAGGTATCGCCATCGCTGCCACTGACAGTCGTGTAGGCCTGCTCGAACTCCCAGCCGAGTGCCGACATATAGTTCATTGCATCGACCATCGAGTTAAAGACCACATTGTCGCCATTCTCATCCACCAGACGGTCGTCAGAGAAAGCACCTCTGATCTGACCATAATCGATAGAGATTGCAATTGAATTTGAGAAGAGTCCCTTGCCATCGTTGGTTTTGGTAATCTGGCAATAGACTTTATGCTGTGCCGAGAGTGCCGACACCGCCAAGAGTGCCACACATAGTAAAATCGTCTTTTTCATAGTATTAGGTTTATGGAATAAAACATTATCTCCATACAAAAATAAGAAAATTGCGAAAAAAAGCAAAAAACAGTGCAAAAAATTCTTGAATAGAAGAAAAGTTTATATATTTGCACTCCCGAAAGGCCAATGCCTATCGCTGATGCCCAGATGGCGAAATTGGTAGACGCGCTCGTTTCAGGTGCGAGTGCCGCGAGGCTTGCAGGTTCGAGTCCTGTTCTGGGCACTTAGCGAGTGATAGTCATTGATTATCACTCGCTCTTTTTTTTGTAAATTCCCTCTCCCAATGTTGATATTTATGAAACGATACATCCTATTAGTCATTGCAGCCCTGATGTTCTCTTGCTCGGAGGACCCCGTACACGATTTTACAAAGAAACCAAAGCCAGATCCCTATGCAATTACAGAAATTCTACCTGAGACAGAGAGTGGTCATAATAAGGAACCGTATGTTAGCGAAACCGTTGAATTGATGGGGTTAATATTTCGTTTGGCAGGTTCGCCTGGTTACTACAATGGATGTAATGTTCCATCTGTCGCAGAGAGTGCTGATAGTTATTTTGCTCATATGACTAATCACAAAGCTGTAAGTTTGGCAAAAAGTTACCAACAGAGAGGTGTTGCCTATGATGCAGTGACCGGATATGCAAACCAACTTATCTTTTACAAACCGGATAAAATTGTTTTTGCTACAAACTATAAGGAAGGGAGCAACACGAGTTTTGATCGCTGGAGCAAAACGATGAAGAAAGAGATGCTCAGTGCGATAAACGATTTCTACAAAACTTCCCATTTCCACGATTGGTTTGTATCCACCCAAGCCGAGCAGAAGCAGGCTCTCGCTGCTTTCAAGTCAGCCTGCGATATCGACTACACCTGGTTTGACACCTTTTATGGTAATAACAACAAGCTCGCATCCCGCATTATTCTGAGTTTTATGATCGGCTCCCACAACAACGGCATCTCGTTGCAGCGTAGCGACGGCACTTTGTTGTTAACGCCTGTCTTTGGCAGTTTGTCGCAGAGTGGCAGTACGATACGTTTTGGCGGCGATACAAATCTGATAATCCACGAGTTCAGCCACCCATACTGCAACCCCCTCATCGACAAATACTGGTCATCTATCTCCGCCAAGGCAAAAGATATCTTCCAAACGGTCGGGGAACAGATGGCAGAGCAGGCGTATGGTCAGCCGGAGATTATGATGTACGAAACATTGGTACGCTCTTGTACCATCAGTTATTTGCGTACCCACAATCAGCAAGAGTGGGTGGAGCCATACATCGTACACGCGGAGAGCAAAGGTTTTATATTGGTTCGAGCAGTCGTAGAGGCACTTGAGAGATTTGAGAACGAATCGGAGAAATATAAAAATTTAGAGGGCTTTATGCCGGAAATCATTAAAGTCATCAACAACTTTAACGCATATTAAAAGGCTGCGAAACACAATAAAATAAGCGACAATCGGGTGATTGTCGCTTATTTTATTTCTTACAACTCCACTTTGGATTCCGGTATGCGAGTGGGGTCGGTAGGACGATTCGGACGAGGTGCATCATCACCCCTGCCGAACGAGCGGATTATGCGATAACCCTCATCGACCCCCAACGCTTGTTCTCCCTCCTCTTCGAGTTCGGGAGGCAGAAGTATCGATTCATCGGCAAAGCCCACGCCAACCAGCCACGGCAGGTAGCTCACATCCTCACCCTTAAAATCGCGGTAGAGCACCTCGGCATCCCACGCGCCACCCATCTCCAAGAGAGTGCGCAGACGGCGTGCCATCGCCTTATCAAAGATATCCCCACTCTGGCTGAAGGTGTAGAAAATGTCGGCAGCGACTATCTCAGCCCACAATCTGTCACCATAGCGACCTGCCTCAGGCGACCCGATGGCAAAGAGAGGCATAAGCGCACCCTCGCCATAAAGAGGCGCAATACCCTCGGCAACAGTGCCATTTTTAACAATCGCAGTCACATCTGCCGTTGCGGAGGAGTGAAGTTTTCTGTCCACATCCGCAAAGGCGAGTCTGCGCGCAAACAAGAGTTTACTATCCAAAGTATCAGCCACCTGCACTTTTCGCATCACATTTCTATCGAGCAAAATGCCGGAGGAGTAATGCAGGGCGTAGTTGTTCAACAACTCGGGACGCAATGCCCACTGCTCCATAACCAGCTCGGGAAGTGCCGCATAGTCGTTATCCCACTTGCGCAGTGATGGGAGATCGTAGTCACTCAGAAATATGGCTATCGCCTGACCAAACTCGCCAAATAGCTCACGCGCCTGCCAGGTAGTGAGGGTGGTCGGCTGACTCGCCGAGTGACGGAACGAGGCAGAGATAGCCACCACAGCACCCTGACGGAGGGTATCTCCCACCACGCGGGGAGCCATCAGCTCGGTGGTGCGCATACCTGAGAGTTTACCCGTGCGGGAATATGGATCGAAGAGGAGAACTCCCAACGAGCTGCCCTCGTAATCGGCTACCGAATAGGAAGATACCTCATAATTATAGCTATTGATAGAGAGCGGAGTGAAAGTAAGTCCATAAAGACGGTTGGCAAGCCAAAAAGCACCCAGACGCACATTCTCCAACGAGAAATAGGGCATCACATCATCCACCGTCAGCGCCGCATACTCATCGCGCACACGCTCCTGCATATAGAGCATATTTGCGGCCGAGAGGATTGTGGTATCCTTAGCTCGGGCATTGATCTTATTCAATCTCTCCAACGACACCTTCAGACTTGCGGGCATTGCTCGGCGCAACGAGTCGATGATTCGATTTGCAACTCCCACATCCTGCGACTGCTCACCATAGGCCACCATCTGATGATAGGTGGATAGACCGACCAATTCGGCACGCTCGGCACGCAGAGCCACCATCTCGGCAGCAAGTTTGCGGTTGTCGGCCTCGGGGGTTAGTCCTTTATTTATATAGGCCTCATAGAGTTGGCTACGCAGGGTATCCTGTCCGGCTGTTGTGAGGAGTGCCTCGGCACTCACAGGCGACAGATTGTAGAGCCAACGCTCCTCAAAGCCCAGAGCCACAGCAAGCGACTTGGAGAGGTTGCGCTCGGCAACGGGGATGCCTGCAAGCTGTTCCGCACCAAGCAACATACAATACTCGTCTTCGGCCTTAGTCACTCTCTCGGAGTACTCCAACGAACTAAGCATCAGCAGACTATCAATCTCTGCTACCCTCTTTCGACCTTCCTCGTCAATTAACGCACCACTCTTGACAGCCTTGCGGTAGAGATTTGCCACCACCCTCTGCTGAAGCGAGTCGGAGAGCAAGTTATGGTCGCGACGGAGAGCAATGATGCGTTTGAGAAGAGGCTGATTCTGCGCCATACGACTATTGTGCGCCTCCACCTTGGGCAACAGCTCCTTTGCCACATCAACATACCCGCCACTCATATTCTCGGTAAGCAGTTGGAGCAGAGCGGAGAGGTCGGTCAGGCGACGACCACTCTCCTCAAGTGCCAAAGCCGTATTCTCATAGGTCACCGGCTCGGAGTTGTTGGCAATAGCCTCAATCTCCTCGTTGTGTTCTACCAATGCCTTGTCAATTGCCGCAGCAAAATGCTGAGGTCCAATCTCCGCCAGCAGAGGCATACCATTGGGGTTGCTCCACTCGGCAAAGAGAGGATTTTCTTGCGCTCCCACCCCCTTATCCTTACACGAAGTGAGGCAAATGGGGAGTATTATGAGTACTATTCGCAAAAAGAATTTCATATTTTGGAGTGATTTTATTTTCTTTGCGCAAAGTAATCTAATTTTAGTCTAAAATGCAACTATTTTACGCACCCGATCTCACTCCACCACTCTATACACTCTCTGCTGAGGAGAGCCGTCACTGCACCCGCTCACTCCGTCTGGGTCGTGGCGATATGGTCAATCTCACCGATGGTCGCGGCACCCTCTATCGTGCCGAGATTGTCGATGCCGACCAAGCAGGCTGCACGGTAAAAATTGTCGAGCAGATTGAGGATTGGGGTACGCGTGGTTATAGACTCACCGTTGCTGTTGCCCCCACTAAAAATACCGACCGCTACGAGTGGTTTCTGGAGAAGGCTACCGAGGTGGGTATCGACAGGGTAATCCCTATCGTTTGCGACCATAGCGAGAGGCGCGTATTGCGTAAGGACCGAGGCGAAAAAATTATTGTCAGTGCTGCCAAACAGTCGCTCAAAACCCTCTTCCCCACTCTCGACGAGCTCACCCCTATCGGCGAAGTGCTTGCTATGCCTTTTGAGGGTAAGAAGTTTATCGCCCACTGCGAGGAGGAGAGCGAGCGTATCTATCTGGGCGACCTGCTCGGTGCGGGTGAGGATGCGTTGGTGCTGATTGGTCCTGAGGGTGATTTCTCGCCCCGAGAGATTGAGGCGGCACGCGCAGCAGGCTTTGTGGAGGTCACTCTCGGCAATGAGCGTCTGCGCACCGAGACCGCAGCACTCGCTACGGCAATGATTGCACAGGTAAAGAACACACTCTCAGCCAAATAACACTCATACACGGAACAGACGAAGAAGATGTTGGGCAGGCTATTTATACGATTTCTCCGCATTGGTGCCTTCACCTTTGGTGGCGGTTATGCTATGATATCGCTCGTCGAACACGAGGCGGTGGAGCGTAACGGCTGGCTCAGCAAGGAGGAGTTTGACGACCTGCTCTCTCTCGCCCAATCCGCGCCAGGCCCTATTGCACTCAATATGGCAGTCTTCACAGGCTACCGAGTAGAGGGGTTCAAAGGTGCCGTAGCTACTATGCTGGGTATCGTAATACCCTCATTCCTAATCATTTTGCTCATCGCAGCCTGCCTTGCCGATTTCAGGGAATATCCCGCAATTGAGGCGGCATTCAAGGGTATGCGCCCCGCTGTGGTCGCACTGATTGCCGCACCGATTATCGGCTTTATGCGTGGTATGAAGTGGTGGAAAATCGCTATCGCGGCGGCTATTGCTGCAGCTATCTGGATGGTAGGCATCTCACCCGTTCTCTTCATTATCTTAGGCATTGTGGCGGGCGTAGGTTACGGATTATGGGACACCCGATGGAGGCGGGACGGACAATGATCTATCTGCAACTACTGCTCTCGTATCTCAAAATCGGCTTCTTTGGTTTTGGTGGCGGCTATGCTATGTTGTCGCTGATACAGAATGAGATAGTCACCCAACGCGGATGGCTCACAGCCGGCGAATGGGCAGATATTGTCGCCATATCGCAGATGACACCCGGCCCTATTGCCATCAATAGTGCCACCTATGTCGGCTATGTGGTGACGGGTAGTGTATGGGGCTCACTGCTGGCAACCTTTGCGGTATGCCTGCCGGCAATGACGATTATGCTCACCCTCACCCACTACTATCTGCGACTACGCGAGAATCGTATGATGAAGGATGTGATTGCCACAATGCGCCCCGTTATGGTAGGTATGATTGGTGCTTCGGCACTGATGCTGCTCGGCCCCGAGACCTTTATTGATTGGAAGAGCTGGGTGATATTTGGCACTTGCCTAATCGCCTGCCGAAAAAAGATAAACCCGATACTGCTGATAATTCTCTCCGCAATAGCAGGAGTTTTGTTGTATTAGGTTATAAAAAGTCATAGAATTGAGGGGCGTCGCAGACGCTTTTCTATTTCTCCCTTTACAACCCCAATCCCCACAAAAAGTCATAGAATTGAGGGGCGTCGCAGACGCTTTTCTATTTTCCCCACAAAGGGCAGTACGGAGGCAACCACAAAACAGTCCCCAAACACTCTACTCAATAGAAACGGGTCTGCGACCCAAAAAAGTCATAGAATTGAGGGAATTTTAGGCGGGGGAGTCTTGACGGCCACGCGCATACTCTATGTATGTAAGTGGTCGGCAAGGCTCCCCCAACACCAAATTCACCAATTATATGGCTTTTTTACTCATCATAACCACCTTCATAATAGAAGGTATCCATCAACGAATCCATATCCCTTCTCTCCTTCTTGGTAGGACGACCCGTACCTCTGTCGCGCTGGATAAAGATGGTCTCGCGAGGAGCGGATAGTTTTTCAAGCTCACTCTCAGGGGTGATATTCTCGGCAAACATTGCCACATTCTGCGCTCCCTGACGCTTGTCAATCAACCCCAGCACACGCCAGGTATAGGTCATATAGGGGACTTTGCGCACTCCTACCACATCACCCTCCTTAACCTCGCGCGAAGGCTTGCAGTGACTACCGTTGATAGTCACCTTATTGGTACGACAAGCCTCTGCTGCATCACTACGCGTCTTGTAGATGCGCACTGCCCAGAGCCATTTATCTATTCTCACATCACTCATAATGAGCTACTTATTGCATTTATCGACAAAAGAAACAATTGCATCGGCAGTACCCTCAGCACCCAGCAGCGACGAGTTGACGCACAGGTCGTAGCTCTCGGCAGCGCCCCAAGTCTTGAAGGAGTAGTAGCCATAGTACGACGAGCGTTTGCGATCGGTCTGGTCGATACAAGCCTCTGCCTCTCTCTCGCTGAGCGAACGACGCGAGGCAATACGGGCGATGCGGTCGGCACGATTGGCGGTGATAAATACGGAGTAGACACCCTCCATATCGCGCAGGATATAGTCAGCGCAACGACCCACAAAGATAGCCGACTGCTTCTCGGCAATCGAGCGAATGACATCGCTCTGCATCTTGAAGAGGCGGTCGTTACTCAAAAAGCCCGAGTGAGTGCCCGACGAGAAGATATTACCTCCCAGATAACCACTCTTGCGTTTTGCCTGCTCGTCAGCCTTCTCGAAGAGTTCGGGGCTGATGCCGCTCTCACGCGCTGCCTCTGCCAGAAGTTCGTGGTCAAACACCTTTATTCCCAGACGCTTGCCCAGCAGTTCGGCAACCTCCTTGCCACCGCTGCCCATCTGGCGACCGACACAAATAATCACTTTCTTATCCATATCTCATTCAGTAGTTTCGTTAGTCAATCTGTTTGGTTTTCACCTCGCCCTTCTTCAGTTTGCGCATAAAGCCTGCAAGAAGGATGCCCGCCACGATAGCCGAGATACCATCCGCCATAGGCATACTGAGCCATACGCCATCGGTGCCAAGAAGACCGGGCATAAAGATCAGGAAAGGGATCAGGAAGAGCAATTGGCGCGAAAGGGACATAAAGATAGCCTTATTTGCCATACCGAGGCTCTGGAAGAAGCTCGACACCACAATCTGGAAGCCCACAACAGGAAAGGCGAGCAATACCAGTCGCAAGCCACGAGTAGCAATAGCCACCAACTCCTCATCCGAGGTAAAGGCCGAAACAAGCACCGAGGGGCATACCATACCGAGCAGAAAGCCGAAAACAGTGATTGCCGAGGCCCAGAAGATGGTCTTTTTCAACACATCCATAACACGCGAGAACTGCCCTGCGCCATAGTTATATCCTGCGATGGGTTGCATACCCTGATTAAGACCCATCACAATCATCAGGAAGATGAAGGTTATTCGGTTTACGATACCGTATGCACCAATGGCCAGGTCGCCACCGTGTGTTTTAAGCTGCTGGTTGATAAGGAGTACCACAAAGCAGCTTGCCACATTCATAAGGAATGGTGCCATACCGATCGAGAGCGACTCGCGAGCAATGCGGCTATCCCACGAAAAGACACCCTTGCGGAAGTGGAGCATCTCCTTCTTGTCCGCAAAAATCGAGAGCAGCCAGACGAGTGACACCAACTGTGCCAAGACAGTAGCAATCGCAGCACCCTGAACACCCATATCGAGTACAAAGATGAAGATAGGGTCGAGAATTGCATTGAGCACCACAGTCAGAATTGTTGCCGCCATAGCCCTCTTGGGGTGACCGCTCGAACGCAACACCGCATTCAGACCGAAATAGAGGTGCGTAACGGCATTACCAAGCAGGTTGATACGCATATAGGAACTTGCGTAGGGCAAGGTATTTTCGCTGGCACCAAAAAATTCCAAAATAGGATTGAGGAACGAGAGGGTAATGACGGTAAAGAGAACACCGATGATAGTGTTCAGAGTCATCACATTACCAAGCACCTTGTTCGCCACCTCGTAGTTGCGCTGACCGAGCAGAATTGAGATAAGGGCAGCAGCACCGGCACCCACCAGAGTACCAAATGCTGCCGAAAGGTTCATAATCGGGAAGGTGATTGCCAGGCCGGAGATAGCCATCGGGCCTACACCCTGTCCGATAAAAATTGAGTCAATGATGTTGTAGAGCGACGAAGCAGTCATCGCGATAATGGCAGGGAAAGCATAGGTTTTCAGTAACTTACCGATCTTCTCTGTACCAAGCAGTTGTGCGTTTTGATTATCCACTTTGTTCAATTTATCTTTCAGCGTGCAAAGATAGGGAAAGTTTGCCAATGTTGATAACTTTTTTGTCAAAAGAGTTTGCGCCATATAGGGGAAAGAGTTATCTTTGCTCTCCTTGAATTTGTAAAAAACAGTTAACCTAAACAACAATATGGAACAACCTTTTATGGAGCCTGCCAGCCGCCGTGGCTATATCGAGGTGATATGCGGCTCGATGTTCTCGGGTAAAACCGAGGAACTTATCCGCCGACTCAAACGCGCTAAGTTTGCTAATCAGCGTGTGGAGATCTTCAAACCCAAAATCGATGTGCGCTACTCGGTAGAGGAGGTGGTATCGCACGAGGGTAACGCTATCCCCTCAACCCCCGTCGAGTCGGCACAAAATATCCTGCTGCTATGCTCGGATGTCGATGTAGTGGGTATTGACGAGGCACAGTTCTTTGACGAATCGCTGCCCGAAGTGTGCAAACAGCTAGCAGACAGCGGTATCCGTGTCATTGTTGCCGGACTTGATATGGACTTTATGGGTAAGCCTTTTGGCTCGATGCCCGCTCTGATGGCGCAGGCAGAGTATGTGACCAAGGTACACGCAATATGTGTTCGCTGCGGCAATCTGGCACAGCACTCACACCGTCTTTCAAAGAACGATAAGCTGGTGGTGCTGGGCGAAAAGGATATCTACGAGCCGATTTGCCGACACTGCTTTAACGAACTGACAAAAGATGGGTTCTAATAAATCTGCTCTTCAGACCAACAGCCGAGATAACTCGGCTGTTTTTTTTATCTCTTTCAGACTCCTCTGTGAGGGCAATGAGGAGCCATAACCCCTCTGCCGATTTTGAATTATCTATTTTACCCTCTCCGATATATACCTATATTAAAAATAGAAAAAAATCGTTATATTTGTCGGTTGAAACATTTTTTATCAAAATTAGAGCTGACACATATTCTAGAAATGTTGACTATGAAAAAAGCCATCATACTGATTCTCACTATTTTGGGAATAACAATCAGTGCCTCGGCACAAGTTGATTATCAGAAAGCATTGCAGGCATACCAGCAGAGCGGCGGCGATATTGTGGCTGCACAGGCTGCGCTCGGCACAACTGAGATCGAGGCAACCGAGACCGACATGGAGCGTGTGCGCGATGCTGCTCCTATTATCATTCAGGCAGCACCGGAAGAGCACGCAGACGGCAACATCTTTGGTCGCGACATTTTCAGTAGCGGACTCAGCTTTGAGCCGAACCTCAACATCGCCACCCCCGACAACTATATGCTCGGTCCGGGCGATGAGGTACTGATTGATGTTTGGGGCGATGCCGAGGTAAACTACACCCGCATCGTATCGCCTGAGGGAACTATCAACATCCCCCGAGTAGGCCCCATCACTCTTTCTGGATATACAGTTAAGGAGGCCAATGCACGCCTCAAACGCTCGCTTGCCCGCATCTATGCCGGTATCAACAGCGGCTCAACTCAGGTAAAGCTCACACTTGGCAATATCCGTAGTATTCAGGTAAACATTTTGGGTGAGGTTGCCAACCCCGGCACCTACACTCTCTCGTCGCTCTCGTCGCTCTTCCACGCACTCTATGCGGCAGGAGGTGTAAGCAAAATTGGTAGTCTGCGTCAGGTTAAGGTCTATCGCTCCGGCGAATTGGTTGTAGAGGGCGACATTTACAATTTCCTCCTCAACAACGACCAGACCATGAATATCTCCCTGCGCGATGACGATATGATTATCGTTGAGCCTCTGCAAGGCACTGTTGAGATTATCGGCGAAGTTCGTCGCCCGATGCGCTATGAGGTTATAGGTGGTGAGAGTATTGCAGATATTATTAAGATGGCGGGTGGCTTCAATGCCCTTGCAAACCCCGAGAGAGTATATATCGACCGTCTGCGCGAGGGTCAGGAGCATAAGGTATTTACAGTTCACGCAAAGGATTTTGCAACCTTTGAGGTGCTTGGTGGTGACGACATTCTCATCAGTGGCAGCCTTGACGACCATTACGAGAACCGAGTAACTATCGAGGGTGCGGTATATCGTGATGGCGACTATGCACTGAACGAGAATATCTCCACCGCAAAGGAACTTATAGAGGCAGCCGGTGGTCTGCGCAACGATGCATTCCTCAACCGAGCAATCATCTATCGCGAGAAGCCCGATTGGACAAGCGAGATGGTGAGCGTTGATCTCGGAGCTTTGATGGATGGCAGCGCCGAAGATATTGTCTTACAGCGCAATGACCGTCTGGTGATTACCGCTATTGACAGTATGCGTCAAGAGCAGACCGTTGCCATTTATGGTGCTATTGGCGAGCCGGGCGAGTATCCCTATGCCGAGAATATGACAATTGAGGATCTTCTCATCGAGGCAGGTGGTCTGCTGGAAGAGGCTTCGACAGTCAATATCAGTGTATCGCGCCGCATCAAGGATAGCAAGAGTACCGAATTAAACAGAAATCTGTTGGAGACTTTCTCCGTAGAGATTGACCCCGACTTGAAGATGGCGGGTGGCAGCAACTTTAAGTTACAGCCATTCGATCAGGTATTTGTGCGTCGTTCGCCTGTCTATATCACCCAGAGCAGAGTTACTGTCAATGGCGAGGTAGTATTTGCGGGTGATTACTCGCTCTCCTATCGCGGAATGCGTCTGGTTGATGCTATTAACGAGGCGGGAGGCATTACCCCTGAGGCGTATATCAAGGGTGCATATCTGATGCGTAAATATACCCCTGAGGAGCAGGTTAAAAATCAGGCTATTGAGCGCGTTATGGCGCAGCAGCGATTGCACAATATCGGTCAGCTCGACGAGGAGGACAAGAAGAGTACCGACACTCTCACATTGGATATGCTGGCCGAAGCCTTTGCTGACACCTATACCGTAGGTATCAATCTGGAGAAGGCTCTTGCCGATCCCTCTTCGGACTACAATATCGTTCTGCGCGATGGTGATGTGATTACCATCCCCCTGCTCAACAGCACCGTACAGATTCTCGGAGCAGTCAACTACCCCAACTCTGTTAGCTATCAGAAAGGCATGAGCGTCAGGAAGTATATCAAGATGGCTGGTGGTTATGCACAAAACGCCCACAAGAGCAAACCCATCGTAGTCTATATGAACGGTATGGTCAACACCGGCAACAGCGCACGCATCGAGCCTGGTTGTCAGGTGATTGTACCCTATAAGGTTGCAGCAAGACCTATCAATCTGGCTGAGCTTGCAAGTGTATTCCAGAGCACAACCTATTCGGTAGCAATGATTATGTCGATTATCAATATGTTGAAATAGAGCCAACCCCTATGAACGAACATCAGCATCAGACTCCCATCGAGGAGCAGGAGATTGACCTTATCGAGTTGCTTGCCAAGTTGTGGCACAATCGTGGTCTGATTATCAAGACGACTGTAGTATTTATGGTTGTCGGTCTTATGGTGGCTCTGTTTAGTCCCAAGTCCTATACTGCCTATTGCGAGATTGTACCGCAGACCAGCAGTAGTAGCTCCACCAATAACCTCTCATCGCTTGCCGCTCTGGCCGGTATCAGAGTAAGCAATACGAGCAATACGAGAACCCTCTCGCCCTATGTGTATGAGAATATCATCAGCAGCGTACCTTTCCGCAAGGATCTGATGTACACCAAATTCCACTTCGCAGAGTTCGAAGAGCCCATCACCCTCTTCGACTACTATATGAATCCCGAGTACAACAAACCTTCGGTGGGCGACTATATCAAACGCTACACAATCGGTCTGCCCGGTGTTATTCTTGGCGCATTGCGTGGCAAGCAGTCCGAGCCGGACAGCCTAAGCATTGATATCCATCCCGAGATTACCACAATGACAACCAAGGAAGAGAAGTGTTTTAAGTTAATCGGCGGGATCACAGAATTTACCCTCGATGACGAGAATGGCTACCTCAGCATTAGCGCATCAATGCCCGAGCCCCTTGCCGCAGCAGAGTTGGCGCAGGCGATGCTCGACAATCTGGAGAGTTATGTCACTCGCTACAAGATTGAGAAGGTGCAAGACAATCTTGACTTTGTGGAGGAGCGTTACAACGAGGTGAAGGCCGAGCTAGAGGAGATTCAGAGTCGTCGCGCAGCCTTTATGGACGCCAACTACAACCTCACTACCGCTGCCGCACGCGTACAGCAAGAGCGACTCAACACCGAGTACAACATCACCGCCTCGGTATATACCGACCTTGCAGCACAATTGGAGCAGGCGCGTATCAATGTCAAGGAGACCACTCCCGTACTCACCGTCATCAAGCCCGTTACCGTGCCTGTCAAGAAGAGCAAGCCGGCACGCACCAAAATTATGTTTATCTATACCTTCCTCGGTGGCGTTATAGGAGTGGGTGCAGTATTGGCAATCCCCTTTATTGCTGAGGTTATTGGTAACAAGAAGATGAAGGGCTGGATTAAGGAACTCCCAGCGAAGGAGAATGAACAGAACGCATAAATAATTACAAACAGATAGGTGTTATGAAAAGAGTTTTACTATTATTAGCCCTCCTTATCTCCTCTATGACTCTCTCTGCACAGCAGATTCGTGAGTTGCGTGAGGGCGAGGATCAGACCAAGGTACTCTATAAGTACCCCGGATTCGTTGCAGGTCAGGTGATTTTGAATAATGGCACCCGCACACAGGGTCTGTTGAACTACAACCTATACACCAAAACCATCCAGTTTAAGAACAATGATGGTACGGTGATGGATATTGCCGATCCCTCTCAGGTATCGTATGTCGATATGGTTGACCGCCGTTTTGTGTGGCGTGGCAGCAAGTGGTTTGAGATTTTGGGCGACTATGGCGATATGTCGATTACCTGCATCTCCTACCTCACCGCAAAGAATGAGGCACACTCGGCAGGCGATTATGGTGGTCAGTCGATTGCCAGCGGCTCGCACCGTGTGAGGAACTACGACGAGGCTACCGGACAGTTCGTACTCAGTAGCAATCAACTCTTTGTGTTTGAGGAGCACTACGAGTATTATGTGGTGCGTAAGAACAAGTTCTACCGCGCAAATACCATCAAGAGTCTTGAGAAACCCTTCGCTAAGAATAAGGCAGAGTTGCGCGAGTATGTCACCAGCAACAAACTCAACCTCAACGAACTGACAGATATCAAGATCCTCCTGCAACACGCAGTAGAGGCGAAGTGGTAGATTGCACTCCACATTTCAGATAATTAAAGCCGTGAATAACAGTGAGTTATTCACGGCTTTAATATAATCACGCAGAACGCGGTTGCTACTCAAACTGCAAATATCCGAATTGGTCGGGCAGATGGAAATTGGGTCTTGACCACTCTATGGGCGACCAACTCAGATAGTGCGGTACTGCCATTTGGTCACCACATTTGTAGAAGTTGGCCCTCATTGTACGCCCCTCGATACTCTCGCCATCGGGCAATATCAGATTGATTGGCATTGCTATCGTCAAGCGCCACTGAGTCTGTTCGGAGGTATCGCCAAAAGGCTCAGCACCCAAAGAGGAGTGACGGCGTATTTGTTGCATTACCTCACTACCCGCTCGTGGTCTCTCACCACCCATCGGACCTCCATCGAAAGTTGCAACACCAATACAGGTAACCTCCAAGTTGTAGTAGAGGCTATCCGAGTAAGGGGCTACAAAAAACTCGACACACGAGTCCATATATGGTCGCGCACCCTCATCAGTGCCCCAGGTAGCCCTTGTACCCTGTTCCACCACATCATATTGTAGTAGAATATCGCTCTCAGTATATGCTATTCGGAACTTCACTTGTGGCTTGTACGGATATTGCTCCGACCAGCCCACCCGGTCAATCATCACAAATGGCACATCGCCATTCTCCATCGCTGCATCTATCTCCTGCCACCACTCACCACCCGAAGTGAGTTGCAAGCGTGGCACACTGAGTTGTGCCGGAGTTTGTGCCGCAGCCGACACATATAGCAGCGAAGCGGTGAGTATCAATAGTAGTCTATGCATAGTTATTCGGTCATACGACGCCCCAGAGCCTCACGCTGGGCCTCGCTAAACGAACCACCGGAGAACACACTCACTCCTGCACCACCACGCTCGCGCACAAGGTTGTAGATATCGACAATCTGCTGTGGATCTGCATTGCGTCCCATCATAATACCGGCATATACAGGATAGTCAACTTCGGTCAGGCTCTCCTCCACGCAGTCGGCAATCCACTCAATATCTTCGGCATAGAAGTTATGGTACATCATCGGCAACACATAGTCAAGATTCCAGGCCGACCAGTCCTGACGCACCATCTGGCGCGACATCTCGGGTGTCGGGAATACCGAAGCGGTTATCGTCTTGCCGTAGCGATGAGCAATCTCAACCATCTGATTTACTACTTTGGTTATCGAATCCCAGCGCCAGCGCATCCACTCCTCGTGCTCTGAGGGCTCCTCAATATCCATAGGATCAATGCCGTAGAGTTGCTTAAACTCCTCACGGCAATAGTCGCAATAGCAGTAGTCCCACTCGGGATATACCTTATCTTGGACAATACCATAATTAGGCTGGAGTGTCACGGGCAGTATTGCATCAGAGTATCGCACATAGTCAAGGCTCACACCACTGAGCGAGTCGATCTGACACACCTCCTCAAATCGCTGTAACAGATACTCCTGCACCTCTGGCTGCGAGGGGCATACCCATTTGTAGTAATCTACATAGGGGGGATTGTCGTAGCAGGAGAGACCATTCTTATTTACAGCAAACCATTCAGGGTGCTGATGAGCTTGCTCATCGCCACGGCGATTTACACACCACCACCAGAGATGAATCTCCACTCCGCTCTTCTCGCCGGCAGCGAATATACCCTCAGGAACCTCGTTCTCGACCAATACGGCATCAATACCTGCCTCTTTGTACGAGCTAAGTAACTCAGTCCACTCGGCCTCACCCTCACATAGATGAGGAGTTACCCATACCCAGTTTCTAATCTCCTGCTTAGGCTCTTTCGGCTCCGAGCAACCATACAGCATAAATGATGCTACAAAAGCGAGCACCGCAACATAAAATAGTTTTTTCATATTTGTTTGATTTTGTTTAGGTATATCTATGCTTTGCTGAGCAGCACATCGACCACCTTCTCAGGCTCTTCAATGAATCCAAAGTGTCCAGACTCTTCAAGCCAAAGCACCTGAGCCTCAGGATATTCAGCAGCCACTTTCTCAGCACACTCGGGGCTCACTCGCTCATCGTGGCGACCGAAAATAAAGCAGAGAGGCACCGATGAGCCTTTCAGTACATCGCTCTGGTCACCGCGTGCGAGCAGTCCGCGCAGCTGTGCCATTGCTCCCTCATCCTCGGTGAGGATGATTCTTTCGGCCATCGCCTCCATCTCCTCTGCCATACGCTTACGGTTCTGAGGGGCAAATGAGTGTTCGGGTGTCAGTCGTGCCAACATATCCTTCTTGCCCTCGGCAAGCACACGCAACTCGCGTTCTCGCTCTGCCTGCTTCTCGTCGGAGTCGGCAACGGGCAGTGCCTGCATCAGCACCAACTTCTCGACCATCTCAGGCTTGGCACGAAGCAACTCCAACGCCACATAGCCACCCATCGAGTGACCAACCACCGTAGCGCGCTCCACACCGCACTGCTCCAGAACGCCGGCCACCACATCGGCCATCCACTCCATCGTGTGCACCTCGCCAACCACCTCCGAGATACCCGCACCGGGCAGGTCGAGGCTGATAACGCGGTACTCCTTTTTCAGTTTGGCTGTAAGGTCGTCAAAGACATCGCCTGAGGAGAGATAGCCGTGAAGGAGGAGCATAGCAGGGAGTTCGCCCCCGCTATCGCTCACCATCAAAGCCACACCTCGCGACAATAAAAATTTCTCCATTACCTTATGCGAGTGCAAAGAGTTTTTTCATATTCTCCACCTCGTCGAGTTTCTCCCAACCGAAGAACTCAACCTCGCGCTTGGTAGCGACACCCTGCTCGTCATATACGGTAATCTCCTGAGTATAGGGGCGGTTGCCGAAGTGACCGTATGATGCGGTAGCCTCGAAGATAGGATTCTTCAAGCCGAAACGCTTAACGATAGCGTGGGGACGGAGATCAAATGCCTCACCAATCATATTTGCAATCTCACCATCGCTCACGCTAACCTGCGAAGTGCCATAAGTATCTACAAAAATGCTCAGAGGCTGTGCGATGCCGATAGCATAGGAGAGCTGCACCAGAATACGGTCTGCAACACCTGCTGCTACCAGGTTCTTTGCGATATGGCGTGCAGCATAAGCTGCCGAACGGTCCACCTTCGAGGAGTCCTTACCCGAGAAGGCACCGCCACCGTGCGCACCACGACCACCGTAAGTATCTACAATAATTTTACGGCCGGTCAGACCAGTATCGCCGTGAGGACCACCGATCACAAACTTACCTGTGGGGTTAACATGGAGGATATACTCCTCGCCAATAAGCTCAGCGAGTTTATCGCCTGCTCTCTCCAGACGA
This sequence comes from Tidjanibacter sp., assembly GCA_017631375.1. Taxonomy (GTDB): domain Bacteria; phylum Bacteroidota; class Bacteroidia; order Bacteroidales; family Rikenellaceae; genus Tidjanibacter. The sequence goes on along the minus strand of JAGBTK010000059.1, from coordinate 19,089 downwards.
GCTTTCACTCTGGGGATCAGAATTGTGCGAACATCCTCCTTGATGCTTGCAGCCATCTGAGCCTCAGCCTCCGACTCGCTGCGACCCTCGCCTGCCACGATAAACTCATCGTGCTGGGTCGAAACAACGATGGTATGTACGCGCTGAGGATTGCCCTCGTTGTCGTACTCGATAGTCACCTGGCTCTTTGCATCGGGACGGAGATAGGTCATTACCTCGCCCTCTCTGCGAATCACCGCCAACTCTTTCAGAATAACGTGCGCCAACATCAAGGTTGCGGGCATCAGCTCGCGGGTCTCGTTGCAAGCGTAGCCAAACATAATACCCTGATCGCCAGCACCCTGCTCGCTCTCCTCCTCGCGAACAACACCGCGATTGATATCCTTGGACTGCTCGTGAATTGCCGAGAGGATACCGCACGAATTACCGTCGAACTGGTACTCGCTCTTGGTGTAGCCGATGCGATTAATCACGCGGCGTGCCACCTCCTGTACATCGACATATGCCGAGGAGCGCACCTCACCTGCAACCATTACCATACCTGTTGTGCAAAGAGTCTCGCACGCCACCTTAGAGGTAGCGTCGTGGCGAAGAAACTCATCAAGAATTGCGTCGGAAATCTGATCCGAAACCTTATCGGGATGTCCCTCGGACACCGACTCGGAAGTAAACAAAAAACTCATCTTTTATTCCTTTAAATTATTAATAATCAATTTAATTGGAAATAGCGGGCTTGCAGATTTTCATCACCCAACCAAACTCAGAGATGAGCCATAGTAAAAGAGATGCATTTTAGCACTTTTTTAACGTGGTCTGCAAGCGGCCAAATCGTTCCACGGCGCAAAGATATATCTTTTAGCCCGAACTGCAAAATTTCCGCTCTATTTTCATTTTCTACACCTTCCGCAGTCTGCGAGCAGCAGGATCGGCAGAGCAATAGCAACTAACCGGGTAGCCGTAACGCTACCTCTTGTAGTCCTTATGAAAAAGCCACCACCCCTCAGCAACCTCCTCAGCCACAGCACTCACACCATTCTCCATCCTCGAAACAGCCTCCACAATCGGTATCATATCCTCTGCCGAGAGAGTGTCGTATGGCTCGTTCTCGCTCCTGCCACTCTCACGAACAACAAACCCGACATAGGCCGAAGTGTTGTTCTCGGTGGGTGGTGCCCAACGCTCTATCGCCTCGCGGAGGGTACGGATACCGTAGCGCAGACAATAGGTATGCAGCACCACAAAAATTGCACGATAGCCCAAACTCATTGTTCGAAAGGTGCGGAACTCCTTGTCCGCACCTTTAATCTCTCCGAGGTAAGTAACGCCTGCCGAATGGCGGATATTGCCCGGATTGTTATTCCTAAGCCCCCTACTCTGCCCCATTGTCACCGATTTTTACAGTGTCGCCCGTCACTTTTCTCAGTCGGTCGCCAACCAAACTGCGCAGCGAGCGAAATAGTTTCTTATCGGAGAGTACTGAGGCATTTTCGAGATAGCTCCAGAACTCCACTCCGCAAACAAAGCCTGTGTATATCTTGGCAATATCCACTCCGATTACTCCAGCCAGAATGCCGTCAAGAGCCGAAGCCATCACGATTCCGACCATCACCAGCGATATCTTCCTCACACTACACCACGCCCTGCGACTCTCAAAGTGCCACTCTTGTTCGTTGCTCTGCGCAATCCTTCGGTCGGCCAGAACACCTGTCACAAAGTCAACCACCATAAACATCAGTGCAGCCATCATCAGTGGCACGGCAGGCGCAAAGAGCCCTGCACATCCCGCCACCACCCCACTTGCAATTTTTAAACATTTTTGCTCAATTAGCGTTTTCATCTTATTTCTGTTTGTTTAGTAAAAAAGTTAAATCACCACTCCGCCAACTATTCGGGTGCGGCAGCGCACATTATCTTTCGCGGAGTAGGCAGTGTAGAGCGAAGCGTTCTTTTCGAGCTCCTCAACCGCTCTGTCCAGCAGTGCCTCAGCCTCCGAGCGCAGTCGTTGCATCATCACTCGGAGTTGCTGCGAGGAGGCACTCACATAGTCCTCGCACGAGCGCACCACAACACCCGACGCCCCCACCTCAACAATCAGTTCGGGCAGCAAAAGCCACTTGATATAGAGCGCAAGGGGCAACTTAACCCACTCGTTGACAAATGCTGCGTAGGGAGCAGTGTGTGCCAAATCATATACCACTCCTAAAACGGGGCGGATAAACTTATTCTGTGCCGCAATGATAACCCCTTCCGATATTTTCGCCCTATCCAGATGTGCATCGCCACCAAAGGCGAGTTCCACAACCTCCTCAGCCGTAATCATCTTTTTCTCCATCGCTATCCAACATTTTGAAGTCCGTATTTAGTCACCTGAGCCACATAGAGCTGCTGTTCGGGGTCGTCAGGATCATAGTCCAGACCATCCGCACGCCTTGCCTCCCACACCTTCATATACAGGGGTTTGCTGCGCGAGGGTGGCTGATTGATGATGGTGAGCGACGAGGCATCCTCGCCCCAGACAAGCTCTATCGCCTCCTTGATAGGCTCCAGCAGCTCGGCCTGCTCACCGAGAATCACCGTATTGAGTGCCACCTCGTATTCGTGAATGATGCGGTCTGCATTGAAACCGTTGCCGTAGTCGAGTCCGCTCAGGGATCGAAACCACGAGTGGGCAACGACAATATCGCCTGTCGCCTGATCGTGCAGATCGCGCCAATCACCCTCGTTGGTCGATGTGATGGGTATAAAGCGGGACGAGTCCCCATCCGAGCAATCCTTAATCATAAACATCACTTGTCCGGGCTGCCCCGCAAACTTACGCTGTGCCGAGCGCATCAACTCCTCCGCCTGCTGGTCATTATCCACACCGCCATCGAGCATCATCACACCCGAGAGCTGGAAGGAGTTGTCCAATCGCGATATATTCCAACGATCTGTCTTATAGGCGATTGTCGACACGCCAAGTCCTGCGATGTAGGGCGGTACTCCATAGTGTGAGAACATCGGTTCGTAATCCTTGTAGTGGATTATTGAGTGTAGTTTGCCGTCCTCACCCTCAGCAAAGGCGGGGAAAAGAGGCAGATACTTCATCTCTCCTGACGAGGAGCGACTCCAATCGTGGTGGAGCAGTACCCCTTCCCCGTCACGCGAGAGGCGACACAACGAGGCATCCTGATGGAAGAGTGCCAGAAAGGTGCGCTCTGCATCTGTCACCACCTCAGCAAAGGCATTTCCGAAGAGTGCCTTGTCCATCGCCAAACGGTTGAGCACACTACGCAGGGTATCGCCCGTCGGGTTGGCGCACTTGATCAGCGAGGTGATATGTGGCAACCCCTCGTCACAAGTGAGCCCCTTGCCGGAGATGTAGTCTGCCTTGTCGTTGATGATTCGGCGGTGTGTGGTACTCTGCCGTGCCAGCAGACTGAGCGCAACGGGGAAGAGGTTGTCATCACCCCAACGCCAGAAGCGATTGTCCGACACACTCCTCACCACCGGCATAAACGGATTTTGTGCCGAGCTGCGCGGAGTAAAAAGTTTAGCCGAATAATTTACCTTCTTATTATCCATTATCTGTAAAAGTGTTAATGTTAAAAAATTCCCCTTCGGAAGGCTACCCCTCCGAAGGGGATTTCAATTAGAGCACTCCGTTTGCCAACACCCTCGCCGAAGCTGTATCGAGAGAGCCGAGTGTCAGTTTGCGCAGAGTAGCGTCCGATGGTTTGGCACCTGTCGTAGCCTCGCTTGAGATCAGACGCAGAGGTCGCTCTGTACCGAACTCCTGTGAGTAGCCCACCACAAACTCCTCTCCCGAGCAGGTGCGCACCACTGCCACCACGCCACATTCCGAGCTAAGGGCTATCTCCTCAACGGCCTCGCGTGACGAGCCATCGAATCTGCCGAGCGACATAGTTAGGCGATGCTCCACCGAGTAGGAGCCATCTGTGCGACGATGTATCTCATTGTACTCCGCACTATCCTCATCAAACTGATAGACAGCAATGGCAGTTCCGGATTTGAGCGAGAGCGAGGTAAACAGGTCGCCGCTTGCATCATACTCCACCGAGGATATATCGGCAGCTTTCAACAGACCTATCTTCTCTATTCCGCCGTTACGCCTTGCGCACGCGCGGGCAAATCCACTCAAAGCCATACGCCTACTCAAAGAGCTGATCTACGGTCATACCGTTCATAAAGGTTGTCGATACGAGTACGCCTGTCATATTTGTACCCTCGTACTCATACTCGCCATACGCCTCATTGCCGGGGATATCGGTTGTGTCCGAAACCTTACCGTTGTCGTAGGCAACTATCTTCATATGGTGGATGCTGCATCCCTCAGCAGGTACCAGCTCCACATAGACAAGCTCGGGCTCTACAGTTGCGTTGATGGTCAGGTCAATGCAGGAAGCAAAGGTCACAAGCTCTGGCAACAGATAGTCGCAACCTGCCATAAAGACAGCACGCTGGCGATTCTCCATCTGGTCGGGATTGTACCACATCTTAACCTCAGTGCCGGGGAAGTCGCTGGTATTGACAGCCAGTGCGAGGTTGCGACGATCGGTAAAGATGGCAAACGAGGTGGGCAGGTCATCAATACGGTCGTAGTAGCCGCCCAACTGCAAATCCACGATGGGCACACCACGATAGTGGAGCTGAGTGCGGCCGTCCTGACGAGCGATGTATGCCGACTCGTAGTCTGCGCTATTGAGCTCGTTCTCATACTGAGCATAGACATCCGAGCTTACAAAGAGCGCGAGATTACCCTCGCTCTTGAGTGCCTTCAACTGCTCAGTTGACTTATTCCACATATCGGCAAAGAGTTTCGATGCCCAATCAGGATCCTGCTTCTTGAAGCCCACGGTCTTGATCTCGTTGTCGCCCGAGAGGAGGTCGCTGGTAATATGTTTCAGGAATCCATCGAAGGTGTTGCAGAACCCCTCGCGCTCGGTATTACCCAGCCACATAGTGGTACGGATTCCCTCAGCGATATCCTGCTTGAAGAGTGCGGTCTCGGCAGCCTCAAGCTCGGTGCCCGAGAGATCTTCCATATTGACATCGGGGCTGGCGGTGATAAGTTCATAGACCATCGAGAAGTAGTCCTCTGCCGAGTAGCCCACCTCTGCCTTCACTCGCTTAAGATCCAAGGTCTTCTGGAACTTGTTTGCAGCTGCCGAGCCAACCCAGCCCGCCTTGTCAAACTTGTGGAGGACATCGCCCGAACGCTTCCAGAAGTGGAGCGTGGTGGGAACAGGCATATTATACATCACCTTGATACCCAACTCATCAGCACTCGGACCCGTCAACATAGGACGGAAAAAGATATTCTCCAAATCGTGACCTGTGTAACTCTTAATTGTTTCGATTTTAGCCATTTTTAATACTTTTTAAAAATTTTTAATAATTATTGGTTGTTTTTGCGTCTATCTGTCGCTAATCACCTGTGCATCATTTATATATGCCACCTGATTGGCAGATAGTCTGCGTTCTGTCGGCGAGGGATCTTCCACTGCCTCAACGCTTGTGGGGCGAGCCTCCATAAAGCCCCTGCCCTGCACCTCGCCAGGCACTTCCTCGCTCTGCTTGGCAGGGAGAGGGGGCAGACTCTCATCGAGCACTACACTTGCAGCCACACCACCCTTATCGCCTCGTCGGTCGCCAATCACCTTATCGGCCAGCCCGAGTGACACCGCCTCCTCAGGCGAGAGCCAACGGCCACGACCGCCATTATCGCTCATCAGGGCAAGCATCTCATCTGTCGAACGCCCCGAGCGCGAGGCATAGATGGTAGCAAGTCGGTGGTCTGTCGCCTCCAGCATATCGCGCGTCGCCTTCAGTTCCTCGGCATTGCCCTCGCACAAGCTGTGGCAGCGATGGACAAGGTAGAGTGCCGAGCGGGCAATCTGTCGGCGACCGGGCGAGGCAGCCTGTGCAATGATTGTCGCAGCCGAGGCCACATAGCCATAGCAACGAGTGGTCACCTTGCATCCCGACTCACGCAGCGCCTCGTAGATAAGCAGCGCATCCTCTACATCGCCACCCGTAGAGCGTATGTTAACCACTATGTGGCGGGCATTACTTTCGCGAATTCGGGTAAGACAGGTGCGAAATTTCTCATAGGTCGCCACCCTCTCCTCCTCATTTGCGAATTGCTCCGCTTCCGGAACTCCTATTGTACCCTCGATATCTACCGAGAGCGAGAATAGTCCCGCGCGGATTTTGATTCTTTCATCTCTCATTTCAATCACAATTTTCTCATTTTTCACTCCCTGTTGGTTTGTAATAGATGCTGTTGCGCACCGTTTCATAGCTACAGCCGAAGTGTTCTGCAGCTCGCTGCATTGCATCTATTTTGCCGACCCTTCTATCTCTGCAGCACTCCTGCTCGACAAAGTCGCTCAGCACGACTCGTCGGCAATTTGTGGTATCGGTGATTCCCTTTTCGGATAGCCACTCCATAATCTCCCTCTTAGTGGCAGCGCGTGGCAACTCTTGCTCAACCATTCTGAGCAGCCATCTCTCATATGTACTCATAGCCACCGGTGATGTTAGAAGTGACTCTCCTCAACCACAGCACGCACCGCACGCTGGGCCTCGGTAATCTCCGATTCGACAACATAGATCTTCACCGAGCGTAGTGCCGAAGCTATTGCTTCGCTGAGTTGTGCAAGGGTGATGTGGAATGTTGGCTCAGGGTTCTCTGTGCTGACCTTAACCACCCTCCTGTCCGCACTCACTCGCTGCTCAAGGCTCGGACGCTGCTCCACGCTCATTCGCCTCTCCACGCACCTCTCGACACCGCTGCTCTCCACACTGATTGGTGACGGAGTGACGCTACTCTCCTCTGCAGGCAGAGATACGACCTCCACGCTCCCCGACTCTGCCGAGGAGTAAACAGTAATTGTTTCCATCATAGTTAAATGTGTAAATAGTTATACTTTAAGCACTTGCACAAACTTACACTTTACCGACGGCTGTTCGGGGTTATAGTCGCACACCTCCTCCAAACGATAGAGAGCCGGCTCATCATCAATCGTAAGAGTGTAGAGCGCGCGAAAATCGTCTGCCAATCTGTCGGGCATCGCCAGAGGCTCAACATCGGTCGGCGTAAGATGCAGATAGAGTATCACCCTGCGGGCGTGGGAGAGGATATCGACTGTCGAATCCCATCGGGAGTGCAGGCCTGTCACCCCGTCACGGTCTTCAAATCCGAGTGTCCATCCCTGCTCAGGGCTATGAAAGGTGAGGTGTGGGTAGTAGTCGCCATAACTCGGCCAGTCCCATTGTTCGCCTTCGGGCAGACGGACCATACCGTTATATATCACCACCTTAGCAGGAAAATTTAGGCTATCGCCACCTCGCACCAACCTCTGTCTGTCACCCACCGATATAAGGGTTGCCGAGGGCGACCCCTGCAACGAGCAGGGCTGACTCAGCGAGGGGGTGAAGAGGGGGTTGACACTCACCGAGCGCGTTGTAGAGATTGATGCGCTATCGACTGTCGCCTCCCAACACCCCAGCACTACACCCTGTGCCGAGTCGTAGCGTGCCACTGCACCATCGCCCTCGCGATAACGCCACACCACGGTATGCGGTGCGCTCTTGCCTGCCTCCTCAACCACAATGGGATAGTTGTAGTCCACCTTGTCGCTCCAATTCACCGTATGATAGTTATAGAAGTCATCTAACGGCTCAATAATCACCTTACGGGCGATAGCGTCGGTGTAGAAGCGGAGGTTGAACATCTGTCTGAGAGCGGCAAGCAAGTCGAGTCGTGAGCAGTTATGGCGTGCCACATCGGCAAATTCTATCTCGCTCCCCTCCCCTGGATGAGGGTTGAAGATAGGGGTGATGCAGGTATCGGGCAGAAGGGTGAGCGACATACCCGGTTCTGCCCCCTCGAAACACATCAAATCGAAGTAGACAGGGTCACCACCAGTAGCACTCTTTCGTCGTCCAGTGAGGGTAATCTTCACCTCGCGCTGCCCGCGTGTGGCAATATAGCTGTTGTAGATTGCCCAATCGCCATTGTAAACATCCCCACCTTGATACAGCACTATGTCGTGCAACTTACCTGTGGTAGTGTTGGAGATGAAGAGTGCCTCCTCGCCGTAGAAGTCGGCCAGAGTGACCGAACGGGTTGAGCCATCATCCAGACTCTCTCTGCCTACCAAGAGGTGGTGCGCACTCTCCGACGCCCCAAAGACCACCACTCTGTACTCCATACCGCTGTTTATCTCCTCCTTACGATCCGGGAAGGGATTGAGAATGGTAAACTTGCGCGTGTCGTCCTCGTCAAGTCGGATAGTGTCAAAGCCCACAAGCTCCTTCGACGATTTCATACGGTAGTCCGTGAGATAGTGGAAGTAGTGCTTAAAGCTCACGCTCACCTCCTCAAGGGGTTTGAACATCACTCGTCCCGTCTCGTCAGTCCCAAAGCAGCCGCCATTGTCATAGACATCGTAGGCTCTATTGCCCTCCTCATCGGTGGCAGAGAGCGAGGCGGTATCGACCAGATTGCCTATCGTGGGATAGTTGGTCAGGGGTGTGCAATAGACTCTGCCCTCGTGCTCAGCCACTGCAGTAGCCGACTTGAAGCGCGAGGCACGAAAATCCATAGCCGCCACAAGCAGACTCACATCTCGCTCAGAGAAATAGCCGCTCATATAGAGGCTACGGAAGAGTGTACTACGCATAAAACGGGACTCCACCGAGTAGCCTGCCTCCTCGAAAATTTTCTCAACCATAGTAGCAATGTGGAGGAATGGGTGGTAGTCGTTCACAGTCAGCACTCGTGCCGGAGGATAGATATCCACACCTCTGTCAATCTCCGTTGTGTAGAGGTCGCGACGCACGGGGAGAAAGCGAACTGGAGTACCATTCTCGGTCCAGCTTTGTGCGATGGTTGCGGAGTTAATCACCTTTTCATACTCTATGGCGAGCGATGCGAGCGACTCCCGTGCCGATGCGAGCCAATCGCAGGACGCGCCAAGAATGTTGAAACGATATCTCTCCTCGCCACCGATCGTACTCTCGAGAAGTCGCATCGGCCCCTCGATAAGGACAAATCCCTCCTCCTCGATACGGGCACTGTGGTGGTGCGCACCAAAGAGAGGCAACGAGTGGAGCTGCTCGCTATCCCCCATCAGAGCGCGGTTGGCGGGTGTAGCAGGGATCGAGATACTCTTGGTATAACCCGTCGCACTCTCCTCAGGTTTGGTGAGTGCTCCGAGCGAAAGAGTAATCGCAATGCGGGTGCGATTGTCGATATCTGCCGGGCGATTATCTATATAGAGTTGAATTGCCATTGCATTGTATTTTTAAATTATTTTAAAAACTCTGATAGGTTGCGGATGTTAGAAAAATTGGGTTTGGTGTGGTTCCGCATCGCGCACCGAGAATCTCAGTGTTGAGAGCTGCTCCTCATCGCTCACCGTCACCATCTCCTCGGTCACATCCACAAGTTGCGCCTCACCATTCTCAATGCGCCACACTCTGGGCGAAGAGAAGAGGGAACTCATCGCTGTTGCACTCTGCAACGGCAGGTAGCCGCTACTCAGCACCTCTTCCCAGACATAGGTCGAGCGAACAGTACTCACCCTCTGCACACTACTGCCCCTCACAACCCTATCCTTCTCGGTGCGGAGCAGTCGGCCAAGCGAGCGGAATGTGTGGTAATCGACAGCTCCGTAGGGGTTGAGCCAGCCGAGCCTTACGCTCTGGGAGGTGATAGGGATAACGGAGTATCGCAAGCAAGCTATCTCTTTGTTCTCCAGGGTAATATAGAGCCAGAAACGGCGTACCTCCTCAGGATCATACCCTTTTCGCATCGCGCTCATCACATCAAAGTTGTAGGTGATAAGTCCGCCGCTGTGGTTGTACTCCGAGATTGGCTGACGGTATGTCTTCTCCGAGTCAACAGCCACCTTAATTTTAATCACCCCCGGCTCGGCAAAGAGCGAAATCTCATCTATGTCGTGAGGCGTAACGGTGCGGTGAGTGAGTTTGGAGAGGAGCATATTTCCGGTCAGATTGGTGAGCGAGGCGGTAAAGGTACGGCTTGGTGTAAACTCGTCATCTATCAGCAGTTGCGCCTCCACGCTACGCCCCTCGGGCAACACCCAGCCACTCTCCGCGTGAAGAGGTTGCGGATTGAGCACACGCGACAGGTAGCGGGCAATGTTGATACGGTTGTTATTCAGGAATTGAACTCTACGAAAGCCCAGCGTCTCTCTCTTGGCGCTGTCAATCACCTCCACCACATAGGGGTCGGAGTTAGAGGCCTTGTCAATAGAGTAGAGTGCACCTGTGTAGGCCGATGAATAGTTCTCGGGCAGCAAAATTTCAATCATAATCAATGGGGGGTTTTGTTACTCAATGCAGTAGATTGCCTCAATGTCGAACTCTGCTCGCAGGGAGCAGTCACCGAAGCGGGTAAGAGGGCGTGAAGAGGGTGTTGCCGAGAAGTTGGAGACAGCACACACCATAGGCGATAACTCCATAACTCGGTATATTTCAATAGCATCGCGCTCCATCACCGACCAAAGAGGTTCGCGGTCGGCATTGGCAAAGTTACATGGCGAGAGGAGCGAGAGCACTACACGATAGGTTACTCGCGGCTCTTTTCGCCCCTCTGTAGATACGATTCGTAGCGGAGCAATTGTGGCAGCAGGGAGTTGGGTAATTTGTGCTTTGGGCGCACACGCTGTTGGGGGCTGGAACGAGTAGCCGAGAGCCTCAGCCGCTCGCCCAATGGATGAAATAATGGTCTGACGCAGCATTTTTAATTTGTTGTTTTAGTTACTCTTTCAAGTTGTTTTAGTAAATTTTTGAACAAATATACAACCTAAATTCTGCTTTGTCAAGACCTAAATGATAATTTTCTTAACTTTAAGAATAATTTCTGAACTAAATATCTGATTTTCTACCAAAAATAATTTCAACTTTTTTTCCCCATCTTCTCTATCCGAGCCAAAAGCATACACGCATTGCCGACTCATTATCACAACAAGCCAACCCGAGCAGAACCAAAAACAAGAGGATTAAAACAGGGTAAGTTGATCTTTCTCGTGCAGGAAAGAGAGGCGATGGTGCGGAGTAGCACCCAGACGAGCCACAGCCGCGCGATGCTCGCGGGTAGGATAGCCCTTATTTCTCTCCCATCCATATCCGGGGAACTCTTTGGCAAGCTGCATCATACGCTCATCGCGTGCAGTCTTGGCAAGCACCGATGCCGCAGCGATATTGGCAAACCTACCATCCCCCTTAACCTCACAGCGATAGGGGATATCCAAACGAGAGAAAAACCTATTGCCGTCTATCAGCAGATGCTGCGGAGCAACTGACAGCGACTCGACAGCTCGCGCCATAGCCTCGAACGATGCACGCAGGATATTGATGCGATCTATCTCCTCAGGCGACACCTCAGCCACAGCCCACGCCACCGCATCGCGCATAATCACATCGCGCAGCAGCAGTCTGTTCTTCTCGCTCATCTTCTTCGAGTCGTCGAGCAACGGATGAGAGAACCCCTCGGGCAGAATCACAGCCGCCGCAAAGACAGGTCCAGCGAGAGGACCACGCCCCGCCTCGTCGCAACCCGCTTCGAGCACACCTTTCATATATGAGGTTTCGAGTAACATTTATCCCAAGAATTGATAGTGCAAAAATAGGGAATTTGGCGAAAAAAGTACTATTTTTGAAGGCGAAAACAACAGACAATGAAGACAGATATCCTCAAACAGCCCGCAGCCATAATACTTCTCACCGAAGGAGCACTCCTGCTCTGCGGTGTGGTAGCCACCTATGGCCAGCACGAAGCGATAGCTGCGGCCACACCGACTGCAGAGGCTATCGAGAGGTTTTTCGGAGGTACAGGCTCCTTCTTTGGCGCAGCCATAGCCACCCTACTCATCATTGTCAACTCCCTGCTTGCCGCCCGCATCGTAACCCGCTACTCAGCCTCTGTAGTGCGCTCCTTTGTGCCTATGGTACTCTACACCATAGCCGCCTGCGCCACAACGGTACAGACAGGTTCGACCATCCCGCAACTTACTGCAATGCTACTCCTGATAGGAGCAAGCCGCCTGATTCACAGCTTCAAGCGCACCCTAATCTTCGCTCCGGTCTTTGAGGGATACTTCTTTATCGGCATCATCCCGCTACTTTACCCTGCGGCTCTGCCCATAGCACTCATCTCACTCCTGATGATGCCTATCTATGAGCGCACCCCGCGTGAGTGGCTGGCAGGTATAGGTGGTATGGTACTTCCTACCGTCTTGTGTACCTGGTTGTGGTGGCTGTTTGGAGAGCAGAGCGTGGCTGTCACACTCAGCGAACACCTGCCCACCACCAACGGCAGCGAATTTCGCATTGCCGAACTCTTCACTCTGGAGCGACTCAGCGAGGGCCTTCTGCTCGCCTTTATGGTACTGCTCATCCTCTGCTCGATCCTCTCGCTCTTAGTTGCCGACTCGAGTATACGCACACGCCCCAAGAAGATCAATTGGCACTTCACCCTTATTGCAGTCGGCGCGCTGACTATGCTCTTTTACACAGAGCCCAACCCCTACTTTTATGCTATGTTTGCGTGCGGGTTTGCCGTCATCGCCCACCTCTTTTTCGCCCGCTGGCCGCACATCATCACACTGATCAGCTACCTTTTGCTTATCGTTTTGGCAATAGGCGCAATCCTCTTCTAAGGTGCGTTTTTTTTCGAAAATTCGGAATCAAACGGGAGTTTGAGAAAAATTTAACATTTTTCTCGATTTTTGTTATCCACTTACAAACTATAACTAAATCTCACCTATAAGTTGGGAATTTTAATAATAAGAACGAGTCTTGAAATTCAAAAACCGCCTCAGAGAGCATTTAGAGGCGGTTTTCCTTTTTAAAAATTTTTAATAAATCGCTTACAAACATTTATTAAAATTTTAAAAAATATCCCTCTCGGAAAAAGGCAAAACTAAAAAATTAAAAAAGTGCCAAAATAGAGTTAGAAATGTTTGTAAATCTAAAAATAGACTCTATCTTTGTATTGATGTTATACGGGAATCTTCCCGTACCTCATTAACCTAACTAACCTAACCTGATGAGATGGGGCAGACGGGAGTCTTCCCCATATCCTTTTTAAAATAGTTCAGCCCCGCCAACATAGCGGGGCTGAAATCATTTTATCAGACTGCGATTTTAATGCATCGAGTTCATACGAATACTTGCCTTGACAAAGGCAATAGCCCTGATGCGCTCAATCTCTATATCCTTGTCTGCGTGATGAGGATTCTGACTCACCAGACGCACATATCCATCCTGATCGGCCTTCTGAATATACTTCACGGTAACATACTCCTCACCATCGATATCCACCGAGAGAAGATACATATCGCCCCAGAAGATATCGTCAATGTGCTGCAACTGCTTATAGAGCACAATATCGCCACTCTTAAGCAAGGGATACATACTGTCGCCTACAATATAGATAGCACCGTCACACTTGGGCATATTGGGGATATGGATATAATCCACGGGGGTATGCGCCTGCGCATCATCAAAGAGAGGCACAAGGCCCGCAGTTCCCTCCATAGCATAGAGAGGCACACACTGATATGGCAGATTATGATCTGTCATTGCGCGAAAGCTCAACACCTGCTCACGAGGGGAGTTAAAAATTTCGCCCTTACCCGTTTCAATCCAGTCAGGGTTCATATTTAGTTCGTGAACCAAGATATGCTTATTTCGCTCGGAGAGCGCACTCTTGCCTGTCTCTACCATTGAGATAGCACCTTTACCCACTCCCAACAATTTCGCCAACTGATCCTGAGTCCAATCAAGTTCTCTTCGCAATTCCTTCAACCTTCTTCCTACGCTTTTTTCATGCTCAGTCATAATGAGTTACGAATTAAATGTATAATTATTTAACTTTTAATGTTGACAATTCTACTTTTTGAACTTATCTTTGTACTGCAAACATAAACAATTTATTTATAAAAACCAAATAAAACATACGAAACTATCTAATTTTTTACTCATTAACCGTGCCGAACTCATCAAAAGAGTGAAGAAATAGTAGTTAAAGCGCATTTATTAAGTTAATTAATTAAACAAAAGTTCAGATTATGAAAGAGAGAGAAAAAAGAGAAGGTGTGCGTGAAGTGGAGATCACCCCCGCACTCTACGCCTCGGTGGTTAGACACTTAGCCGAGGCTATCGACGACAAACAATGGTTCAGTGGCACGATTTCGATTCCCCACCCCGAGATGGAGTGTAGTTTGACAAGTGCGCTGATCGTCTATCGCAACGGCACCTCGCCTGCCGACATCACCGACATCGTTCCCGTGTGGTGGGAGTTCAGCACCAAAATTGACGGCGTGGAGTGCCTGAACGACTTTTCGTTCCGCTACCTCAGGAGCCTGTTTATAGACTAACTCTTATACCTATTATATATATGGATAAGAGAAGTTTTTCGGAGTATGCCACAACCGTAATGCCCTTCCTCACGCTCTCGCCCTACCACACCACCTACTATCGTGTATTGGAGGCCTTTGCTGAGGGACGCATCCGACGGCTGATGGTAACCATACCCCCTCAGCACGGCAAATCGCTCGGTTCGTCGGTGCTGTTGCCCGCCTATATGTTGGGGCTCAACCCCGATCTGCATATTGCCATTGCGAGTTATAGTGCTTCACTGGCTCGCCGTTTCAACAAACGAGTGCAGCGCATCATAGATTCGGAGGCCTACAATTCGCTCTTCCCCGACACCACAATCAAGAGTGCCGGCTCGCGAGGCTCTCACCTGCGCACTGCCGAAGAGGTGGAGATTATCGGTCACTCGGGCGACCTGACAGCGGTGGGCAGAGAGGGGCCTTTGACGGGCAACACGGTCGATGTAGTAATCATCGACGACCTCTACAAGGATGCTATGGAGGCCAACTCGCCCGTCATTCGCGAGAATTGTTGGGATTGGTACACCTCAGTTATACGCACACGCCTGCACAACTATTCGCAGGAGATTATTGTCTTTACTCGTTGGCACGAGGAGGATCTGATTGGGCTGATTTCCTCGCGCGAGAAGGTTGTACCGCTCACCGAGTGGAGTCAGTTGGAGAATACCTCGCCCGATGAGTGGCTCAGGCTCGACCTGCAAGCCCTCAAAGAGTCCCCCGCCACCGAGATAGACCCTCGCGCCATTGATGAGGCCTTGTGGCCGGAGCGTCACAGCGCAGCACTTCTGGCGCAGAAGCGTCAGCTCGACCCTCTGCGATTTGAGGCTATGTATCAGGGCAACCCAAACAATAAGGAGGGACTGCTCTATGGCGACAGGTTTCGCACTTGGGAGAGCCTGCCGAGGGATATTGTGCGCAGGGCAAACTATACCGACACGGCAGACACGGGCGACGACCACCTCTGCTCGGTCTGCTACTCGGTGGGGGCTGATGGCGATATCTATGTCGAGGATGTGGTCTATTCGCGAGAGCGTATGGAGGTCACGGAGGAGCTGACTGCCGAGATGCTCCGCCGCGTAGGCACACGCGATGTGGTTGTGGAGAGCAACAATGGCGGTCGTGGCTTTGCGCGTACACTGATGCGCCTTGTCCCCGAGGCCAATGTGACCTGGTTTCACCAGAGCGCGAACAAAGAGGCGCGTATTCTCTCAAATGCCTCTACGGTGTTGCGCAGGATTACTATGCCCTCGGATTGGCAGTATCGCTGGCCGGAGTTAGCCTCACACCTGCTCTCGTACAATCGTAAGTTCCGCGCCAACCGCTGGCACGATGCCCCCGATGTGCTTACCGCTATCGTGGAGCAGGAGCTCACCCGCCCCTCCCGCAAGATGAAGACCTGTTTCAAACGCTGACAACCCCACAACCTCCCACTCTCCCCGAGAACACCAATGCACTCCTCGGGAGCACCACCCCACTCCAAAACCACCACACAAAAAAAACTTGCGCCTGCCGATTCACTCGACAGGCGCAAAATTTTTATTCAACACTAAGAATTAGTTTACCTTTTTAAAAATCTGAGGGGTAAAATATCCATCCTTGCCAATATTACTTGCAGCATACGCTCCAAATATATTATTGTTATTCATTAAGAATACTCTTGTTGAATTAACATTTGTGATAGTAGCTTGACTATTTGCATCAAGCGCAATAGTCCACTCGCCCTTATTATCGCTTACACTTGCTACGGTCTTAAAATTGGTACTACTGTCATAAGCAATATATGCGCTTCCACATTGAAGCGTCCATTTGTCATTTGATGCACCTAAGGTCATAACACCGATAGTGCTATTATCCGAAGCAATCATAATTTTGTTATTATTCACACTAACAGCGGAGGTAGGATATTTCTTGCTTGACAATGTATTATTCATTGCATAATATTTCTCACCATTTTTAGCAACAATCAAAATCTCAACACCATCTTTAAGTTGATCAACACTTGTTACCAACTCATAAGTATCGTTTGTTGTTACCAAACCTTTCTGTTTAATTGTAACCACAACATTAGCTACACCAGTGCCCGAAAGGGTAACGGTAGCAGTACGCTCCTCATCAGCAGTATTCGCGGGAATAGTCACAGTAACCTTACCCTCAGCAGGAGTAGCAGTTGCACCTGCAATACCAGTAACGGCAGCAGTCCAACCTGTAACATTGGTACTAACCTCAATCTCCACATTGCCACCTGCAGCAGCTATCTGATACTCATCCTCGGCCACCAACAAATAAGGGCTATTATCTGCTTCCATCTTAACAGCGTGGATGTTCACATAACCACTATTATTATAACCTACGAGGTAACCCTCTACAACTACAGGAGTACCGCTCTGGATGTCACCAATAACTGCATCGGGCAACTGATAGAAACTACCACCCGTAGCTCTATTCAAGCCAGCAACATTAAGATTGTAATAGGTACCCGATACCGAATAGACTCCACTAATCTTAACCAACTTGATAGTCTCGGGGTTAGCGTAATATGCATCCAACTTTGCAGCATCAAACTCCTCAGGAGTAGGAAGAGTATAAGACTGACCATCACGAGCAGTAATAGTAGGGCTTGTCAGCTGTACAGCGTGTTGATACTCACCTCTAGTGCCTTTTACCGTTACGTTGTCACCTACTTCTAAATTGACACCATCAACCTTAGGTGCGGCTTTTACATAAATATTAAGTACACCAGTAGCATCAACAAGGATAAACGACTGTTTGGTTACAGCGCCTACAGTGCCATCTACCTTAAATACCTCGTCATTAGCACCAGCCAAAATGTCAGCAATAGTCGTGGGAGTATCTGCTAATACACCGTTAAAATTAGCCGAGAAATCTACAATAGTGCCCTGCTTGAAATCAAAGTTCTTAGCTTGATCATCAGTCAAAGTAATCTCCTTTGTATATGTAGTACCCGACTCGGTTGCAACAGAAATGAAAATCTCATCACCAGAAGCAAAGGTAGTGGGAGCAATCGCAAAAGGAACAACAAAATTAGCAGAGCTAACATCTAGTGCCGCTACATTGATGGTTACCTCTTTATAAACATTCGAACTATCAATCACAGTAGCGTCATTTGCATCGGTATAGAGATATCTCGATTGACCTACGATATTGTGATTTGTATTACCAAAAGTAACGCTAACAACTTTATCACTACCACTATTGAAATTGGTAATATTCAGCATACCATATGCTACAAGGTGCTTGAAGGTAAAATTAAGTTCTGCTTGACGATTAATATGCGAAAGACTCTTTGCTGCCATCAATGCAGCAGCAGAATCAAACTGCACAGCACCATCTACAACCTTAGGAGTTTGTGCATTAGGAATTGTAACTTTAAGATAAGGAGGATTGTTATATCTACGATACATTCCCATCGACTCAGTATTGCCATAATAAGCAATATAGTCAAAATAGTCTGCATTTGCTATAGGCGACGCAAGACTGATTTCAGGGAAAGTAGCAGTTGTATGATCGTCACTTATTACAATAGACTCAGACTGTTTGTATTTACTCTGGCTAGTTCCAGATGTAAATTCTTGACCGCCATTAGATGCATAACTAACCTCATACAAACGAATCTTATCATCCTCACTCCACAGAACGGGGTAGGCGTCGCCATCTTTATCGCCCAGATAGGTACGACCCGACTCGGGAGCGGGAAGGGCTGCATTCACGGTCAGGGTGAACTCCTCGGGGGTAGGATTGGTCTCAGGTGCTTTCTCGCACGAAGTGAGTGTTGCGACAGCTGCTGCCACCAACACGAGGCTCTTAAGAATCTTTTTCATAACGTGCCGAAGAATTAGAAGTCGGGACCATCAATTACAGGTACATCGTCAATATCGCCACCGCCGGTAGCAGCAATGCCGTTCTCAACGGCAACCTCAATTACATCAATAGCAGGGCTGATGTAACCGATAAAATTAGTAGTTTTCATTTTATTGCAAATAGTTAATTATGTTATATTTAAGTAATTACACGAAAAAGTGTGTGACCGACACCTGCCACCACAGACAGACACTCGCCCCACAACTGATTGCGCCACAAAATTACCTATATATCACATATTTAACAAACGATTTTTGTTACTTTTTCACCTATTTTTCACACAACCCACAAAAAATACACAACTCCCCACCTTTTTTTTTACATCCATAGATGACAGAATTAGTCTTCGCAACTACAATAGACAATCCACCACCCTCTACCTACCACCCCAAAAGATCACCAATGGCTTCACGGGTACGATTTTTCGTACCCAGGAGTATGGGGTAACCGCCCTACCTATCTCAACTACCACGCACCCTGATGGCTGCACGGGTACGATTTTTCGTACCCAAGCATAAAAAAAGTCGAAAGAGGCTACTCCAACCAGCCCATCACCACCAACATATTCACGGATACGATTTTTCGTACCCAAGAGTATGATGGGCACTGCAACTGCAACTGCAACCGCAACCGCAACTGCAACCGCAACAGCCACTCCCCTCTCAACCACCGAGCTCCCCCAATAGCTGCGCGGGTACGATTTTTCATACCCAAGAGTATGATGGGCACTGCAACTGCAACCGCAACCGCAACAGCAACCGCAACCGCAACTGCA
>JAGBTK010000058.1 GCA_017631375.1 Tidjanibacter sp. | reverse complement strand
GACAATACAACTCTGGCAAGCGACAGAATAGTAGTCACCGAAACAACTACGACTTTGTCAAATCCGGAAAGATATTCAATAACGAAATTATCAACTCTACACTCACAAGTAATCTAATTGCATCTTCCTCGTTTACCAGGCCCGCAAGCCGATTGGCGGCACTTGGTAAACTTATTATTTAATGTTTTGTACCTAAACTAACCTTAATGTAACACTTAAACAAGATTAATAATTTAGAACAGAACATTTACAAATAACTATGGAATACGTAATTCTAATACTTGCATTGGCTGGCATTGTCTTTGGCGCAGATTTTCTGGTTGCCGGAGCAGTGAGTATTGCCAAGCGACTGAAAATCTCCGACTTTGTTATCGGTGCGGCAATTGTCGGCGTGGGAACATCTATGCCCGAACTTGTGGTTAGTTTTATGGGTGCAATAGGTGGTAATGCCGATGTAGCCATCGGTAATGTTATCGGCTCCAATATTTTTAATGTACTTGGTATTCTCGGTCTGACCGCTATCTTCTTCCCCGTAGCAATCGATAAGAGCAATATGAAGTTTGAGATACCTTTCTGCATTGGTGTTTCGTTGCTCGTAACTGTACTTGCCTTCAACTTCTTCAACGGTTTGGCAATTACTATCGGTAGAATTGACGGTATTGTACTCTTGCTCTGCTTTGCTGGCTTTATGTGGTACTCCTTCGCTCGCGATAGAAAGAACCAATCTAAGAGTGCTGAGGTAGTGGAGGAGGAGAAGACCCCTATGTGGCTGGCAATCGTGAAGGTAGTGGGCGGTTTGGCTTTGCTTATTACAAGCTGCGATCTCTTTGTTGACAATGCAGTGGTTATTGCAAAGTCGTTTGGCGTGAACGATGCATTTATCTCGCTGACACTTATCGCTTGCGGCACATCACTTCCCGAACTTGCTGCATCGGTGGCTGCTGCTGTTAAGAAGAATACTCAGATGGCACTTGGTAATATTGTTGGCTCGAACATCTTTAATATTACCCTTATTTTGGGTCTTAGTTCGCAGGCACTCCCCTTGACCGCTTCGGGTATTACAGGCTTTGACTATATGGTGATGATTGCAGCTGCACTCTTCCCTATGCTCTTTGGCTTCAAGGGCAAGGTTGGCAGGGCAGGTGGTATTCTGCTCTTTGTCTGCTTTGTGGCTTACAATGTATATCTTATAAACAATCAAATAATCTAATTTTATGGGAATCCTTCAAATTTTGACGCTGTTCGGAGCATTGGGAATGTTCCTGTACGGTATGAACTTGATGAGCTCGGGTCTGCAGAAGGCTGCCGGAGATAAGCTTCGTGGCCTGCTCTCATCGATGACCTCTACTCCTTTTAAGGGCGTAATGACAGGTCTGGGTGTAACCGCAACTATTCAATCATCGTCTGCTACTACCGTTATGGTGGTTAGTTTCGTAAATGCCGGTCTGCTTACTCTGACTCAGGCTATTGGTGTGATTATGGGTGCCAATATTGGTACAACTATCACTGCCTGGATGGTTGCCTTCCTCGGTTTTAAGGCCGATATTTCGATTCTGGCTGTGCCTCTGATGCTGCTTGGTTTCCTCTTCTCGAACTCGAAGAAGAGTAACAAGCAGAGTATTGGTGAACTTATCGTTGGTTTTTCGCTCTTGTTCCTTGGTCTTTCGTTTATGAAGGATTCGGTGCCCGATTTGAATCAGACTCCTGAGGTACTCGAGTTTGTTAAGGCTTGGGCTGGCCACGGCTTTGGCTCGGTGTTGATCTTCCTTGTGGTTGGTACTCTCCTCACCCTGGTGCTCCAATCCTCGTCGGCTACTATGGCCATCACCCTGATTATGCTCAGTATGGGTTGGATTCCTTTCAATATGGCTTGTGCTATGGTGCTTGGTGAGAATATCGGTACTACCATCACTGCAAACATCGCTGCATCGGTGGGTAACACTCAGGCTCGTCGTACCGCAATGTCGCACACCATTTTCAATGTATTCGGTGTGATCTGGGCTCTGATCTTCTTCAAGCCTTTCTTGGCACTTGTGGGTTGTATTATCGAACTCTTCGGTCTGCCTAATCCTGCTGCTGAGGGCTTTGCTGTTAGCGAGGCTAATGCTGCAACAGGTGCAGCTGCTCTCTACGGTCTGTCGATGTTGCACACCCTCTTCAACCTTATTAATACCTGTATTCTGATTTGGTTTATTAAACTGATTGAGAAGGCTGTTACTGCAATTATCAAGGCTCCCAAGGATCAGGAGAAAGAGGTATTCCGCCTCAAATATATCTCGGCAGGTCCTTTGGCTACTCCTGAGCTCGCTTCCGAGCAGGCTTTGAACGAGATTATCCACTTTGCTCAGATTTCGCGCAATGGTCTTGGCTATGCACGCGATATTATGGGTGCAAATGAGGAGGATAAGTTCGAGGAGTTGCGTGGCAAACTTGTGAAATACGAGGAGATTTCGGATAGAATCGAGTACGAGATTGCTACTTTCCTCAATGCTGTGTCGGAGGGTGACATCAGCGACGATACCTCGAAGAAGGTTAAGGCTATGTACAAGATTATCGGTGAGTTGGAGTCGCTTGGTGATTCGGGCGAGGCTATCAGCCGTATTCTTACCCGCAAGAATATCCACAAGCGTGTATTCGATGCAGAGACCTTGAAACATATCGACGATATGATTGGTGCTGTTGATGAGGCATACGAGGCTATGATTGCTAACTTGAATAGTGCGCACAAAGGCAACCTGGTTAAGATTGACAATGCCTACAACGCAGAGGATCGCATCAACTCGCTCCGCAACTACTTGCGTGACTCTGAGATTGAGGCTATCGACAATAGTGGCAAGCACTACCAGACAAGTTCCTACTACTTGGACATCATCAACGAGTTGGAGGGTATGGGTGACTTTATCATCAATATCTCGCAAGACTTGGAGCGTGCATTTACTCACAAATAGTAGAATACCTATATATGATAAGAGCCACAACCGAAGTTGTGGCTCTTATTTTGTGTTACCGTGTTTAGTAGTTGCGCTCGCCAAATATTTGCGAACCGATACGCACCATTGTCGAACCGCACTCGATAGCGAGAGGGTAGTCCGAAGTCATACCCATCGAGAGGGTGTCGAAGTGCTCGCCAAATTCTTGTTTGAGTTCATCGAACAGACTCTTCAACTGCTTGAACTCACCAGCCACAACCGCCTCATCGTCAGTATTAGAGGCAATAGTCATTAGACCACGAACACGAATATATGCAAGGTCTTTAATATCCTCAGTTGCAATAACCTCTCTGAGTTCCTCGACCGAAAAACCACTCTTGCTCTCCTCTGTGGCAAGGTGCACTTCCAGAAGAATATCAATCCTGCGACCACACTTCATAGCCTCTCTGTTGATAGAATCGAGCAGTCGGAGCGAGTCGACCGAGTGAATCATCTCTACAAATGGGGCAATATATTTAACCTTGTTGGTCTGCAAGTGACCAATCATATGCCAACGACAATCCTCGGGCATCTGCTCACGCTTGGCGCACATCTCCTGCGGACGGCTCTCACCAAAGATTCTCTGTCCTGCCTCGTATGCCTCTCTAAGTGACTCGATAGGTTGCATCTTCGACACAGCTACCAGAGTAACTCCCTCGGGGAGGGTGGAATGTAGTTCTGTTATTTGGGTTTGAATGCTCATTTTTCCTTGTTCTTACTGCAAATTTACACAAATTTTGTATATTTGTTCTCTACGAGAAAACAATAATTTTTAATCACAAATAACACTCTGTAAATGAAGAAAATTCTTTCTACAATCGTATTACTTGCGCTCCTCTCGGTGCAGAGAGCAGATGCTTGTACTAACTTTATCATCACCAAGGGTGCATCAACCGATGGCTCCGTTATGGTGACTTATGCAGCTGACTCGCATCAGCTCTATGGCGCACTCTACAAATACAATGCGCCTAAGAAGATTAAACCCGGTGAGCTTCTTCCCGTCTATGAGTGGGACACCGGTCGTTTCCTGACCAATATTCCTCAGGTGGCAAAGACCTACTCGACTGTGGGCAATATGAACGAGAATCAGGTGATTATTGCCGAGACTACCTATGGCGGTCGTGAGGAGTTGGTTGATGAGACAGGTCTTATGGATTATGGCTCGTTGATCTACATCACCCTTCAGCGTGCTACCACCGCTCGCGAGGCTATCGATATTATGGTAGAACTCGCTAATACTCACGGCTATGCATCGTCGGGTGAGAGTTTCTCGGTGGCTGATGAGAACGAGGCTTGGATCTTCGAGATTATCGGTAAGGGTACCAAGATGGTTGATGGTAAAAATGTAAATAAAGGTATTGTTTGGGTTGCTCGTCGTATCCCCGATGGTTATATATGCGCTCACGCAAACCAGGCTCGTATCTCGACCTTCCCGCTCAACGATCCCGAGAACTGCATCTACTCTGAGGATGTGATTTCGTTTGCTCGCGAGATGGGCTATTTCGACGGTAAGGACGAGGAGTTTAGTTTCTGTCAGGCATACGCTCCTCTGGATTTTAGCGGTGCTCGTGGTTGCGAGGCTCGTGTATGGTCGTTCTTTAACACTTTTGCAGATGGTATGGATAAGTACCTCGACTATGCAATGGGTTACAACCTGAACAACCCTATGCCTTTGTGGATTAAGCCCGATCAGAAGATTTCGCCCAAGCAGGTATTTGATGCTATGCGTGACCACTATGAGGGTACTCCTATGGATATGACTACCGATATCGGTGCTGGTGGCAGTAAGTTGCCTTATCGCTGGCGTCCTATGGATTTCGAGGTGGATGGCGTAACTTACGTTAATGAGCGTGCAACTGCAACTCAGCAGACTGGTTTCTGGTTTACTGCCCAGGCTCGTAACTATCTCCCCGATGCAGTTGGTGGTATTCTTTGGTTTGGTGTGGATGATGCTGCTACTTCGTGTCTTACTCCTATCTATTGCAG
>JAGBTK010000057.1 GCA_017631375.1 Tidjanibacter sp. | reverse complement strand
CTAACCACAAGTTCGGGCATAGATGTTCCCACGCCGACAATTGCCGCACCGATAACAAAGTCGGAGATTTTCAGTCGCTTGGCAATACTCACTGCTCCGGCAACCAGAAAATCTGCGCCGAAGACAATGCCCACCAACGATAAAATTAGTATTAAATATTCCATTTTTAATAATTTGTTTTGCTTGATCCGTCTAATTCTGTTTTAAGTTTTAGTTCAGTTAGAATTTGGTTAATACAAAACATTAAATAATAAGTTTACCAAGTGCCGCCAAACGACTTGCCGGCTTGGTAAACGAGGAATACGAAATAAGATTACTCGTAAGAGTAGAATTAATAATCTCCGAATTGATTAACTTACCCGATTTGATATAATCGTAACTATTTCTATGGGTGTTGTGTTGTCTTTTGCTTGTTGTGTATTGTCTGAAAACCACAACAGCGGATATTTGACGAGGACGACAAATCGCCAGATCCGAGATCGGAGATTCGTAAGTGTAGGTATTGTATTCTGTGCGAAATTCCTCCGACTGACTCTCCGTAGCGGCAGAGTCAATATTCGCAGACCAACGTATAGAGGCTAATACCACTATACACAAACACAGATATTTATACCACCTATTTTTCATTATCTAATTCTCAGTTGTCGGCCTGCTCGGATAATCGTATTACGAGTAATACCGTTCAGACGACAGAGCTCGCTGACGGTTGTGCCGTTACGACTTGCAATACGCGAGAGAGTGTCGCCATTCTTAATGGTATAATATACAGGTTCCAACTTCTTGGCCTCTGCCTCTTGAATCTTCTCGATATTCTCCAATATATCTTCAGATGTTATCTCCTGCCCATCCTCAGTGGCAAGCAGTGCAATCTCCTCATCGTTATCTTCAAGCAACTCCGATGCATTTGAACGAATGTTGAAATATGACTTCTCAAGCACAAAATTCTGATAACGAATATCGCCTGTTTCAAAGTCAAAAATACGCTCGGGGTCAAAAGTAAGGTCGCGGTAGCGTACCTCAAAGTGGAGATGCACTCCCCTGCTACGACCTGTATTACCTGCAAAGCCAATCACTGCACCGGCAACCACATAATCGCCAACCTCTACATTTGCCTTCGAGAGGTGACCGTACCAGGTCTCCAGACCGTTGTCGTGGCGAATGATGACAAGATTACCATAACCACCACTATTATAACGCGAGTAACGCACTACACCCGGAAAGGCAGCATAGATAGGCTCACGCAGCTTCAGGGGGATGTCGATACCATTGTGGTTACGACCACGACGGATACCATATCGCGAACTCACACGACCAACAACGGGACACTTATACTCATTAACCTTATTGAAGAGCGGGAACTCCATTGATGCGGGTAGATCATTGGCAGAGGTGCCCTTGTAGGCAAAGACCTGATCTGTAATCCAATTGGTTGTATAAACATTTCTTGCAACCAACGAGTCGAGTCCCGGAAAGAAGAATTCCCAAGTATTGTTAGTATAGATGACTACTTTTGCGTTAGTACCCGTGTCAAGTGTATCCATTGCAATTCTCGGCAGATCTTCAATGCGCTGGGCATAGAGCGAACTTGTCGAGAGAAGCAATAACGACAAAAGTGCGGTTAGTTTCAGTTTGTTACTCCTCATTTTCGCTAATAAATTTGGCAGCTTTATCCAATTCGTTATAAAAGTCCTCGCCGTATGCGCGGATGATAGGTTCACGCAGAGCCTGATATATCTTCAGACCTATCTTCTTTCCGCAATCACGAGCACAATTACATATATCCCAACGGTGATATTCCATACCAATTGTGCCATTGCTGAAATGTTTTACTCGGATAGGATAGAGATGGCAAGATATCGGTTTGCGGAATTGGGTCTTGCCCTCAAACCACGCTCTCTCAATAGCGCAATAGGTCACTCCGTTCTCGCGAAATGCGTAAGCACAATCAGCATCACCAATCAGAGGAGTAGTATAGTCGCCATCCGTATCGACAACCATAAAACCCTCCTTTTCGATAACTCTTCGACCCGCTTCGGTCATATAGGGGGCATAGTTCTCCCACTCCTCTTCGAGGATATCTACCTCCTCCACATCAAGCGGAGCACCTGCATTACCCTCTACACAGCAATCGCCCTTGCACGCCGACAGATCGCAAGCAAAGCACTCTGTGAGAATCTCCGTAGAGATGATTTTATCGTCTATTTCGAGAATTGTCATAGTGTATCTTCAATAACCTCGTCAAGAATATCGCTCAAATCCAGTCCGGCAGCACGCAACTGTTTGGGCACAATACTGCCACTACTCATACCCGGCACGGTGTTAATCTCAATCATATAGGGAGTACCCTCGGGAGTGATGATGAAATCCACACGAGCCAAACCACGACAACGACAAGCACGATAGATAGCGCGAGTGAAGTAGTGGAGTTTCTCTACAATCTCATCCGAGAGGTCGGCAGGAGTAATCTCAGCCGCCATACCCGGGGTATACTTAGCCTCGTAGTCGAAATATGCGTTTTTCGACACCACCTCTGTTACGGGCAGAAGGTACTCTTTCTTCTTGGTAATCAGCACACCACAAGCCACCTCACGACCCGATATCATCTCCTCGATAAGCACCTCGCTACTCTCCGAGAAAGCCTTTTCGATTGCCTCAGGGAGTTGAGCCACATCAGTAACACGAGTCACACCGCAACTACTGCCACTTGCGTTAGGCTTAACGAAGATAGGCAGACCAAGTCGGCCGACAATCTCCTCTGCCGACCACTTATCGCCACGCGAAAGCAACACCTCACGCGCCAAAGCGACACCGGTGCGTGCAGCAGCAAGTTTGCAAGTAGTCTTATCAAAAGTGATTACCGACGATGCCATATCGCCTGTCGAGAAGGGAACACCCTGCATTTGGAGGTAGGCCTGCAATTTGCCATCCTCGCCAGGAGTGCCGTGAATCATAATGAAGGCATAGTCGAAGGTGATGCGCTCACCAGAAACGGTAAGCGAAAAATCGTTCTGATCCACCAACCACTCTGCGCCATTGTTGTCCTTATAAGTCCACTTACCGCAGTGAACATCAATCATATAGAGATTATATCTCTCTTTCTTGAAAGAGTTGATGGTTTGTGCTGCACTACCGAGTGCAATCTCTCTCTCCGAGGAGTCACCACCAGCAAGAAAGGCTATATTCAATCTTTTGTCCATAAAATCTTTGCTAAACCTTGCAAAGATAGACTTTTTTAACCGTTTTATCAAGGGTTATATATATCCTTATAGCGAAAATCTAATATCTCGCGCGCCATATTTGCCATTTGATCGGCCTCCTCGTCGCCACCACACAGACGACTAACCGCCACAAAGTCGTTTATGGCACCTCCAAAATTGCTCTCCGCAAACCTGCGCTTGCCACGAGCACGCAGCACCTCTACTCTGCTCCACAACTCGGGATGAGCCTCAATATAAGATGCAATGGCAGGGGTCACAAACTTATCTATCGGTTTTTGATCGGCAACCGCCTCGCGGATTGCGGTTGAGGATATGTCGAGAAGTGGCACACCAGAGAGCAGAGTAAATCGTTCATCCACTACTTCACCTCGGCGAGGATAAACAATTATCTTATAAGATGATAGCAACCTCTCCCACTCCTTCCAGGTCTCAATCTTTGCGGCATTGTCCCCACCCATCAGAATAGAAAACTCAGTATCGGGATACTCCTTGCAAAGATGATCAAGCGTGTCAATTGTATATGAGGGACGAGGGAGCGAAAACTCCACATCGCTGACTCTCAATTTTCGGGAATAACGACTCTCGGCAACCGCCATACGAGCCATCAGCAGACGCTGCTGCTCATCTGCCAGATCAACACAGACCTTATGAGGATTGTGAGGAGAGATAATATACCACAATTCATCACACAATCCGCTCTCCACCACTCGTTCCGCCACCGCCAAATGACCACGATGGATTGGGTTGAAAGAGCCGAAATAGAGTGTGATTCTATGAGTCATGGCTACTATCGGTTAATAAATTCGAGAACTGCCTTTTCGGTCTGATCTACAGCCTCTTCGAGAATATCGTTGATGATAATTTTGTCAAATTGCTCGGCATACTCAATCTCACTCTCTGCCTTGGCAACGCGCTTTTCAATAACCTCAGGAGCATCTGTTGCCCTGCCCACCAAGCGACGACGCAACTCCTCCACCGACGGAGGCATCACAAAAACTGCAAGTGCACGATCGCCGAAGATGGACTTCAGCCTCAGACCACCCTTAACATCTACATCGAAAAGAATTGTATTGCCCTTTGCCCAGATGCGATCCAGCTCACTACGCAGAGTGCCATATTTAGTGCCTGCATAGACCTCTTCCCACTCCACGAACTTATCCTCGGCAATGGCTGCTTCAAACTCCTCTGCCGAGAGGAAATGGTAATCCTTACCGTTCTGCTCTGTGCCGCGAGGAGCACGAGAAGTGGCAGATACCGAGAACTCCAACCAAGGGAATTTAGCCATCAGACGGTGTACGATAGTTGTCTTACCCGAGCCCGAAGGTGCGGAGAAAATGATGAGTTTATTCTCGTTCATTATTTGCTTGTATTTAGCTAAACTACTGGTTTAGGTGGTCGTTATAAAATATTGAGTACCTGCTCTTTAATTTTTTCTAGCTCATCCTTCATTTTGACTACCAAAATCTGGATTTCCGAGTCGTTAGCCTTTGAGCCGAGAGTATTGATTTCGCGCCCCATCTCCTGTGCAACAAAGCCTAATTTGCGACCTACATTCTCCTCCTCCGAAGCAACCTCGCGGAAATAGTCGCAGTGTTTATCAAGACGCACTTTCTCTTCTGTAATGTCGAGTTTCTCGATATAGAAAATCATCTCCTGCTCCAAACGGTTAGCGTCAAACTGAACACCCACTTGCTCAAGATGATCTACAATACGCTGTTTGATGGTAATCGTACGAGCCTTCTCAAAGGGGATTACCTGCTCCTTGTAGTTCTGAATTTTATCAACACGGTTAAGCAGATCTGCAATAAGCACCCCACCCTCCTGAATTCGGAATGCATCATGTGCTGCAAGTGCCTTATCGACAGCCTCCAGGAGAGCATTCTGCTCCTCCTCTCCAACCGCATCTACCTCCTGACTTACAACCTCGGGCATACGCATAATACTCATCAGGATTGCGGAGTTAATTTCTGCGCTCATACCAAGTCCGGCAGCAGAGGTCAAAGCGCGAAAACGCTCTGCGTATGCATTGAAGAGTGGCTCGTTGATGTTGATGTTATTCTGCTCGCCTATTAACTCATAGGAGATAAACATATCAACCTTACCACGCTGTAACACCTTGTTCACACGCGAACGAATCTCATACTCAAATGGACGATAGCGTGAAGGCATCTTCACAGAGAGGTCGAGCTGCTTGCCATTGAGCGAACGGGTCTCGACAGTAATCTTTACTCCTGCTACACTAACTTCGGCCTTACCGAAGCCGGTCATTGATTTAATCATATTATATTGTGTTGAATTTTCACTTTTATGCCCACAAAGGTATTAAATTTGGTGGGATAATTGTTGCTATTCTGTAAAATAGTTGTATTTTTGTTATCATTAGAGAAGACTTTTAATATATAGTAAGTATGAAAAAGTACAATTTCAATGCAGGGCCATCGATACTACCCGATGTTGTATTGCAGAAGGCGTCCGAGGCTATTTTCGATTTTAATGGTACAGGTTTGTCGATTCTGTCAATTTCGCACCGTACCAAACCCTTCGAAGATGTCCTTGCTGAGGCGAAGGCACTTTTCAAGGAGTTGTTGAACATTCCGGATGGTTATAGCATATATTTTGTCGGTGGTGGCGCAAGCACACAGTTCTTCCATATACCCGCCAATTTCTTGGGCAAAAAGGCTGCCTATGTAAATACGGGTGTCTGGACAAAAAAGGCTATCAAAGAGGCAAAATACTATGGCGAGGTTAATGTTATTGCGAGCAGCGAGGATCGTAACTTCTGTTATATCCCAAAAGGTTTTGAGATCCCCACAGACTGCGACTACCTCTACACTTGTCATAACAACACCATCTATGGTACAGAGTATAAAGAGGATATCGACTCGCCAATTCCTCACATCTGCGATATGAGCTCAGATATTCTCTCCTGCCCCGTCGATGTATCGAAATATGCACTCATCTATGGTGGAGCTCAGAAGAATTTGGCACCCGCAGGTGTTACTTTCGTGATTGTACGCGACGATATGTTGGACAAAATTGTGCGTGAATTGCCCTCGATGATGAATGCCAAATTGCACGTTGAGAACAACTCAATGCTCAATACACCTCCCGTATTCCCCATCTATGTAATGCTTGAAACATTGCGCTGGATGAAGGCTCAGGGTGGTTTGCAGACTATATATGAGCAAAACTGCCGTAAGGCTGCTATGCTCTATGCCGAGATTGATCGCAATAAACTCTTCCGTGGCACTGTCGATAAGGAGGACCGTTCGAATATGAACATCTGCTTCGTAATGAATCCTGAGTATGAGTCACTTGCGGCTGAGTTCCTTGCATTTGCTACCGAGCGCGACATCGTAGGTATCAAGGGTCACCGATTGGTTGGTGGTTTCCGTGCAAGCTGCTACAACGCACTGCCTATTGAGCATGTCGAGTACCTCGTGCAGACGATGCAGGAGTTTGAGAAGATGCACGCCTAAAGTTTAGTGACTATGAGTAAAGTATTGGTTGCCACCGAGAAACCTTTTGCTGCGGTTGCAGTGAGTGGCATCAGAGAGATAATCGAGGGTGCAGGTATGGAACTTGTACTGCTCGAAAAATATACCGACAAGAGCCAACTCCTCGAAGCAGTAAGCGATGTTGATGCACTGATTGTGCGTAGCGACAAGGTTACTGCGGAGGTAGTTGCTGCGGCTAAGAATCTGAAAATTGTTGTTCGTGCCGGTGCAGGTTACGACAATGTTGATTTGGGAGCCTGCTCGGAGCGTGGTATTGTAGTGATGAATACCCCTGGCCAGAACTCCAATGCAGTAGCGGAGCTTGCCATCGGTCTGATGATTATGATGGCTCGCAATTGCTACAAGCCCGGTACGGGTAGTGAGATTAACGGCAAGCGACTCGGCATCCACGCCTATGGCAATGTAGGTCGCCTGGTTGGCCGTTATGGTAAGGCTATGGGGATGACCGTCAAGGCTTTTGACCCATTTATCACAGACGATAAGGTATTTGAGGCTGATGGCGTAGAGGTAGTTCACTGCATTGAAGACCTATATTCCTCGTGCGACTATGTCTCCGTGCATATTCCTGCTACCGATTCCACTCGTCGCTCGATTGGTTACGAGTTGCTGAGTAAGATGCCTGTCGGGGCTACCATTATCAATACTGCCCGCAAGGAGGTTATCGATGAGGAGGGTCTGATCAAGGTTCTCTCGGAGCGTACCGACTTGAAGTATGCAACCGATATCGCAGCCGATTGTCAGGCAGAGCTCACCGAGAAATTTGGCACTCGCACCTTTGCTACTCCCAAGAAGATGGGTGCTGAGACCAAAGAGGCAAACATCAATGCTGCACTTGCAGCTGCACGCCAGATTGTTAGCTACCTCACTGAGGGATGTACCCGTTTCCAAGTAAATAAATAGTTAAAGATTAGATAGTTATGGTAAAGATAAAACCTTTTTGCGGTGTTCGTCCTCCCAAGCAGTATGCTGCCGAGGTGGCATCGCGTCCATACGATGTACTAAACTCTGCTGAGGCTAAGGCCGAGGCTACCGAGCGCTCTTTGCTCCACATCATCAAGCCAGAGATCGATTTCGACCCAATTGCTGATGAACATTCGGAGGAGGTCTATGCAAAGGCCGTAGAGAACTACAAGGAGTGGAAAGCGAAGGGCTGGCTAGTGCAGGACGAGGAGGAGATATACTACATCTATGCCCAAACGATGGATGGCAGACGCCAATATGGTCTTGTGGCTTGCTGTCACTTTGAGGACTATCTGGCCGGTCGTATCAAGAAACACGAGCTTACCCGCACCGACAAGGAGGAGGATCGTATGATTCACGTACGCAACCAGAGTGCAAACATTGAGCCTGTTTTCTTTGCATATCCCGCAGTTGCTCAGATGGATAAATTGGTTGAGAGAATTATCTCAGAGGCTCCTGAGTATGACTTTGTAGCTGAGGATGGTATGGGTCACACTATGTGGAAGGTAACATCGAAAGAGGATATTGCCGAGATTACTGCTATCTTTGAGCAGATTCCTGCACTATATGTGGCTGATGGTCACCACCGTACAGCTGCAGCTGCTCGTGTTGGTGCAGAGCGCAAGGCTGCCAACCCCAACCATACGGGCGAGGAAGAGTATTGCTACTTCTTGGCTGTTATCTTCCCCGACGACCAATTACGCATCATTGACTACAACCGTGTGGTGAAGGACCTGAACGGTCTCTCGGAAGAGGAGTTTATTGCTGCACTGGAAGAAGACTTTGTAGTGGAGAAAAAGGGTAGCGAGATCTATCATCCTCAAGCTTTGCACAACTTCTCAATGTACATTTCGGGTGAGTGGTATTCGCTTATCGCTCGCGAAGGTCGCTTTGACGATACCGACCCTATCGGAGTGCTGGATGTAACCGTTCTGTCGAATTTGGTATTGGATAAAATTCTCGGTATTAAGGATTTGCGTACCAGCAAGCGTATTGACTTCGTTGGTGGTATTCGTGGCCTTGGCGAACTTTCGCGCCGTGTTGATAGCGGTGAGATGAAGGTTGCTTTTGCCCTCTATCCCGTATCGATGCAACAACTTATCGACATTGCCGACACAGGCAACATTATGCCTCCTAAGACCACTTGGTTTGAACCTAAGTTGCGCTCGGGTATTGTAATCCACGAGTTCTAAACGGAAAACCTACTATAAAGAATAGCCACATCCCGAAAGATATGGCTATTCTTTTTTTTTCTGATACTGATAGTTATCTGCCAAGCACTGCCCTGCCCCACGCAGATTGCTCCCAGTAGCTCTTTGTAATGGGGAGATGATCGCGCGGCACATAGCAATTCACTCCACAAAGCGACAGAATACCATCCGGCGAAACCGAACTTACATAACCTGCTCTGCCACTCAGCTCAGCATAGATGCGTGCTGTGTGATCGCTATATGCAACAGCTTTGTTAAATGCATTACGGAAATTATCCAGCAACTCCATATCGGGAGCGGCCAACGAGAAGTAACTCATCATATCAAAGTAGGCGTGGTCGGTGGAAAGACTCTCCAAAGCCTGCACTTTGCTAAGATCAACATCAAGCACTCCCATATCGTAGATTGCCTTAACACTCTGAGCTAAAGGCTCCAGCTGAGAACAATCAATAGCAGCCACAGCAGCACATTTATAGGTTCCTGTATATCTATTCTTGTAGTAGTCAACAAATTGCTCGGCAACATCCACTAACGAGGCTTCCTGCTCAAAAATCATAGGTATAATCTCTCGGTACGGGAAACCGTATGCCATAATCTCGGCGGGTGATGCTATAATGTAGTCGGTCGTATTGCGCAACTCATATATCATCTCAATTGAAGACATATAGCAAGCATCGAAAATGATATAGTCAAGATCCATCTCCGACAGACCTTCCACCATACCTTCCGTAGTCATAAAAGAGTTTGCATTCGACGCACTCCCGTCATAACCATACCAACGAGTAAGGGGAATTCTCTCAGGATCGATAGTGATGGCATGCTCAATCAACAGCGGACTAACCTTCTGCTTGTCATTGGTTGTGCCACTCGAAATATGGTTGGGGAACCAACCGCCACCGTGCCCCGAAAAGACGATACCGTAACTCTTACTCGGCACAAGTGCCTTGACATCTTCCATCACCTGACTCAACACCTCTACGGAGGCGCAATTCTGCTTCTCATAGCGTTTCAGCACTTCAAATCTGTCGCGCCAATTACTCTCTCTGATATCGTTCGCTTTGAGTTGCAGGAGTGTTGTACTATCGCTTCTGTCGTAGTAGATTACAATACGACCACCCTCTGCAAAGTCCGAACCGACACTCTGGGCTATCTGCTTCACATTCTCCGCAAGTGAGTTACGAAGATTATTGTCAGCCATCACATAGAATATCATTGCATGGTCGGCCACTTCGCTGTTTTGCTCACCGAAATCGGGCTCATCAAAGAGGGCGAAATAATCACACCCCACACAAAAGAGAGTCACGAAAAGCGATATCGATATATATAGAAACTTCCTCATATTAGTCGGGGATAAATACTCCTACTGCATCTTAAAATTGTTAAATTCCCAAGTTCTCTTCTTCTCGGGTGCCTCCTCCGGCGCGTCCTGATAGATACGGCCAAAGTTAAAGTAATATCCTCGTTGTTTATCTGCGTCACGCTCTTTCAGATATACATACTCAACATCTTTGCGCACTACCTGTCGGTCGGTAATCTCCGAGCCTCGGCTTGTGAGCAGATCGGTAGCGTGTGAAAACCAGAGGATATGTTTAGGCGAACTTGCACTCTTGCCCGTTCCCGAATTATCGATCACCGAGAGGATAGCCTGCATCTTGTCGTAGTAGATGCGCTCATTGATAGTATCCCCCAACGAGCCGTAGGCATAGACCAGATAGTTTAGATTCTGCGGGCTGAACGGGTCAGAATAGAGTGCCTCGTGGGCAAACTCTATTAATTTCTCCATACCCTCGGCATCAGGCTCCTCACCACCAAGAAATACCGTAAGAATTTTATCGTTGGCAGGTATGTTTCTCAGAGGCTTGTATTCAGGCGAGTATATATAACCATAGTAGAGGTAAAAATAATCATCCTCCGTGAGTGTTGTGTCGTTGTTGTAGTATCGCTGCAACTGCGAAGAGAGGTGGTATGGGGAGTCCTTGCGAAGAACCTTATCCCTGATATCCTCCTCTTCGGGTACTCTGAGCTGTGCAGAACAGAGCATCGGCATCATAAGCAACAGCGTCAAAATTACTTTTCTCATACCTATTTTACTTTATATCTTGCAATCTCTATCCCTATAACGGAGATTGTAGTAAATATATTACAAGCCCTTCTCTGCAATCTCCTGCGCAAGTTCGCGATAGAGAGCATTGGTAACGGGAACAAGCGGCAGGCGGAGATTATTCTCAATCAGCCCCTTAATGGTAAGTGCCGCCTTCACACCGGGAGGGTTACCCTCTGCAAAGAGCATCTTTACGGCTGCTCTTGTCTGCTCCCACATCGAGTATGACACCTCCTTATCGCCTGCAAACGAAGCCGCAAGCATCTGCGAGAAATGTTTTGGGAAAGCATTTGCAGCCACCGAGATCACACCCTCGCCACCGGCCTCAATAACCGATATTGCCAACGAATCGTCACCCGATATAATATTGAAACCCTTAGGCTTGTCGTTAATCAGTTGTCTGATCTGCTCTATATTGCCCGATGCCTCCTTGACAGCCACGATATTATCAAAATCACGCGCCAGGGCGAGTGTAGTCTCAGGTAGCATATTTACACCTGTGCGCGAAGGCACATTATAGAGAATAATGGGGGTAGTTGTCGAGCGGGCAATAGCCGCATAGTGCTCATATATACCGCGCTGTGCAGGACGGTTGTAGTAGGGAACAACGCTCAGGATAGCATCCACATCCTCTGTATCAAACTCGGCAATGGTCTTAATCACAGTTGCAGTATTGTTACCACCAATACCTACCACCAAAGGCAGACGACCGCCGTTCTCCTCCTTAGCTACGCGCAATACCTCTCGTTTCTCATCGGGAGTCAGGGTTGGGGTTTCACCCGTTGTACCCATAACGACCAAGTAGTCAACGCCTCCCTCGGTAACATATCGGATTAGTCGGCGCAGAGCGGTATAGTCCACCGATCCATCAGCGCAAAACGGCGTTACAATAGCCACGCCCAATCCCGTTAACTTTTTACTAATATCAGTAATCATATCAAAAATGTATATTTTCTATCCTATTAGAACAGAGAGCCTTGCTCTGCACTTGCTCCAGCACCCGATGAGGTTATCTCTTCAACACTCACCTCCAGCACCTGTTCCTCTTCTGTCCTATTAATCACACTCTCCGATGAGATCATCTGCTCAAAATCACCCTCCGAGATAATTTTTACCCCCAGCGACTCGGCCTTTTTCAACTTGGCGGGTCCCATATTCTCACCCGCAAGCAGATAGTCGGTCTTGCTGCTCACCGAAGAGAGGTTCTTGCCTCCGTGTTTCTCTATGAGTTCCTTCAACTCCTCGCGACTATGACGCACAAAGGTTCCGGAAATCACGATACCCAAACCGGCAAGTTGCTCTCCACTATCCTCGCCCTTCTGCTCCGCAACAAATTGCAATCCGGCACTCTCCAATCGGCTCAACAATTCGGTATTCTTCTCGCTACGGAAATAGTCAAACACGGTCTGAGCAATCTTCTCACCCACTTCGGGAGTCTCAAGCAACTCATCGACCGTTGCATTTTTCAGTGCATCCAACGAGCCGAAGTGTGCAGCAAGTTGCTTGGCAGTGGTTTCGCCCACATATCTGATACCGAGTGCAAACAGCACCCTGTGGAAGGACACCTGGCTTGACTCATCAATGCTGGCGATGATATTCTCTGCACTCTTCTGCCCCAATCGTGGCAGGGGCACAAGTTGCTCAGCCGTAAGTGAATATAGGTCAGCAATATCACTCACAAGTCCCTCCCTGACAAGCAGTTCGATAGTCTCCTCACCAAGCGACTCTATCTTCATCGCCTTGCGCGAGATGAAGTGAACAATACGCCCCACAATCTGCGGTGGGCAACTCTCCGTATTTGGGCAGTAGTGTTTTGCCTCTCCCTCAATACGCACAAGTTCCGAACCGCACTCCGGGCAGTGAGTGATATACTCAAAAGGAACGCACTCCACACTACGCTCCGAAAACTCGACACCCGTAATTTTAGGGATAATTTCACCACCCTTCTCCACATAGACCATATCGCCAAGTCGGATATCGAGCAGGGCAATCTGCTCCGCATTGTGCAGCGAGGCACGCTTCACGGTTGTACCTGCCAGATGTACCGGCTGCAAATTGGCTACGGGAGTAATTGCACCCGTACGACCTACCTGAAAATCTACGGAGTGCAGACGAGTAAGTGCTTGCTCCGCCTTATATTTATATGCTACAGCCCACCTCGGAGCCTTAGCCGTTGAGCCAAGACGACGACGGTCGGCATAACTATTTACCTTGATTACTACACCATCAATATCGTATGGCAGTTCGCCACGCAGCTGTGCCGTTTGGTCGATATACTCAGCAATCTCAGCCCACGACCTGCACAAACGCATCTGCTTAGAGATGCGGAAGCCCCAACCACGCGCAGCCTCCAAGTTCTCCCAATGCGACGCAAAGGGCAGACCATCGCCCTCCATATAGTAGAGGAAGCACTCCAAGCCGCGCTCTGCAACCACCGATGAGTTCTGCAATTTGAGTGTACCAGCTGCCGCATTGCGGGGATTTGCAAAAGGAGTCTCCCCAATATCCTCTCGCTCGGCATTAAGCCTATTGAATGACGAGTGAGGCATATAGACCTCGCCACGCATCTCAAAATAGTCGGGGTAACCCTCCCCCATCAGCACTAATGGCACCGAGCGTATGGTGCGTACATTGGCGGTAACATCATCGCCTTTCTCTCCGTCACCGCGTGTAACGGCACGGAGCAACTTACCATTTTGATAGGTGAGCGAAATGGCGGTACCATCGAACTTCTGTTCGCACACAAACTCCGCATCGGGAATCTCGTTACAAATTTTCTCACAAAACTCCGAGAGCTCTTCGAGCGAGTAGGTATTACCCAGCGAGAGCATCGGATATCTGTGAGCCACTGTTTGGAAATCGTTAGCCAGATCGCTACCAACCCTCACTGAAGGGGAGTTGGGATCGAACTCCTCAGGGTGTGCCTTTTCAAGCTCCACCAATCGGCGCATCATAGCATCGTATTCGTAGTCGCTTACGATGGGTTGAGCCTCGACATAATAGAGCCAATTGTGCTTGGCAAGGGCCTCTCTGAGTTGTTGAATCTCCTTGTGCATAGTATCCGCAAATTCATTGTAAAGATATATAAAAAAGTAATCCAATCCAACCTGAGTGCTATTTTTTCGCCAATTGTTCCAAAAAATCGGGGTAAGTCAAAAAAAGGACAAAAAAAAATGTTTTAAGAATTTTGATATATATTTTTTGCGTATAATTGCAAAAATTTTCAGCGACCAATATGGCTAATAAGAACATTAACAAGAAGAGATTGGTAGTTAGCTACCAAAATTTACCTGCCGAGTTGCAGGAGGAAGTTAAGAAGCTTTACCCTTATGGTTATACCGACCACATGATTCGTATCGATAAACCATCGGGCGACTTCTTTTATGCAGTCCCCTTTGAGACCGACGAGATAAGTTACTTGGTGAAAATTGACGTCAAGATTGACGGTCAGATCGAGGAAGAGGAGGACAAGGACTACTATGGCGACGACGATGAAATCAAGGGCGCAGACGAACTCCCAACTGATGACGAGGAGGACGATATGTAACCTTGGTCTGTTTGCCAACTAAAATAAGTGCTACAACTCTTTGCGGTTGTGGCACTTTTTATTTATCTCTCACACATAAGAAAAACGCACCCTCCCGTAGTGGGAGAGTGCGTCGTGGTAAATATCCTTTTGTGGCAGACTACCAAGCAAGAATCTTGCGGAAGTCGTAAGCCTCGGGATTAGCAACGTAAGCCTTAGCAGCCTCGTAGTCCTCGGGAGTAACGTAGCAGAGGATGTTGTTAACAACCATCTGAACCTTATCCGAGTTAACGTCAACCAAACGGGGAGGAATCTTACCGGTGGTAGGATCCTGAAGATCTTTCAGGTAGAGCTGACCAACCTGACCATCGTGGTTGATATAAACCATACAGCCGGTCTTACCCTCGCTATACAACTTATAAACGCCCATACCGAGGTTCGAGCAGTACTCCAAGTCGTAAGCAACGGGGGTTTGGCAACGTACCTCGTAACCAATCTCTACGGGACGCGACTTAACCTTCAAACCAATCTCTTTCAGACGACGCTCGAGAATGTCGTTGAATACGTGAGCCTTCGATACCTTACCAAGCTCGGGGTGACCGTGATCGTCATAGGTGAAGTGAACACCGGTCTTCTTGATCTCCTCGTCGCTGAGCTCGTGGAATACACCCTCCGATACGATAGCAGCACCGTAGTCCATACCCATAAGTTTGCGCTTGATAATCGAGCTGATAACCAAGTTAACAATCTTGTCAACGGTGATGGTGGTCTTGTTGAACATCTCGGGGATAACAATCATAGGATAGTGGCAAGCCATACCGATACCGAATGCCAAGTGACCAGCCGAACGACCCATTGCTGCCAATACAAACCAGTTACCGCTGGTGCGAGCGTCGCAATAAACGGCACGACCGATTACTGCACCACCCTCCTTAGCCGACTCGTAACCGAAGGTAGGAGTCTCACCGGGGAGAGGAAGGTCGTTATCAATAGTCTTGGGAACATGGATATTAGCGATAGGATACTTCTTAGCCTCCAAGAACTTAGCGATACGGTTTGCGGTCGAAGCAGTATCATCACCACCTACAGTTACGAGCAACTTAATGTTGTTGTCGGTGAAGAATTTGAGGTTGAAGTTCTCCTCGAAATCCTTATCGGTGGGTTTGAAACGGCTCATCTGCAAATACGAGCCACCACGGTTGAAGATATCGTCAGCCAGAGGATAGTCGATATCCACCATACGAGCCTCAGCCTTGAAGAGGCCGGTATACCCCTCGTGCAGACCAATTACGCGATAACCTTTGGTAAGGAAAGTTTTAGCAACGCTACCTACTACGGTGTTCATACCGGGAGCAGGACCGCCACCTGTCAAAATTGCAATTGCTTGTTTCATAATT
>JAGBTK010000056.1 GCA_017631375.1 Tidjanibacter sp. | reverse complement strand
TTTTTCTGCACTTTTTTTTGAAAAAATCTATCACTAAATACACAACTATCTAATTGTAAG
Organism: Tidjanibacter sp.; assembly: GCA_017631375.1. Classification (GTDB taxonomy): domain Bacteria; phylum Bacteroidota; class Bacteroidia; order Bacteroidales; family Rikenellaceae; genus Tidjanibacter. The sequence goes on along the minus strand of JAGBTK010000056.1, from coordinate 18,351 downwards.
GAGATTAAATAAAGGATATTTTTGCATTTTTTTCTCCCCTATATCTCTCTCAGGCTCTACAACTCCATCTTGCCCTTTACATCCTCAATTACCTCAGCCGAAGTAAGAGCCTCGGCAACAGCGAAAGCGAATGGGAGCGAAAGACCTGCGCCCTTACCCGTTATCAGCTCTCCCGAGCAGACTACATCTGCATCACTTACTTGATAATCACTTAGTTCGCCCACTACGCTTGTGTGTGCGGTGATCTCCTTGCCGTGACCTACACCGGCCAGAGCCAAAACAGTAGGTGCGCCACAAATCGCAGCCACCACCTTGCCACTATTATAATACTCGCTCACCCAGCGCAAAACCTCGCTTGACTTACCCAAATTCTCATATCCGGGATAGCCACCGGGCAGAATCAGCGCGCTACCATCGCTCAGATCGGTTGTCGAGAGCACCCCGTCTGCCATTACCGCAACGCCCTGTGCCGAGCGCACATCATAACCGGAGCCAATAGCAATAGTGCGTACCTCTACGCCACTACGCACTAAAACATCGAGGGGAGTGAGAGCTTCAATGGTCTCAAATCCCTCTGCCAGAAGAATATATGCCTTTTTCATACTTTTATACACTATTTGGTTGGAACACAAATATAACTCATCTCGCCAAAACTTACAACAATTCGCACCTCTCCATCAACTCTTTATCGCTCAGCAGTTCGGTCGTGGCCCCATCAGCCACCAGATATCCATGATGCAGGAGTAGTGTGCGTGGGCATAGTCGTTCCGCAAGTCCCAAATCGTGCGAGGAGAGGAGTATCGTATGACCAAAACTCTCCACCAACTCCATCATTAACCTACGCGCGCGAGGGTCAAGCGAGGCCGACGGTTCATCCATCAGGATTACCGATGGCTCCATAGCCAGCACCGAGGCAATCGCCACACTCTTCTTCTCACCGCCGGAGAGATTATATGGCGGGCGATTGCGCAGACGGATGGTTGAGGTCTGATGCATTACCTGCTCAACAAGTTGCTCTACCTTGTCGGGAGGGTAGCCCATATTGAGCGGACCAAAGGCGATCTCTTCCTCGACCGAGGACATAATTAGTTGGTCGTCAGGATTTTGGAATACAATTCCTACTTGTCTTCGTATCTCTTGCAGTTGCTTATTCTCAACTCGGACACCTCCCACGACTATATCTCCCGTAGTGGGCAAAAGTATCCCACAGCATAGGTTTAAGAGGGTGGATTTTCCCGCACCATTAGCCCCGATAAGTGCCACACGCTCTCCGTGGGTAATACGAAAAGAGATATTCTCCAAAGCCACCTGCCCCGACGGGTAGCGGTAGCCGACATTGTTAAACTCGATATAGTGATGGCTCATAGTGCCGAAAGATATCTGATTGGTTGAAAAATGGCGGTTGCTATGGGTAGGGTAGTGGCTATTATTAGTAGTAGCGTATCTTGTTTGTGCCACCTTCTCTTTACTCCTCTGTCCGGCATCCTGCCCTGATAACCCCTTGCCAGCATTGCTCCGTAGATGCGCTCTGCACGATCTATGGAGCGAATCAGTAGCGTTCCGATAAGTGTCGCCCAGACCTTTAATCTTAACTTGTTCCTGCCTCCGCTACGCGCTAATCTCGCTCTGCTCATCTCCTGAGCCTCCTCGACAATGACAAAGAGGTAGCGGTGCAGAAAGAGCAGCTGCTCGGTAAATAACTTTGGCACTCCCATCCTGCGCAGGGCATCGCATATGGAGCGAAAACCAACCCCCTCCGTCACCAACGCCACAGCACTAACTGCCAAGACACCCCTTATGATAATCGTCAGAAAAGTTACCCATCCGCGAGTAATGATAACCCCTAAAAAGGTGGCTATCGGAGTGCGGTCAATGATAGGGTTGAACAGGCCGATAAGTAGGACAAGTGGCAGCACCAATAGTGATTTTCTGAGTACCGTCCGAAGCTTGATTCCCGACAGTGAGGTGGCTATCATCAGCAAACAACCCATCACCAAAAGGTCGCCCAAATTGGTGGCGGGGAGTGAGAGCATAGCGACCAGATAGCAGAACAGAGCGAGGGTCACTGCTCGTGTGTCGTAACGAGTGAAAGTGCTCTCTGCTCTGCCTGTTTTCTCGGTTGAGATGGTGTCCGCTATCAGGTTAAAACTCATTTATTTGCTTTGGCTGACCTATTGCGAAACATTAACGATAATATGAAGGATAGAACCAAGAGTATTGCGCATCCGATCAGCCCTGCTGAGGAGAGTTCGTAATCGGGAATCAGTGCTGTCTGCTCCTGTACTGCCTCCACAAAACGATGTGTCGTCGAGGTTGCGGGAGCAACTATCTCCTCAACTCCGCTTGTGCGAACAATCGACCATTCCAACCCATCGGGAGATGAGGAGGCGATAACCGTAAAGAGTGCAGCCATAGCGAGTGAACAGATAGCGAGCGTCAGCCAAATTGCGCTCGTTCCTTTCTGTTTGTCGAGGTCGGCATTGTGGAGCAGGGCAGGGCGTCGCCACGAGAGAAACCAAAGCACCATACCTGTTGCCACACCCTCAATAATTCCAATCACCAGGTGAATGGGAATCATATAGCGCAGAAAGGCAGCAGTTGGCAGAGCGGTTATCCCTGAGAGTGTCGTTTCAAGACTTACTCCCACCGCACCGATAAACAGTGCCACAACCGAGCCTGCCACAGAGGCCCACATCACTCTTCCGAAAGTGCGTCTGCCCGCAAGTAGCGGACGGGTGATAAAGGGGTAGCCGATAAGGCACGAAGTGGCTGCCATATTGATAATGTTGCACCCCAAGACCAATATACCCCCATCGGCGAAGAGGAGTGCCTGGAGTACCAACACCGACGACAAAACCAGAAATCCAGCCCACGGGCCAAGTACAGAGGCAAGCAGGATGCCGCCTACAATATGGCCACTCGACCCTGTGCCGGGGATTGTGAAGTTGAGCATCTGAGCGGCAAAGATAAAAGCCCCCATAACTCCCATCATCGGTATCATCTTGTCGCCTGCCTCGCGCGAGGTGCGACGGATAGCCACAGCAATCAGCGATACGGCTACGACTGCTCCTACTCCCGCCACTATGGGCGAGATGAGTGAATCTGACATATGCATATTATTACTCTTTTTTGGTTGTTGCTGTATGTTTGTGCCAATCGGAGTGATCTACCTGATGTTTGTGCTCTCCGAACTTGAATAGCGGCAAGAGGAATATCCAGGTTGTCAGACAGAATGGAGCGGTAAGTGCGGGCAGGCCAATTGGCTCTAACCAAAGGTCGGTAGCGAGCTGCACAAACATACATACTATCACACCTAACAATGCCCAGATTGCCGAGCCCCACGATGGACGGTAGAAGGTTGCTCCGAGAGCAATGGCTGTCAGCACCGAGCTAAAACCAAACAAACCTTCGCTAATCAGCTCGCCGGGCGCACCAAACAAGATAGCCCCTACGAGAGCCACTGCGGAGCCTATCGCTGCCCACACGGCAGCCCATATATTGCTAACCGCCAGACCAATAAGGAATAGAATACCCGTCTCCCAAGAGTCGATCAGAAAGACCTGCGCAATTCCTTTCAGCCAATAGACCACAAGGTCGAGCGGTGCCAGAGAAACTGTCCAGTCGAAATAACCCGGCAGGTGTGGCGAGGGCAACGAATCGGCAGGCATTCCGTGTAGTGCGCGTGAGGCAAGCAGAAATATCCAGGTCGAGGTAACAAAGGGGAAGGTGAAGGAGTTGACCTTCCAACTCTTCATCGTGTTGTTGAGTGCCAATCTTACCCACACTGTCAGTGCCGAACAGAGGACAAGAGCTATCCAGGTGAGGAGTGTGCTATCCAGGAAGGTCATCATCGCACAACCCACCAAAACTCCGTTAAAGCCCCACAATCCGCTATCGCCGTCTTCGCGGTCGAGTCCGAGCAAGTAGCCTGTTATGGTGGATACAAAAACACCTACAAGTGCTCCCCAAGCCACATCAATAGTCCCTGAATCATAGGCTCCCCACGCAATTCCGCAGAGAAAGAATAGGCCTGTCCATCCATTTTTCTGGAACATTACCTGTCCAACACCACGAAGCATATTGCCTACAAATGTGGCGTTACTGTCGCTTGTTTTGAAAAAATTACTCATATTCTTTTATTTTTGGTTTGACTTATCTCCAAGGAAACTCCTCAGGCAGGGATCTTCCTTTGATCTCTTTGCGTACTACCGAACAAATTTCTCTGACCATCTCTTTTGCTCGATCGCTACGGGTGGAGAGTATCCTGCACACTAAGCCGCAGTCTGAGGGCAGGTGTGAAATGCCGAGAGCTGTTTCGTTTCCTTTGTAGGATTGTATCTGATTGTATATCTTGTCGATATGTTCTTTTGCGGTGAGTATGAATATAGTGGCAAATGTATTGTAGTGCTCCATCACCCACCTGCTCTGTGGCGGTGTGGTGTGGGGCTGTATCACCATTTTCTCGCTGAATAACTCCTCGCCACTATCTCTTCGGGCAGAGGTGGAGAGCGATAACAAGTCATAACTGAAACTCTCATCATTGTGGTATCGCCTGCCCGAGGTGTATATTTCGCTGTAAAATAGAGTTGCTGTCGGGGCAATCGTTATTCGACACTCGCTCCGATAGCGAGCACCGCGACACGGAATAGTCGGCTCAGGAAGATACTCCAAATAGGCATTATCAGCCAAAGTGATATCCTGCCTTAGTGAGGCGTGGTTGTAGAGCATTGGTGCTATCTTTGTCGCAGCCCCTGTCGAGATGTGTGCCATAGCACTCTCTGCCAGACGAAACTCCTGCCGATAGCGGTCGCCATCGACATTGGGTCCTCCAGAGGAGAGGATATAGACACACGGCATTGTCGGCAACTCCTCATCAAAGTAGAGTGCCTGCTGAACAATCAGTGGCGCACGACGATAGAGGTGGCGAAGTACCGTTTTGCCACTCGGAACAGCCTCAAAGTAGAGTTCCAACTCCCCAAACTTTCCCGTACTCCCTGCCTGCATCGCGGGCGGTTGACGAAGATAGGGGACAAGCTCTGTCGGTATGGTTCGGCTCATTGCTCAACAATATCAAACAGTGCAAACTCCTCAATCATCTCGACAAGCCTGTCTATACCCTCGCCCGTAAAGCAGTTGGTGAAGATGAACGGTTTATCTCCGCGCATAAGTTTAGAATCCCTGCGCATCACATCCAGATCGGCTTTGACATAGGGTGCAAGATCAAATTTGTTGATGACGAGAATATCGGAGTGGGTAATACCCGGACCATCCTTGCGAGGTATCTTATCTCCGGCTGCGACATCGATAACATAGATAAAGAAATCGACCAGTGCAGGGCTGAATGTAAGGGTGAGATTATCTCCTCCGGATTCGATAAATATCACATCGGCATCGGGGAAGCGCGCCTCCATATCCTCCACAGCTGCCAAATTCATCGAAGGGTCTTCGCGAACTGCGGTGTGAGGACAAGCCCCCGTCTCAACGCCAATAATCCTATCCTCTGCCAATACCCCTCGCAGAAAGTGACGAACATGCTGTGCATCCTCAGTGGTGACAATATCGTTCGTGATAATTAATATACTCAGCCCTTTATCTATAAGTCGTGGCGTAATAGCCTCTATTAGTGCTGTTTTGCCCGAACCGACAGGGCCTCCAATTCCTATTCTGCAACTCTTTTTCATACCATTTTTCTAATTCATAAACAATCTTTCATTCCCTCGCTCGTGCAGGGCGGCCACTATCTCCATCATCGGGGCAAAACTCTGCATATCGTCAAGCCTCAGTTCGAGTATCCCGCCATATAGCTCTTCGATGTATGAGGCCGAACGGTGGAGCATTGCCTGAGTCTCAATATGGGTTATCCGCATAGTGCGCAACGAAGCTCCCAGAACCATATTTTCTACCCCTGCCATCAGCGCAGCCCATAGCCCCTGTTCATCTACCTCTGATTCGGCAAGTATTACCGCCAAAACTACCGCGTGTGTTGCATAGGCTTGGCCATGCGCTACTCTTTCGGCAAACTTACCAAGCAGCTCGGAGTGGAGTGTGGAGCGCGCCAATGAGAGTAGTCGGGAGCCTAAGCGTACGGACATCTGACGATTCTCGGCAAGGAGTTTTGTGTGGTAGAGTCTGCAATCAGCCTCAATAACAGCCTCCATATTCTCCGCCATAGCTCCTCTGTGGGCGTGTAGTGCTGCAATGCCGTCTGTCAATGCCGTATTTCTCAATGATTGGCGCAAATAGCTTTCCAACTCCTCCTTCTGTTTCAGCAACCTACTAGCTACGGCACTCTCCACACCGCCCGAAAAGGAGAAGCCTCCTATCGGTAGTGCCGAATCACCATATTGTAAAAGTCGAAGTAGACGACTAATCCTTCTTGTGAGCGTGGATTTTGTGGTCGGAGTGTGTGCGATGGTGTTCATTGTGCTGATGGTCGTGATGGTAATGCTCTGTTGTGCCGCCAAAAAGTCGTCGTAGCTCGTGAGGCGACAGGTAGGGGATAATCTCACTACCGGGCCTGAATTCATACTCAATACCCTCAATCGGATGACTCTTCATAACACTCTCCATCACCTTTCGGTCAATGCTCAGTGGTACATATACTTGTGCTCCTCGCACCACAGCAGGCCAATGTTGATTGCCCAGGGCGTGACCAAGTTCGACTGCGCTCGTCAAGAGCCGCTCAACACTCCCCATCCTCTCTGGGTCGAGTGTGACGATCATCACCTCATCAAGTGCAATGCGTATTACGACCGCACGACCCTCCTGTGCCGAGTAGTATATGATATCGCCATCGTTCAGTCGTCGTCCGCGGTCAAGAGAGATTGCGTAGGTGTTTCCGAGTGACCCCGTTGCCACCAATCGGCTCTTTTGAGCCGACCAGTGGTCAAGGTCTATATACTCTTTCTCGATACTCTGTGTAGCCTCAGCCCAATGCGGCGAGGCGGTGTTACCGACAATTTGTGTATAGATTTTCATTGTATGTTCCTGCTAACTAAACCAATAGAGCTGTGCCAAGGGGAACTCCTTTGCGGGTTCAATCTTCACAACCTTGCCGTCAACCCTTACCTCAAAGGTGTCCGGATTAACTTCGATGTGAGGTGTGGCGGAGTTGAGTATCATCTGCTCCTTTGTGAGTGAGCGGGTGCGACTGACGGGATATATCCCTCGCTCCAACCCGAGTCGGTGAGCAATATCGCTCTCCCAGGCAGCACGCGAAGTGAAAGTCAGACAGGTCTTGGGCATCGCCTTTCCAAATCCACCAAACATCGAGCGCATATAGATAGGTTGAGGTGTGGGAAGAGAGGCGTTGGGATCACCCATCTGAGCCCAGTTAATCATACCGCCCTTAATTACCATCTTGGGCTTTGTGCCAAAGAATGCAGGCTCCCACAGCACCAGGTCGGCCATCTTGCCACGCTCAACAGAGCCGATGATATCCGAAATACCAAATGTGATAGCGGGGTTTATGGTTACCTTTGCCAGGTAGCGCAATACACGGAAGTTATCGTTGTTGTCGCTATCCTCGTAGAGCTTACCGCTGACACTCTTCATATATGAAGCCATTTGTATAGCCCTGAGGAACGACTCACCCACACGACCCATAGCCTGCGAATCGGAGGTGATCATCGACAGCACACCCAAGTCGTGGAGCACATTCTCGGCAGCCTGCGTCTCGGGACGCACACGGCTTTCGGCAAATGCCACATCTGAGGGAATCTTCGGGTTGAGGTTATGGCATACCATAATCATATCGAAGAGCTCGGCCTGCGAATTGATACCGAAAGGCAGGGTGGGGTTGGTTGAAGATGGGAGTACATTGAGTTGTGAAGCCATCTTCAGCAGGTCGGGCGCGTGGCCACCACCGGCACCCTCGGTATGATAGGTATGGATTGTGCGACCATCAATGGCGGCAATCGTATCCTCTACATAACCACCCTCGTTCAGAGTATCGGTGTGGATTGCTACCTGTACATCAAAGCGGTCTGCAACCGACATTGTGCGACGAATAGCGGCAGGCGTTGAACCCCAATCCTCGTGAATCTTCAAACCGCAGGCACCCGCCACAATCTGTTCCTCAATAGGCCCTGCCACCGAGCAGTTACCCTTGCCGAGATAGCCGATGTTGATAGGCAACCCTTCGGCCGACTGAATCATCTTCTCGATGTTCCATCTGCCTGAGGTGATTGTTGTGCCGTTTGTACCATCGGTAGGACCTACACCACCACCAATCAGCGTAGTGATACCATTGCTCAGACAGGCTTCGGCCTGTTGGGGTGAGATAAAGTGAACGTGGCTATCAATAGCACCGGCAGTGAGAATCAGATGCTCACCGGAAATTGCATCAGTCGAAGCACCTGTCACCAGATTGGGCGAAACACCACGCATAGTGTTGGGGTTACCCGACTTGCCGATACCCGCAATTTTGCCATCCTTGATACCGACATCGGCCTTCACTACGCCCAATTTCGGGTCTAATATGGTGACATTGGTGATTACTAAGTCGAGCGAGCCCTGATCGCCGCTCAGACTATTGGCAAGCCCCATACCGTCACGCAGGGTCTTACCACCACCATATACTACTTCGTCGCCCAAAGTGCGCAGGTCTCGTTCAATCTCAACATAGAGGTTTGTATCGCCTAAGCGGATACGGTCGCCCACTGTCGGGCCGAAGAGATTATTGTATTGTTCTCTCGATATTGTCGCCATTACTACTCTTTTTTAGTTGTTTTACACTTGTCTGTATCTTGATGATGGTTGCAGCATTCGGCTGTCGAGCGGAAACCTCGCTTGTGTGCCTTCATAAATGCGCGATGGCGATTGGGAAGATATGTTGGAGCATCCTCCTCGCCTGCATAGCCTTCAACAAGCCCGTTGAAGCCAATGATGCGCTGCTTCCCGCCGAATGGTATTACCTCTACCGTCTTACTCTCGCCCGGCTCAAAGCGGATAGCTGTTGTGGCGGGGATGTTGAGGTGTGTACCAAAGGCAGCAGGTCGGTCAAACTCCAGATAACGGTTCACCTCAAAGAAGTGGTAGTGCGACCCGACCTGTATTGGTCTGTCGCCTGTGTTGTGCACCTCAATCTTTGTGGGATTGCACTCGGTGTTATACTCAATAGGCTCGTTTGCGGTAAGTACGCCACCGACAGCAATCGGTTTGTCGGGCATAAATCCCTTTTTATCGGGATAAAGTTGTTTGTTCTGATCTTTCATAATCTGCTCTATCTTATGGGATTGTGAATACTAACCAATCGTGAGCCGTCGGTAAATACCGCCTCCACTTGGAGTAGTGTTATCATATCGGCAACTCCCTCCATTACATCGTCGCGGGTGAGGACCTTTGCGGCACTACTCATCACCTCCTCAACACTTTTGCCCTCGCGAGCTCCTTCGAGTGCTGCGCTGGTGATGTAGGCTACCGATTCGGGGTAGTTCAGTTTTAACCCCTTCTGTTTGCGACGCTCGGCAATCTCGCCAAGCGAGAGCAACATCAGCTTGTCAATCTCTTTCGGTGTCAAATGCATAGTTTTTTGATTTTTTAAATTAGTAATACCACCGAGTCTTTTCTCTCGGTGATGTGATTTGCCTAAACAAATTCTTTGCCACGCTACTTTCTGAGCTAACTGTGGCATTAGAATTGCCTTTCCGACAAGTGTGTTTAACCTTAAAAACAGTACAAATTATGCAGACCTTAAAACTTATCTTCTTTGCGGGATTGGGTGGATTTTTCGGTTCCATTCTCCGCTACCTTACGGGCAAACTCTTTGCCCATATCACCCACAGTCACTTTCCGTGGGGGACGCTTGTAGTTAATTTGGTGGGTAGTTTTCTGATTGGTATCCTATTTGGCCTTGCAGAACGACACCATCTGGTATCGCCTGTGGCAAATGTCTTTCTCATTACGGGTTTTTGTGGTGGTCTGACTACCTTCTCCTCCTTTGCCGATGATATGTATCTGCTCCTTGCCGACCATCGTTGGTTTCAATTTGCCCTCTACTCATCGGCAACATTCCTGCTTGGTCTGATATTGGTTTGGATTGGTCGTACAATAGTCAAAGGCTTTTAGTCGAATGCCATCACCAACTTCATAACTCCTATGGCGCGTGTCTTGTCGCCACCAAAGAGAAGGTGCAGTGCGGGCTGTATGGTTGCCGCTCCAAACTCCATAGCGTAGGTGAGTTCCCAATCTGTTTCGTTACCCTCGTTATGGAAGGAGCGTTGCGCCAGCAGACCGATGTAGTCGTTCTCTTGGAACAGACCGCGCCAGACGGTACCAACACCAAAATATCCTCGACAATTACCCGTAGTTGAGTAACCACCTTGCAGGAGCAGTTGCATAGTCTGTCCGCTCGGGGAGTAGTAGAGAGGTTGCTCGGCCAGAAGCCAAAATGAGTCGTTGTTGACTTTCTCCCCCTTCTCCTCGTCATAGCAGTCGCCAAATACGGTACCGAGGTGATATGAGCCGACATAACTTCCCTCACGCCCCGAATAACTCAGTTCGGATATGGCCAGAAGACCCTGCTTGCGAGGACGGAAGTTGAATACTCTCAGCCAATCATTTGTCGCTACGCCATTGTATAGCGAACTCTTATAGAGCCAATGCTCGGAAAAGTGTATCTCGCTGTGTAGGCAGAGTGCGGAGCGTGGAGCATCAGCAAGCGGATAGCCCTCCGATATGCAGGGATAGAGCCCGTTGGAGGGAGAGGTGAATAGTGAGTTCCAAGGGGTGTCAAAGTAATCTTCGTTTACGTTTCGCACTCCGATAAATACATCCGAGATACCGATTCTTTGGCTTATGCCGAAGATGAACAGAGTGAGTGAGGAGCTCTCCTCTTCTATGCCGGAGAATATCTCCAAGTCGGGTGCAATGGGACCTTTGCCGCGCGAATCGCGCAGATTGTCCGACGAGAGGAGGTTGAGACGAATGTTGCCGCCACGCCACAGATCTCTTGAAAAATCAACATCAAGCACATTGGCCCAATTGGCCTTGTGGGTGTCGAAACCATAGAGAAATTCGGTAGTGTAATCTACTCCTACCTCTATTCCGTGTTGTGCCTTGGCTGTAATTGTGCTGCATAGCGCAACGAGTAAGATGGATAAAAATCTTGACATAGTAAATCGATTTTGGTTTACCTATTGCCCTTGTCAAAGAGTGTTCCAATATTGAGAATTGGAAAAAAAATGTATATATTTGTGTTATGGTATTTATTAACGAGAAGCAAAGAATTTAATATATGACTACAACACAACTAACCATATTGGGATTTGTACTACTGTTTTTAGGTACAACTCTCGGATCTTCGGTAGTGCTCTTTGTGCGCAAAGAGTTCTCAGATAGATTGAATACCCTATTTTTGGGATTTGCGGGTGGTATTATGATTGCCGCCTCTGTGTGGTCGCTGTTGATACCTGCTATTGATAGCGCAGGTGCGAAATGGGGCGATCTTAGCTGGATACCTGCCACTGTCGGCTTTCTGATCGGTGGTTTGTTCCTTGTTCTGCTCGATAGGGTGATACCTCACATCCATAATCACACCCACGAGGAGGAGGGACCTAAGTCGCAAATACACAAAACAATAAAATTGTTCTTTGCTGTGACGATACACAATATCCCGGAGGGCTTGGCAGTGGGCTTTGCCTTTGGTGCTGCAGCCGTAGCGGGCGATATGGCGGCATATATGGCAGCACTTGGTCTGGCTATCGGTATTTGTGTGCAGAATATCCCTGAGGGTGCGGCTGTTGCACTCCCGATGCGCAATGTGGCAGGTAACCACCGCAAAGCATTCTGGTTTGGTACGGCAAGCGGTGTGGTGGAGCCCGTATCGGCCCTGCTTGGCTACTACCTTTCGACACATATTATCAATCTGCATCCGTGGATGTTGGCCTTTGCGGCCGGAGCAATGATTTTTGTGGTTGCCGAAGATTTGATTCCCGATGCCAAAATCTCAGAACACTCCCACCTCGGCACTTGGGGCGTGATGGCGGGATTTACCGTGATGATGATATTGGATGTTGCCCTAGGGTAAAAAAAAGTCATCTGATTGGTAAATTTTGCACTTCCTTCGAAAGGCTTCGCCTCATTTACGCTCAGTAAACTTCGGCTCGCCTTTCATCACGAAGCACAAAATTTCCTCTATCATATGACTTTTTAATTCAAAATACAAAATTCAAGATTCAAAATTAACTAAAACTGAGAGCAGTATCGAACTGCTCTCAGTTTTTTGTAGGAAGGTTAGGGAGTTTAGTGAGTATAAAGAAATTTCCCTAAATTCCTTAATCTCCCTCTTCCCGTTTACTTTCCTAACAAGTAATCTGCAACTGCCTGATAAGCAGGTAGCGACATCGGATCGAGCAGAGTGTTGCTTGCCTTGTCGCTTGAGGCTAGTCGGACAAGCACCATTTCGGCTGCGGGGTCGATATATATTGCTTGACCGTGAACGCCACGAGCCATAAATGCTCCATCCTCATTATTGCTCTTCCACCACATATTCCTATAACTCCAGCCGGGCAGACCTTTGGCATAGGTGGAGCGGGCAAAAGGTGCTGCACTGCCACCCTCGGTAATATCCTTGACAGCCTCCTCTGGAATTATCTGCACACCACGCCAGGAGCCTCCCAGACGAATCATCTCGCCAAAGCGCGCCAAGTCACGAAGTCCTGCGTTGAATCCACCTCCCGCAAAGGGAGTCCCGAGCGCATCTACCTGATAATATCCGTCAAGCTCCATACCCATACGGCTCCAGAATACCTTCTGCATCAATTCGGCAACCGTCATTCCTGAGGAACGGGCAATGATCCAGCCCAGCACATCGCTATTGACTGTTCGATAGCCAAATATATCTCCGTGTTCTCCATCCTTGACGATTTGTGGCAGATAGTCGTAGTAGCCCTGCGGAGTCCCTTCGGGGTGCTCTATCATAGCATTGCCTGCCGCTGAGAATTTCCATACCTCAGCCTCAGGATCGGTGTAGTCTTCGCTATACTTTATGGCTGTTGTCATATCCATTACTTGTCGTACCGTAGCATCGCCAAACCCCGAATTAGCCAACTCAGGGATGTAGTATGCTACCAACTTTGCAGTGTCGATAATCCCCTCTGCCGCAAGTACCGAGGCGAGAGTTCCTGTCAGCGATTTGGTGACAGACATCACTGCGTGTACCCTTTCGGGGGTGAGTTCTCCAAAGTATCGCTCGTAAATGATTTTACCGCGATGAAGAATCAGTATGCCGTCTGTGTAGTTTATCGGCAACGACTCGGCAAAGGTAAGCGTATCATTGCTCCCCGTAGGTGTAAAGGTGAGGTTGTCGATGTTGGGGTCTATGTTGTACTCAAAACAGTGTACGGGAGTTCTGTTGAGTCTCTCCACACCAATCGTAGGCATAAATTCGCGCATATGACATACGCTGTAACGCAGAGCCGGGAACTCAAAAAATGAGCCGTCGCGTGCATTGATGCGCTTGTCGGCTGGGGGAGGGTAGCCCTGCATATATTTTGTCCTCTTGGGATTGCTCTCTTCGGCAGTCGGGGTCTGGGCAAAGAGGTGTGTAGAAGTGATAGATGCGCACATAATCAGTAAAAGAAAGTGTTTCATTGTTAATTGTTTATTTGTGTTTTTCTATTTGTTTTGAGCGAATATCGTGCCGTATTGCTAAAATTTCTGATACTTAGTTTGATATTCGTTCCGAAAAAAATATATTTGCAGGTCTTTAACATTATATAAATATGAAAAAGTGTATGATTATTGCATTTGCGTTGGCAACCCTTGCGGGCTGTAAGTCGCAGAGTACCAGCGTTCCTGGAATTGATTTGACCAATCTGGACACAACTGTCGCCCTTCAAGACGATTTTTATCAATACGCAACCGGTGGCTGGCAGGCTAAGAACCCCTTGAAGCCCGAATTTTCGCGCTATGGCTCGTTCGATGTGTTGCGCGAGCAGAACGAGATTCGCCTGAACGAACTCTTTGCCGATATGGCAAAATCGAAGGCTGAGGCAGGTAGCGTAGAGCAGAAGATTAGCGATCTCTACAAACTTGGTCTTGACTCGGTGCGCCTCAATGCAGAGGGTGCGGAGCCTATTATGAGCTACGTGGAGAATATCCTCTCTATCGACTCGCGCGAGGATGTGTTGGCCGAGATTTACCGTATGCACGCCTCCAACGGCTCGCCTTTCTTTGGTGTGGGTGTCGATGCCGATATGATGGATAGCCGCAACAATGTGATGTATATCCAGCAGGGTGGCCTCACTATGGGAGAGCGCGACTACTACCTCGACCCCGCAAACCAGCATATCCGCGAGGCCTACAAGACCTACCTTGCTACTATCTTCCACCTTATCGGTATGGATGAGGCTGACGCTCTGCGTGCTATCGATGCCGATTTGCGCATTGAGGATGCACTCGCTGAGGCTGCTTGGACCAATGTGGAGTTGCGCGATGTTGCTCGTAGCTATAACCCTATGTCGATGACCGACTTCAAGGCTAAGTATAGCGTTGTGGATTGGGATAACTACTTTGCAGGTATGGGTGCTGGCAAGTTCGACAAGATTATTCTTGGTCAGCCCTCGGCTCTCGATGCAACTATTAATCTGATTGCTACCGCTCCTGTTGAGGATTTGAAATACTATCTCCTTACCCACTTGGTTGATGGTGCTGCATCGTCGCTGAGCGATGACTTTGTGACTGCATCGTTTGAGTTCTACGAGCGCACCCTTTCGGGTCAGCAGGAGCAGCGTGCTCGCTGGAAGCGTGCTATGGCAGTACCCAACTCGCTTCTCTCGGAGGCTGTTGGTGAGATTTATGTTTCCAAGTATTTTGCCGAGAGCGACAAGGAGCGTATGTTGGAGATGGTTGCCAACTTGCAGACCGCACTTGGTGAGCATATCGCTGCACTCGACTGGATGGGCGACCAGACCAAGGCTAAGGCACAGGAGAAACTCGCTAACTTCACCGTGAAGATTGGCTACCCCGACAAGTGGAAAGATTACTCGGAGTTGCAGGTTGACCCCTCTCTGAGCTACTATGAGAACCGCAAGCGCGCAAGTGAGTGGTACACCCGCGACAATATGTCGAAGGTGGGGCAGCCTGTAGATAGAGAGCAGTGGTTTATGAGCCCTCAGACCGTAAATGCATACTATAACCCCACCACCAACGAGATTTGTTTCCCCGCCGCTATCTTGCAGCCTCCCTTCTATAATCCCAATGCCGACGACGCTGTGAACTATGGCGCAATCGGTGTGGTTATCGGCCACGAGATGACTCACGGCTTCGACGACCAGGGCCGTATGTTCGACAAGGACGGTAATATGGTTAATTGGTGGACCGAGGAGGATGCAGCCGCATTTAAGGCTAAGACCGATGTGCTTGTTGAGCAGTTCAATGCTATCGAGATTCTGCCCGGTGTGTTTGCAGATGGTGCTCTCTCGCTGGGTGAGAATATCGCCGACCAGGGTGGTCTGCGTGTGGCTTATACCGCCTATAAGAACTCGTTGGAGGGTAAGGGCGAGCCTGCCGATATCGATGGCTTTACCGATGACCAGCGTTTCTACCTCGGCTATGCTGCCCTGTGGGGTCAGAATATCACCGATCAGGCGGCTATCCGTCTGACTAAGGAGGATGTTCACTCGCTCGGTCGCAACCGCGTGAACGCTACTCTGATGAATGTCGATGACTTCTACAAAGCATTCGGCATCACCGAGGGTAAGATGTTCCGTCCCGAGAGTGAGCGTGTAGTAATCTGGTAGTTAGAAGCTGCCTAACAAGGTGATTTTGGTGTTAGGGTATCCTTTGTGACTAATCACATACACAAAGTATGCTCATAGCCCCAAAGACTACCCTGCCTAAAAATCCCTCTTGTTATACAACTTCGTAGAGAAATGGGGTTGTCCATCGTTAAAGATGGACAGCCTCTTTTTTATTTTCAGAAATGTTTTCTAACTTTGTGGTGTCGTGGTCGGTAAACGCTCTCGACAGACATATTTTGATGAAAGTGTTTTCGCTTTTATCCTTGCAAGAGAATCTGACAGTTTTCAATGGAACGAGGATAACGACAGCACTCATTTCTTGTGTAGCTATGTGGCTATGCACTCTCTGTGTATACACCCCATACTATTCAAGTGTGGGGTATTGTATCGTTTATTCGTTTCGGGTTTTGTCAGAGCCTTCTTGCAGATAAACGAAAGTCAGCTCCACACTTTCTTTATTTTTGCTGACCCACCATAGAGGAGTTGATATGGTAATTTGATTTGGGACTAATATTTAACCAACTTTATATTACTATGAAACAAATCTTTGGCTATTGCCTCTTTGCAATTACGCTGATTATTGCAGGTTGTAGTGACCCATTTGATGATTCTAAAATTTGGGACAAACTTGACGATCACGAAAGTCGAATTGTAAAACTTGAAGAGTTATGTAAGCAGATGAATACTAATATTTCGTCGTTGCAGACTATTGTTTCTGCATTGCAGAACAATGACTATGTGACAGGTGTAGCCCCGGTTACCAAAAATGGTGAAATAATTGGCTACACTATCATATTCACTAAGTCGCAGCCTATCACTATTTATCACGGTGAAAACGGAAAAGATGGACAAAACGGTACTAATGGTGTCGATGGTAAAGATGGCTCTACCCCCGTTATTGGCGTGAAGATGGACGACGATGGTGTTTACTATTGGACTCTGAATGGTGAGTGGTTGACCGATGAAAATGGCAACAAAATCAAGGCAGTAGGCACTGATGGTAAAGATGGAGCAAATGGCGAAAATGGAACTGATGGCCAGGATGGAGCAAATGGTAAAGATGGCATCACTCCTCAGTTGAAAATTGAGGATGGCTATTGGTATATCTCTTATGACAATGGTGCTACTTGGACTCAACTTGGCAAGGCTACCGGTGAAGATGGCAAAGATGGTCAGGACGGTACAAATGACACTAACGGTGTCGATGGTGACTCTTTCTTCCAGAGTGTAACCCAAGACGAGAATAACGTATATATTGTATTGGCTGATGGCACCGAGATAGCCATCCCCAAGAAAATCAACCTTGACGATGTTAAGTTGACCTATATCCCTCGTTATGATGATGGCAAGGCAACGGTAATATATTCGTATAAGAGTGATAGCTATGTAGGACTCGACTTTGAGGTGTCTCCTGCAAGCAAGGCTGCTGATTGGAGCGACATTACTACTGTTAAGGCTGTCTATACAGAGAGTCGTGCAGGTGTAGAGTTCGTTGATATGGATATTATGTCGTGGAGTACCGATGCGACAAATGGCACTATTTCGGTTAAGGCTTCGGGTAAGAATCTGAGCGACGATTTCTTCGATGGCAATCAATCGGCAAGTGTCCGCATTGTTATTGAGAACGATGATGTAAACATCATCTCAGAGTATATACCGATGGTAGCAGAGAGGCTCCATATGCAGGAGAGTAATGAGATTTGGTATACTGCAACTAAAAAGGTAACGCCATATGCCTCGGATGTCTTTGGTGCAAATATTGTTTCCAATGTGTGGAATAAATCAACCGGTAAGGGTATAATCTCTTTCAATGGAGATGTTACTTCGATTGGAAATATGGCATTCTATGAATGTTCGAGCCTGACGAGTATTACCATACCCGAGGGTGTTACTTCGATTGGAAATATGGCATTCTATGGTTGTTCAAGTTTGACTTCTATTACCATTCCCGAAGGTGTTACTTCGATTGGAGGTTCTGCATTCTTTGATTGCACCTTGCTGACAAGTGTTACAATTGGTGATAGTGTAACTTCGATTGGATATAGGGCATTCTATAATTGCACCTCGCTGACAAGCGTTACAATTGGCAATAGTGTTACTTCGATTGGAGAGAGGGCATTCTATAATTGCACCTCGCTGACAAGTGTTACTATTCCTGATAGCGTTACTTCGATTGTGGATAGTGCATTCGAAGGTTGCGAATCGCTGGCAAGAGTAGATATTTCCGATTTATCGGCTTGGTGCAAGATAAGTTTCAGTAGCCTTTTTGCAAACCCTCTCTTGAATGGAGCAAAACTTTATCTTAACGGTAGCGAATTAACCGATATTACTATTCCTTCGGATATTGCAGAGATTAAAGATATTACATTCTATAATTGTACCTCGCTGACAAGTGTTACTATTCCTGATAGCGTTACTTCAATTGGAGATTGGGCATTCTCTGATTGCACCTCGCTTACAAGTGTTACAATTGGCGATAGCGTTACTTCGATTGGAGATTATGCGTTCATTTATTGCACCTCGCTGACAAGTGTTACTATACCCGATAGTGTGACTGAGATTGGGGATGGTGCATTCGTTTATTGCACCTCGCTGACAAGCGTTACAA
>JAGBTK010000055.1 GCA_017631375.1 Tidjanibacter sp. | reverse complement strand
GGGTGGAGCGTTGAGGCTGTCGATATCTCGGAGGAGGCACTTACTATTGCATGGCGCAATGCCGAGCGATTGGGGGCGGATGTGGTGCTGCGAAAGGTCGATATTCTCAGCGAGGAGTTGGCTGCTAATAGTTATGATCTGATTATCTCCAATCCCCCGTACATCCCTGAGCGAGAAAGAGATATGATGCGGACAAATGTGCTCGACCACGAACCGCACCTGGCACTTTTTGTCCCCGACAGTGAGCCTCTGCTCTTTTACGAGAGGATTGCTCGTGGTGGTTTGGAGTGGCTCCGCGAGGGCGGACTGCTGATGTATGAGATTCACGAAGCCTACGGCACTGAGTGTTGCGATATGCTTGCTGCGCTGGGTTACGAGGAGATAGAACTCCGCTACGATATTAACCTGAAACCGAGAATGATACGATGCAGGAGAGCCCGCAAGTAAAGACAAAGAGTCCGGAGCAGGCACTCGCTGCACTGATGAGGCTCTGCTCGCGTGCCGAAAAGTCGAGTGGCGATGCCCGACGACTGATGGCGCGATGGGGTGTGGCTGCATCGGAGCGAGATGGTGTGCTTGCCAAATTGGTTGAGATGCGCTTTATTGACGATAGCCGTTTTGCCTCGGCCTATGTGCGTGACCGTAGCCGATTTGGTGGCTGGGGTGCATATAAAATCCGTGCAGGACTCAGAAATAAGGGAGTGTCGGAGGAGATTATCAATGAGGCACTCTCGCAGCTCACCGACGAGGGTAGCGAAGAGCAGCTCCTGCGTCAGGTAGAACGAAAAGCCCCCAAGGTGAAGGCCGCAAATGATTATGAATTGAAAACCAAACTGATACGCTTTGCTCTGTCGAGAGGATTTGAGTATGACACCGTACTTACTGTGGTAGAGCGATTTATGAAAGAGAGATGATGAAATATTTTACTACAATTCTGCTGACCGCTTGTTTGGCGTTGGCGGGTGTCGTGGCGCAGGCTCAGGACAATTACTATATCTTCCCCATTGATGCACCGCCACTCCTCTCTGCCAATTTTGGAGAGTTGCGCCCCGACCACTTCCACGCAGGTGTCGATATCAAGACCGGTGGTGTAGAGGGGGCAAAGGTATATGCGGCTGCCGATGGCTATATCAGCCGAATCGGTATCAAGCCTTCGGGCTATGGTCGTGTGCTCTATGTCGCTCATCCCAACGGCACCACCACTGTATATGCTCACCTGAGAGAGTTTACACCCGAGTTGGAGGCCTATGTCAAGCAGCAGCGATACCGTATGCGTCAGAACAATCCTGATATCTTCCCGCCTGCCTCGATGTTTCCCGTTAAGCAGGGCGATGTGATTGCCTATTCGGGTAATTCCGGCTCGTCGGGTGGTCCTCATCTCCACTATGAGGTGCGCAAGAGTTCGGATCAATCGGTGGTGAATCCCGTTACCTATGGCCATATCAAGACTGCGGATACCAAACGCCCTCTTATCGTTTCGGTCTATTGGATTGCTCGCGAGGAGGTGGCAGGTGTGGCTACCTATAACCCTCGTCGCACACCTGTCAAGGCTCTTGCTGCTGGTAAATATGGCCTTTCGGCTCCGCTCAGCGTCTCGGGAGAGGGGTGTTTTGCTGTTGAGGTGAGAGATACAAAAGATAATGTTTCAAATAAGTTTGCTATCTATCGCACTTCGGTTGCGGTAGATGGTGAGGAGATATTCGGTCTGAAGATAGATGGTTTCTCCTTTGCCGATACTAAATATGTCAATGATGTGATGGAGTATCCGCTGAGTACCGCATCTTCCTATGATATTATCCGCCTCTCGCGCCACGAATCCAACCCTATGACCATATATAATAGTGGTAAGGGTAGCGGCTTCTTTACTCCGCAGAATGGACAGAATGTGCGAATTGAGGTTGAGGACGATTGCGGTAATCTCTCCACTTTGGAGTTCTCGTTGGCGGTGAGTGAACCACGACAGAGGGTTGTGAGTGTGCCGACAGGGTCTGTGCCGGTGATTTGGGATAAGGAGTACAAGCGCACAACGGGTGCTTTCAGCGTGACAATCCCGAAAGGTGCCTTCTATCGCAGTAGTTTCTTTGCGCAGTACAAAGAGCCCGTCACACCATCTACGCCCACGACCAGCCGAACGATATATTCGGATATCTACACTATCAAAGGTCCTGAGACACCTCCCCACAAGGCTATGAATCTGTCGCTTGCCTGCTATCTGCCGGACTCGCTCCGTACGGGGGCTTGCTTGGCAAGAGTAGATATGGAGAGTGGGGCTGTGACCTACGCAGGTGGTAAGTGGAATAATGGTGCGGTGACAATCTCCACTTCCGCTTTTGGCTCCTATGCCATAGCGCGCGATACGGTGCCTCCTACGGCTACTATCTCTTTTGCCGAGGGTGCTGACCTCTCAGGCAAGAGCTCGTTCAATATGCGATTTGAGGATGACTTTTCGGGCATTGCCTCCTATGTTGCAACCATTGACGGTCGTTGGATTATTCTTGAGCAGAAGAGTATGAAAAGCCCGCACATCCACCACTTTGACCACGATTGGCTTACGAGTGGCACTGAGCATACGCTCGAAGTTACCCTGACCGATGGGGCGGGCAATACGAGTGTTGTTAGGCGTAAGTTCCGATATTAGAGGAGTTTGTGTACGAATTGCTCTAAGCGAAGGGCGGTCGAGTAGTCGAGCGTGTAACCCGAGCAAGAGCCGATAGAGCGTACTCCGCAAGGCTCAAATATGATTATTTCATCCCACTCCCCGCCGAGATTGTCAATCGGCGTGAAACTCTCTATGATAGGTACTCCTGCCAAAGCACACAGCCGAAACATCAGATCGCGCTCTACGCTATCGCGCCCGCCACTGCTGACGGGTAGGGTGTACACCACACCATTGCGCACACAAAAGAGAGGATTATCACCACACGATACAAAATTGCCGTTCCTGTCGGCTCGGATTGCCACGCCTGCTTCCTGTCGCTCAGCGAAGTCGGCTCCAAACTCTGTTGTGAGTGCAGAGCAGGAGGTGCGCCAGCGCGAGAAGGGGAGTTCGTGGTTGATAATCACTGCCGAGGGGCGCAGACTCAGATAGGAGTAGCCCTCGTAGATTGTTGGGGTGGGGTTGTGAAGCGAGAGAGTCCAATGACCACCACTCTGCTCGGCGCGCAACTCTATCGTGTTGCCTCCGCGAGGCATACGCTCCTCCGAAAGCCTATCCATAATCATCTGTTCAACCTCTACTTCGGTCTGGCTTGGGGTTGTTCCATAGAGGGTTTGTGCCCCCTCCCACATCTTGTGCAGATGAGCAGTCAAGTGCAGTGGGCGATAGCCGAGAGTGTTGATTATGGCATAGAGGTAGAGGCTCATTGCATATAGATTTTCAAGAGCAACTCGCGCATCAATTCGCTAAGGTTTGCCGAGCCTGTGCCGATACCCTTGCTGCGCATATCGTACTCGCGAAGCAGATCGAAGATGTGAAAGACCTTTTTATTGGGAAAGCGGGCTGCCGCCTGCTTATACTCTCCGAGGAAAAATGGATGAACACCAAGCAGTTGCGCAAGTTCTGCATCCGAAGTTACGGGTGCACCGCGATACTTTGTCTCCCACTGCTTGTAGTTGATGATAAATACCTTCTGGAAGTAGCCGAAAATCTCTCCCGTAGGCAATGAACGGGCATTCTGCATCAGGTGTTCGCCAATCAGAAGCGAACGACGCATATCACCCGACGAGAAAGAGCTGAGCAACTCAAAGATGTTGAAATCCTTGCTGATACCGATATTTCTCTCCACATCGTCTGCCGTAATGCGGGTTGTTCCCTCGGGCAGATAGATGAGGAGTTTGTCAAGCTCGCCCATGATTTTGGTTATCTCCTTGCCGAGATTCTCTGTGAGCATTACCAGCGCGCGAGGCTCAATCTGCAACCCCTTAGATCGGATATATCCCTCCAACCAAGGACCTACCTCGTTGTCGTAAGGCTCTACTGACTCGAAGACGATACCCACCTTCTCGCACTGCTTGTAGAGTGCCGTGCGTTTGTCGATGGTCGCTCCCTTGTGGCTGATAACCAATACTGTAGAGGGTGAGGGATTGGCTGTGTAGAGCGAGAGCTGGTCTATGTTTTTCAGATTTGCCGCATCCTTGATAATCACCACCTGACGACCACCCATCATCGGCATCTGACGAGCAAAGTTGATGATCTGCCCCACATTGCTATCCTTGCCATAGACCACAATCTGGTTGAAGGCACGCTCCTGCTCGGGCAGAAGATTGTCGGCAAGCAGGTCGGTGAGGGAGTCGATAAAGTAGCTCTCCTTACCCATCAGTAGATAGATAGGTGCAACACGCCCTGCCAAAATTTCACTTTGGAGTGAGTGGTGTAGGGCTACCGAATCTTTAAATTTGAGTTTCTTTGCTGCTGCCATAAGTGGGTAGGTGTGAAAGGTTTAGATTATCTCGCGGGTAATTCTGAGTACATTCTCGGTCTTTGAGGTGAGTTTGTGTCGATCGTCCAGACGACGACCTACTACCCACACCACCTCCTGACCACTCATCAGTACGAACTGACGCTCTTTCTCGGCCATAGAGACCTTGCAGTCAATAAGGAAGTCGCTCACCTTCTTGTGTCCCTCCATACCGAGCGGAATGAAACTGTCGCCCGGCTGCCAACGACGCAGGTAGAGTTCGCTGTCGAGTGTGTCTGTATCAATCAGAGCGACATTGTCGGGCTGGTTGTAGGTATCTATATCGTCAATCGAGCAGGGCTCAATGTAGAGTACCGAGTTACCGCAATAGACCTTACCAAGTGTGCGGGACATCTCTACACGACAATCATCGCCATCTTGGATTGTGGTCACTATGATACGACCTCGGTCGATGTAAGCCACATAGGAGGCCGAATAGAATCGCTTGCCCGTAGCACCTCTGCGGAGCGAAGCGCATAGCGAGTCGATGGTGTCGCCCTTGAAGCCATAGGTGGCACTCAGCAACTCGTAAATCACAAAGTCGAGAGGGTATTTGGGGTCTATGCGGTCGGGATTGATGATATCCTCGCCGCCGTTGTGATCAACAACCTGGTCTGCAATGAGTTCCACTGCGCGAGTGATGAAGAATTGAGCATCCGCCAATCTGCCGATAGCCGAAACGGTACTCTCGGTGAATTTGGGGCTGATCTCTCTGAGACGCGGGATGATGCCGAGTCGGATTTTGTTGCGAAGATACTTGGTTGAGCGATTGGAGGAGTCCTCGCGGAAGATGATGCCATTGCTGATAGCGTAGTCATTAATCTCTTTGCGCGATGCGAATAGCAGGGGACGAATAATTTTGCCGTTTACCTTGCTGATGCCTGTCAGACCCTTCAATCCTGTGCCACGTAGCAGGTTGATGAAGAAGGTCTCGATGGAGTCGTCTGCCTGATGGGCAATGGCGATCGATTGATAGCCGTGCTCTGCGCATAGTTGGTTAAACCATTCGTAACGCAATCTGCGGGCAGCCATCTGTACTGACTCGCCCGTACGCTCCATCTCGGACTTGGTGTCGAAACGCTTGTTGTAATAGGGCACGCCAAAGCGAGCTGCCTCAGCCTCTACCCACTTCTCATCCTCCTCAGCCTCTTCGCCACGCAACTGAAAATTGCAGTGAGCAACGCCAATATCGTAGCCTAGCGATGCCATAAGATGGAGCATCACCATAGAGTCAACACCGCCACTGACGGTGAGAAGTATCTTGTCGCCACGACGAATCAACTCGTGCTCGTCGATGTATCTGTTTAGTCTGTCGATAAGTATGTTATGTTCCATAAACTACTAACCTACTATGTTTATCTCGGGAACTATCGTAACTCCAAATTTCTGCTCCACCTCAGCAACTATCTGCTGTGCGAACTCAATCACCTCGCCACCTGTTGCTCCACCGTGATTGACCAATACAAGTGCCTGACGGTCGTGAACTCCCACATTGCCCACTCGCTTACCCTTCCAGCCTGCCTGCTCGATAAGCCAACCAGAAGAGAGCTTTGTTTTATCGCCCTCTGCGGGGTAGTGAGGCATATCGGGGTAGGTCGCCAATAATTTCTTTGCCACCTCAGGCTCCACAATCGGATTTTTGAAGAAACTACCTCCGTTGCCCAACACCTTGGGGTCGGGGAGTTTGCTCTCGCGAATTGCGATGACGGCTTGGCGGATATTCTCCAGCGATGGCTCGCCCAACTTCTCTACCTCGGCTCTCAGAGCACCATAATCTAGACGGGGTGCTGGTTTGCGGCTAAGGCGCAGATTGATTGCCGTAATAATCACCTTACCTGCAAGCGATTGTTTAAAAATGCTCTCGCGGTAGCCGAAAGAGCAGTACTCGCCACCCAATACCAAGCGGTTGAGAGTAGCAGTGCAGAGCATCTCGACACTCTCGATAGTATCTTTAACCTCAGTGCCGTATGCTCCGATGTTCTGTACAGGTGCTGCTCCTGCCTGACCGGGAATTAGAGAGAGGTTCTCGATGCCCCACAGACCGTGACTGACAGCCCAAGCCACCACATCGTCCCACTCCTCGCCTGCCTCTACGCGGATAACGACATCATCTCCACGCTCTGCGCTGACGGTTATGCCCTTAGATACGGGGTGGATAAGCGTGCCGTGGTAGTCGCTGATAAAGAGGGTGTTGTTGCCACCGCCCAATACTCGCCAACTGCCTGCCAGAATTGTGGGGTCGGCAGTGAGCGCAGCGTGCAGGTCGTCGTAGGATGTGAACTCCACGAGTCGTTCGGCTATCTGACTGACACCGAAACTGTTATATGGTTTGAGGTTGATGTTGTTCTGCTCTGTTGCCATTGTAGGAGATGGTTTGCATTTCTACTAAATAACAAAATTAGGAAAAAGTAATGAAAATGCCAAGCATCGTGGATGCGTTTCTGATTAGGGAAGTTAGAGAATAATAGGAATAATAGGAGTAATAGGAGTAATAGGAATCAAACCTATACTCCATGATTAAATCCTATAAATCTTATAATTCCTATAATTCCCATAATTCCCAAAGCTCTCATCATTCCCAAAGTTCCCAAACCTTCCTATCCCCCCTTAATTTAAAAAACCTTTCCGACGCTCAGATAGAATCCCGTCCATGGTTGGTGATTGTTGCCGCCAAGGGTGAGCGATATGGGACCCAGAGGGCTGTCGTACGAGTACTCAAGTGCGTAGCCGAAGGTGTTGTTACGGAAGTTAAACATTGTCAGGAAGCCGTTGCTCTCGGTAAGTGCCGCAACCTTGGCGCGCAGGTAGTGTTTGTTCCACACCTCGGCACTGAGATAGAGTTGGGTAGCGATGACCGAACTATCGAAAATCTCCACATTGTGAATTCCCGTAAAAGGCAGCTGTTGAGCTATATAACGACCGGCAATCTCGCCGCCGACAAAGTTGTAGTATGGGTAGGTGGCGTTATCTCCAAAGAGTGTTCTACCATAGAGCCAGGCAGAGGCGGTCAGTTGCGGAGATATCGGGAAGACACTGCGCAACGAGTATTGCACGGAGGCAAAGGGTATTTTGCCGTTAATTGAAACACCATCTGTCGTGTGGAGGGTGTACGAGGAGGATATCGATGAGCCTCGGGTGGGGTAGTAGAGCTCATCGAGAGAGTCGTAGTGCAGGTCTAAATAGTAGTTGATGTAGCCTTGTGGTTTCAACTCAATAGGAGTGCCACCTTCGGCATAGAGCGATTCGTGGAAGCCGAAATGTTCGTACTGCGCACCGAGATTCATATCAAAGTTGCGCAGGCGAAGATTGGTGAAAGCCAAGTCTATATGGTTGAGGCTGAAAGAGTTGTATGCCACTCGAGTCCCTTTTTTATAGATCGTGAAGTCGTTGCTCTGGAAGAGATAACTACCGCCCACATTGGCAACTCCGATACTCCCCGTTGTGAAGTCTATGCGTCCGTAGGGGTTCTCGCTGAGGCGCAGTGTGAGGCTCGCGCTGGGCGAGAAGAGCGACTGACGGGTGAGGAGTGTGGTGTTGAGCAGTATCGACGCCATCTCCTCGGTGTCGAATCGGAAACCTGCATTGATAGTGCCGCTACGCTTGCGCGAGAGCATAACCGTAAGGTCGTAGGGAGCGTTGTTGTTGAGGCGGAACGAAACCGAAGAGTAGGCTCCCGTACCTCGTACGCGGCTGATGGCATCGTTCAGCTCGCCGAGCGAGATAACGCTATACTCTTCAAGCTCAAGAAAACGCATCATACGCTTCGACTCTCGCTCGTTTATACCCTCGAAAGTGATGTTGCCAATCATCAGCATATCATTCTCAATCAGGTGTTTAGCTGGACGCAATGCTATGTAGTCGTCGTCGATGCCTATCTTGGTGCGGAGAGCCAGAATCTCCTCCCAATTCTCGCGTGCCACCTCCTCGCCACGCATCAATATAGTATCAATTGCGGACTTGGTGAAGGATGCGGCAGAGTAGCCTTTGAGGTTGGGGCGCAGAAGCAGATCGACATTATCCTTGTTGCTGTTGTACTTCTCCTCGCCGATGAAGTTGGTCAGCTGGTTGAAGATCTCTGCCATATTGCCCATCTCGTCGATGGTGTATGGACCGTCAAAGAGATCAACGCCAATCACAATCTCGGCCCCCATTTCGAGCACCACATCAACCGGAAAATTGTTATAGACACCGCCATCGACTAGAATCATACTATCTGTCCTTACTGGCAGAAAGGCAGCGGGGATCGACATGCTCGCACGAATTGCCAACGGCAGCGAACCACTGCGCGATATGTGTTCCTCGCCCGAAACCATATCGTAACTTACACAGGCAAAGGGAATTGGCAAATCGTCAAAGCTCTCCATATCGTGGTAGCCGATGGTGAGCTCGTTGAGCATATTCATAACGCTCTCACCGGGGAGAATACCCGCAGGGAGTGCTCGGCTCTCTTGCGAGAGGCTGTATCGTGCTATGTATCGGTCGGTGTGCTGACGCTCGGAGTAGTATTGATTCTCGCGTCCAATCTGGTCGCTCAGCAGGCTCAGCCAATCCTGAGTGCGCAGGAGTGAGTCGAGTTCGGCAGGGGTGTAGCCGATGGCATAAAGACCACCCACGATAGCACCCATCGAGGTACCTGCAATGTAGTCGATAGGTATCTCCGCCTCCTCTAACACTTGGAGTACTCTGACGTGTGCAGCACCCTTGGCTCCGCCGCCGCTAAGCACCAGACCCACCTTTTTGCGGCTACCATTCTCCTCCTCGGGTGCAGATGCACGGCTGTTCCACGCCACACCGAGGAGTGTCACCAATGCCAACACTCCAAATCTTGCTATAACTCCTCTGTGTCTTACCATATTGCTGTTCTCTCTTTGTTATATCTTTTAGATGCTTAGACTCCCTATAATGATGCGTAGCCGGAGGAAAAAAATATACATTTTTTGTGCTGTTTCCTCTCGGAAGATAATTTTTTGAAAAAAAATTATTATATTCGTACCAAACTAATCCTAAAAACCAATAAACTAAACCAATATGAGAAACTTTTGTTCACTTCTGACCCTGGTTTTTGCAACCCTTTTGGTGGGTTGTGCAGAACAAAATCCTGTGCTTGATATTGAAGGTGGTCAGGTGATCGGTGTCCCCACCGCGACAGAGGGCGTTATCTCTTACAAGGGCATCCCTTATGCTGCTGCTCCCGTTGGCGAACTGCGTTGGAAAGCACCTCAGCCCGTTGAGGCGTGGGAGGGTGTGCTTACAGCAAAGGAGTATGGTCCTGCCGGCTGGCAGACCGATAAGACCCCTGGTGAGTTCTATCAGAAAGAGTTTTTCTGGGAGGGCGATCCCGAGCGTAGCGAGGATTGCCTCTATCTCAATATATGGACTCCTGCAGCAGGTCGCAATAAAAAACTCCCTGTGGCAATGTGGATACATGGTGGAGCCTACACTCAGGGCTTTGGCCACGAAGTGGAGTTCGATGGTGAGGCGTGGGCTGATAAGGGTGTGGTGTTGGTAACCATCAACTACCGTCTTGGCATCTTTGGCTTCTATTCGCACCCCGTACTCTCGGCAGAGAGTCCTGACGGAGTGTCGGGCAACTACGGCATACTCGACCAACTTGCAGCCCTTACTTGGGTGAAGAATAATATCGCTGCCTTTGGTGGCGACCCTGATAATATCACCATCTTCGGCCAGAGCGCAGGAGCCGGCAGCGTGCAGACACTCCTCGCCTCGCCACTTGCGCAACCACTTATCAGCAAGGCTATTATCCAGAGCGGTGGTGGACTCAACGCCCCCAATCAGCAGGGTACTTCGCTGGCTGATGCAGAGGTTATGGGTGCCGACTTTGCAGCGCACTACGATATGGATATCGCCGCTATGCGTGAGGTGCAGCCCCGAGAGCTGATGCAGATGTTGGCGACCTATCCGGCTGCTTCGGGCAATCGTATGAGCACTCGACCGATTCTCGATAACCACCTGAGTTACGACACCTTCAGCAATGTGGCGCGTGCGGATGAGCTCCCCGACATCCCCTATATGATTGGCTATGTGACCAAGGATGGCGAGCGTCAGAACTCGGCGATAGCTGATTTTGCCCTTCTGCGCGAGGAGCAGGGACATCGCCCCGTGTTTACCTATAAGTTTGTTCGTGAGTTGCCTGGCGACGAGGCAGGTGCCTTCCACTCTTCGGAGTTGTGGTATGAGTTTGGCACTCTCGCACGCAGTTGGCGACCATTTGAGGAGGCAGACTACGATCTGAGCAAGCAAATGATAACCTATTGGACAAACTTTGTCAAGACAGGTGATCCCAACAGCTCGTCAGTGCCCGAGTGGATGCCTTACATTAAGAATAATAGGCAGTTCAAGGTGTTGGATATCGAGTAGGGTAGTATTGTGAATTAATAACCGAGAGTATCTCAATGACACTCTCGGTTATTATTTTTAGTCTATTTTGAATTCTGAATTTGCATTGTGTAACTTGTGATTGGCGAGGATGCTTCGCATCTGATCTCGCCTTTCACTCGGTGGCTCGGCATAGTGCAAATTAGTTTGCCCACTGCTCTCGCTCGCAGCGTCAGTTGCGGTTTTTCGGGTTTCACAAGCCTTAAATCCCTCTTGTTATACAACTTCTAAGGGATTCGGGTTGTCTTTCAAAATTGTTGGACAACCCCATTGATGTTACTTGAGAATCTCAATTTACGGGTTGGTGGTTGTTATTTTTTCGGTTTTACTCTTACACCATCAAATGAGATAATACCCATCATAGACCCTTTGACAATGTCGGGATTTTTTTTGTCGATAACCATTTCGTATGCAACGGTAGTTTCGGGCGCCTCTATGTAGGCAGTTAGATACCCGTCATCTGTTGTCCTAATATCGTGCAGAGTTACTTTCTCAGTTTCTCTTACGGTCAGTACTCCTTGCAGTTTGCCGTTTTTATAGCTGATAGTAAGAGGTACGGTCATATCTCCTGTCGGCACATCGACTGTTGTGATTGTCCATTGGCCGATGTATTGTTTCTCGATTGGGGTCTGAGCATTGATGCTAAAACTGGCTGCAAATAGCATAATGCATAAAATAATAATTTTTTTCATAGTGTGTAAATATTAATAGGTGAATTATGGCGCAAATGTAATTCACATGTTCAGTTATTAGTTCTGCCAAATGGAACCGAAAGTATTCTTTTTTACGCCTTTATGTAGAGTTCTCGTGATTGGCTCGCTTTGCTCGCCTTTTAATAGATGGCTCGGCAATCAGAAATAGAGTGTTTGTTTTACAAACAGCACAAAAAAAATTAGAGGTTACTTTGCAAATAACTCGTAATTGGCTCGCTTTGCTCGCCTTTCACTCGATGGCTCGGCAATCCACGAAAGGGAGGTCGTAGACCGAACAAAAAAAAGAGAAACCGCATTCAAATAAATTTGATGCGGTTTCTCTTCTTTTTGTTGCGCTTCGCGCTTTCCCTTTCGTGGATTGCGCTCGCGCTACTCGTGATTCCGACAGGACTCAAACCTGTAACCTTCTGATCCGTAGTCAGATGCTCTATTCAATTAAGCTACGGAACCCTTTTGCGGTTGCAAATATAGCTACTTTTGAACAATCTGCAAATTTTTTAACGCATTTTTTTAGTAATAATTCTCTTACTCGCTGAGTATCTGACAAATAATTTTTATACAATTTTTCTTTTCCCCGTGACGACCATCAGGAAGAGAGCAAAAACCGTTGCGATAACATAATAATTAGGTATCTTTGCGCGTAGAAATCTTTAACTAAACATACATAATGAAGATCATGAAAACAGTTTTGGCAGCAGCAATAGCAGTTGCGGCCTACGGTTGCGGGTCCGACAACTCCGCAAATCCCTTCTTCGCAGAGTACGACACTCCGCACGGAATCGCCCCCTTCTCCGAGATTACCATCGACCACATCCGCGAGGGTATGCTCAAAGGTATGGAGGAGCAGAAGGCAGAGATTGAGGCTATCATCGCTAACCCTGAGCCTGCAACCTTCGAGAACACTATCGTAGCAATGGATCGCAGTGGCGAGTTGTTGCGCAAGGTGCGTGGTGTGTTCAGCCCTCTGTCGAGCAGTAACTCCACCGAGGAGATGCGTGAACTTGAGAAGGAACTCTCGCCCCTCAGCTCGACCCACAGCGACGACATCAACCTCAATCCCGATCTCTTCGCTCGTGTGAAGGCAGTATACGACCAGCGCGAGTCGCTCGACCTCACCAAGGAGGAACAGAAGGTGCTTGAGAATACCTACAAGCGTTTTGTGAATAGCGGTGCTGAGCTCTCCGACACCGACAAGGAGAAGTTGCGTGCTCTCAACAAAGAGCTCTCGATGCTTCAGCTTACCTTTGAGCAGAATCTTCTCTACGAGACCAACAACACCTTTGTAACCGTTGACAACATCGAGCGTCTGGCAGGTCTGCCCCAGGCAAACATCGAGGCAGCAGCCAAGATGGCAGAGGCAAATGGTCAGGCAGGTAAGTGGATGTTCAATATGCAGCGTCCCAGCTGCAACCCCGTGTTGCAGTACTGCTCCGACCGTTCGCTGCGCGAGGAGGTATACAATGCCTACTACAACCGTGGCAACCGTGACAATGAGTACGATAATAAAGAGGTATCGGCCAAGATTGTCGCTCT
The DNA here is from genome assembly GCA_017631375.1 of Tidjanibacter sp. Classification (GTDB taxonomy): domain Bacteria; phylum Bacteroidota; class Bacteroidia; order Bacteroidales; family Rikenellaceae; genus Tidjanibacter. The sequence goes on along the minus strand of JAGBTK010000055.1, from coordinate 10,588 downwards.
CCGTCTGGAGAAGGCAAATCTGATGGGCTACGAGACCTATGCAGATATGGCACTTGCTGACCGTATGGCGAAGACTCCTGAGGCTGTATATGAACTTCTCGATCAGGTATGGACTCCCGCAGTGGCTGCTGCTGAGGAGGAGCTTGACGATATCCGTGCCGAGATTCGCAAGGAGGGCCACAACTTCGAGCCTGCCGGTTGGGACTATATGTACTACCTCGACAAGGCTAAGCAGAGCAAGTATGCCGTTGATGAGCAGGAGATTCGCAACTACTTGGAGATTAACAATGTAATGCAGGGTATCTTCTATGTTGCCAACAAACTCTATGGCCTGACCTTCAACGAGATTACTCCCGATGTGCCCTCTTATGAGCCTACCGCAAAGGCTTGGGAGGTTATCGACAAGGATGGCTCGCTGTTGGCTATCTTCTACGGCGACTACTATCCCCGCGAGAGCAAGGGTGCAGGTGCTTGGTGTACCTCGTTCCGTGGTCAGAGCTACAATGGTGAGGAGCGCATCATCCCCATCGTTGTTAACTGCTGCAATATGACCTCGCCTTCTGGTGATGTTCCCGCTTTGCAGAGCATTGACAATGTGGAGACTATGTTCCACGAGTTTGGTCACGCACTCCACAGCTTTATGCGCGATGTGCGCTATAATGGCGCAGGTGGCGTAGAGCGCGACTTTGTGGAGTTGCCTTCGCAGATTAACGAGCATTGGGCATTCCATCCCGAGGTGCTGGCAGTCTACGCTAAACACTACCAGACAGGCGAGATTATCCCCATGGAGCTTGTTGAGAAGATTCAGCAGAGCGCGCAGTATGGTCAGGGCTTCGCTACTGTTGAGTATATCGCTGCATCGCTCAGCGATATGGACCTCCACGTTCTGACCGAGGTGCCCGCAGACCTCAATGTTATGGAGTTCGAGGCAGAGAAACTCGCTGAGCGCGGTATCCCCTCGCAGATTCTTCCCCGCTACCGTATGACCAACTTCAGCCACACAATGGGTGGTGGTTATTCGGCCGGTTATTATAGCTATATGTGGGCTGAGGTGCTCGATGCTGACGGCTTTGAGGCGTTTGAGGAGACTGGCGATATATTCAATCAGGAGGTTGCCGATCGTTTCCGTCGCTATGTCCTCACCCCTGGCGGTATTGACGACGGTATGGTGATGTACACCTCGTTCCGTGGTCGAGAGCCCAGAGTTGATGCACTTTTGCGTAATAGAGGCTTTTTAGATTAAAGTCTTTGTAATTGAGTGATAGTCAGCGGGAAACCTTGTTTTTAGGTTTCCCGCTGACTATTTTTACTTACAAATATTAAGAAATAGTTTGCAAATTTTATTTTTAATGCATACTTTTGGCAATAATTTCAATTGTACACAATTGAAATTATCTGAACACTTGCACTTGGTTACCTAATTTTGATGTGTGTGATATAATCTATTTTGATGTTAAATGGATTGTATTTGGAAGACAACAATCAGTCTCTTTTTTGCTGAGTTGTTGGTTAAGAAATTAGTTTATTAACCTTTTTTTATTTGAGATTATGGGAGATCCTTTACTCTTGCAAAATCAACTCTGCTTCCCTTTGTATGCGGCGGCTAAAGAGACCGTGCGTTGCTATCGTGCCTATCTTGATCCGCTTGGCTTGACCTACACTCAATATATCGCCATGATGGCACTTTGGGAGCATAAGAAGATGACTATCAGCGAAATGGGAAGATTGCTGTACCTCGACTCGGGAACTCTGACACCTATGTTAAAGAAGATGGAGCAGGCAGGACTGCTTATGCGTACTCGCAGTGCAACCGATGAACGAAATGTCGAAATTACCCTCACAGATGCGGGCTGGGAGTTGCGTGAAAAGGCAATGCATGTACCGAGTGGTATGGCTCAATTTGTTAACCTCGAACCAGGTGAGGTAATCCAACTTTATCATCTACTTTATAAACTTTTGGACCAAGAGGTGTGCAAAAGATAATCGGACCCTCAAAAAAGTAGTGTATAATTAGAGGGTACCTCAAAAGAATTGTATACACTATAATTTTGGCAGTTAAAAATAATGACCCCCGAGAGTGTCGCACGGACGCTTTCGGGGGTTGGCCTAATCTTCTAATTACTACAACTCTACCTTCCAAAGGCCATGTAGGTTGCAGTACTCATAAACCGCTATGGGTTTTGCGCCTGCGGTGCAGATTGTAGCCACCGGCTCATCGGTGAGGTCTACGCGAATGCCGCCACTCTCGGTCTCGACATAGATGAACGAGATGTGGTGCTCGGGGAGCATGGGGTGGTGTACACTGCCCACTTCTACCTTAATCGTATTGTCGTCGATGCGTGTCACGAAGGGGATGTGTTTCTCGCCACTCGCCTCTACTGTATTGGGAATCAGCTCCTCCATCTTCTCGCCACAGCATACTACGGGAACTTTCGAGTCTACCACCTTCTGAATCACATTGCCACACACGCGGCACTTATAAAACTTTGTTGCCATAATTTATTTATCGTATTTGTTATTATTTCATTTTCTTTCTGCAAATATAGTGCAAAAGTGAGGGCGTGTCAAATCATTAATTTTTACACCGTTATAAGGGGAATTTATAATTGAATTTTGAATTTTGCATTTCCTATGCTAACTTTACCGCTTAAATAGTAACCAAATAAAGTGAAGATATCTTGACAGCAGTCAGTGAGAATAGTGAGAAGTTGATTTACAACCCTGAGGGTTCGCTTTTGCGTCGCGACCAATTGGAGCTTCTGAGGATGTTACAGGTGGTGGCAGAGATTTGCGAGGAGAACAATATCCAGTGGTGGCTCAGTTCGGGCACGCTGCTTGGAGCTGCACGTCACGGAGGGTTTATCCCCTGGGACGATGATGTGGATATCGTTCTGCTCCGTAGGGACTATAAGCGATTGGTGAAGATTCTGCACCGTTACCAGAGTGATGAGTTTGTCTTTCACTCGATGCGTAGCGATGTGGATTATGTCAACACATTTGGCAAGTTCCGCAAGCGCGAGGGTGTTATTGGCTCCTCGTCGCGTCGCTATCGCTACTATAAGTGGTGTGGCATAGGGTTGGACATCTTTGCTATTGAGCGCACCAGCTTCTTCGCTGCCAAGGCTGCCAGCACCATCTATCAAAATATCCAGCACCTCACCTCCTATATCCGTTCGGGGTGGGTGCGTAAGCCGCTCATCAGGCTGATAGAGGTGCTTTGCCTGGGCATCATCAACCCCTTGCTGCGTCTTGTGGGTCTGATCAATCCGCGTGGGGAGTGGCACTACTCGCTTGGTACGGGATGGGCGAGACACACCTTCTTTATGCACAACACCTTCCCGCTTACGAAGACAATGTTCGAGGGTGTTGAGATGCCTGTGCCCAAGGATATGGATGCTTACCTGACGGGTGTCTATGGCGATTGGCGTAGGATGCCGTCGGCGGAGGCTATCCGAAAGGCTATCCACTGCAAGGAGTATAGAGAGGAGATTTTTGGCTCTGAGGCTTAACAATAGATATGAAAAAGGTAATTACATACGGCACATACGACCTTCTGCACGAGGGGCATATCCGCCTTTTGAAGAGGGCTAAGGCGTTGGGTGATTGGCTCATAGTGGGCGTAACGAATGATAATTTCGACCGCGAGCGAGGCAAACTCAATGTGCGTAACAATGTACTCGAGAGGGTAGAGGCGGTCAAGGCTACAGGCTTGGCAGACCAGATTGTCATCGAGGACTATATGGGTCAGAAGATTGACGATATCCTCAAATACGAGGTTGATATCTTTGCTATCGGCTCCGATTGGGAGGGTAAGTTTGATTATCTTGGCGAGTTCTGCGAGGTGGTCTATCTCCCCCGCACCGAGGGTATATCCTCGACTATGCTGCGTGCTGAGACCGAGAAAGAGATCAGGATTGGTGTTGTGGGTTGTGGCCGTATTGCTCAGAGATTTGTTCCTGAGGCCACCAAGGTGGAGCGTGCAGTGGTTGCAGGCTACTACGATACTGATAGGGCAGCTGCCGAGAGGCTTGCCGAGGAGAGTGGTGTGGGCAATGTTTACGACTCTTACGAGGAGTTGGTGGCGGCTGTGGATGCGATTTATATCGCTACACCCCACTTGTCGCACTACGAGCAGAGTCGCTATGCTTTGGAGCAGGGCAAGCACACGCTGTGCGAAACCCCGCTGGTGCTGTGCAGGGAGCAGGCTGAGGAGTTGTTTGCGCTGGCAAAGAGTAAGGGGGTGGTGCTGTTGGAGGCCAATAAGACTGCCTTCTGTCCCGCTTTTACCCATCTTATCACTCTGATTAAGAGTGGTTTGATTGGCGATGTTGTGGGAGTTGATGCTTCGGAATCCAAGTTGTGGAGCGAAGAGAAGCTGCGCCGAGAACTCGACCCTGAGATGGCGGGTGGCTCACTCTATGAGATGGGTTCCTATCCTCTGCTGCCGATTATGAAACTGCTCGGCACGGGCTATGAGAATATCAATATCTACAGCCGTCTGAACGACAATAGTGTCGATGTCTATACACGCGGCATTATGCTCTATCCGAATGCGGTAGCGTCGTTCCAGCTGGGCTTGGGGGTTAAGACTGAGGGTAACTTGGTGATCTCGGGTACTCAGGGCTACGCCTATGTCCCCTCGCCGTGGTGGAAGACCGACTATTTTGAGTTGCGCTACGAGGACCAGAATAGAAATAAAAAGTATTTCTACTCGTGGGATGAGCCGGGCTTGCGCTATGAGATTCGCGAGTTCCTCTCCTGCATCGTCAATGGTCGTATTCGTTCCTCGCGCCTAACCCCTGAGGAGAGTATTGCAATGGCGGGCGTGATGAGCCAATTTGCCGAGCGTAAAAATCTTTTTGAGATATGATAACAAGGGCATTGGTTGTTGGTGGCGCAAGTGGCATCGGACTCTCGATTGCCACCCTTTTGGCGAGCCGCGAGGAGTGCCTTAGAGTATATATTGTCGATAGGGCTGAGGTGCCTGAGGAGGCTGCAAACCCGAAGTTTGTTTACCATAAGTTCGACCTGATGTCGGAGGACTTTTCGCTATTCGACAGCTTTGAGGATGTCGATGCGGTGATGATAACTGCGGGCTTTGGTCGTCTGGCACTCTTTGAGAGCGTGAGCGAGGAGCATATCACCTCCTCGATGACGGTCAATGCCACGGCTGCTATGCGTATTATTCGCCATTTCTACCATAGGCTTAACTCCGCAAACCCCTTCAGATTGGGTGTTATGGTGAGCATTGCAGGTTACCTATCGTCGCCTTTCTTTGCAGTCTATGGAGCGAGCAAGGCGGCACTGCGCTACTTTATTGAGAGCCTTAATGTGGAACTCGAAAAGGGTGGGGCGGTGAATAGGATTCTCAATGTGTCGCCCGGCTCGATTAAAGGTACTTCGTTTGGCGGAGGGGCTACCTATCTGGCTCAAACCGAGGCGTTGGCACAGGAGATTATCGCCCATTTGGAGGCAGGCAACGACCTCTTTATCCCCCAATACGAAGAGGTGTTCAAAGAGGTGTTGGAGCGTTACCACGAGGATTTCCGCGAGGAGGGTAGGCGTTCGTATGAGTATAAATTAAAAAGTGGAAGAGTAAAATAGAGATATGGATATTGTTATTACATATGTCAACGGCAACGACCCTGTTTGGCAGAGTGACTACGAGAAATATACCTCGGTGCCTGCTATGCAGAAGAGGTTTCGTGATTGGGGCACTCTGCGCTATCTGCTCAGAGGAGTGGAGAAGAATATGCCCTTCATTCGCAATGTCTATTTGGTGGTGTCGCACCCCTCGCAGGTACCCGACTGGGCAGATACCGAACAGTTGAAAATCGTGCTCCACAAGGATATTATCCCATCGGAGTTTTTGCCGACCTTCAATTGTAATCCGATTGAGATGCACCTGCATCGAATTGAGGGGCTGGATGAGGAGTTTATATACTTCAACGACGATATGTTCCCTGTGGGCAAGTGCGCTCCGACAGACTTTTTCCGCAACGGGAAGGCTGTGATTGGCTATAATCGTCACTTGTTGACTTCGGGTATGTATAAGCAGATTTGTCGCAACTCCGATCGTCTTGCTCGCAAGGCGTTGGGTATGCGTCCCTCTTGTTTCTTCACCCGTCCACAGCATATCTGCTCGCCGATGCTCCGTTCGGAGTGTGAAGAGCTGTATGAGAAGGTGAAGGATGAGATTCATATCACCTCTGCCTGCCGTCTGCGCACAGGTGAGAACCTCAATCAATACCTATTCTTGGACTATATGAATTTCAAAGGCAAGGTGTTGCATCATCGTATTTCTAAACGCCACTTCTCGGTCTCTGTGGCTTCTGCCGAGAAGCTGAGAGAGTTTTTGCTACGACCCAATAAGTCGTTGGTCTGCATCAACGATGTGAAGTTGCCCGATAGCCGTTATGAGGAGTTGCGCTCCACTATTATCGATGCATTTGAGGCATCGTTGCCCGTAAAATCCCGATTTGAGAAGTGATGTATCGTTATAAACTATCCCTGGTTGTAGCAATCTATGGTGTTGAACGCTATATTGAGCAGTTTGCCCTCTCGGCTCTGAGCGAGTGGACAGACGGGGTGCAATATGTCTTTGTAAATGATGGCACTCGCGATAAATCGATGGAGATTTTGGAGCGAGTGATTGCAGAGCGATTCTCTGACCTGGGAGAGCATATTGTTATTGTCAATCAGGAGAATCAGGGTTTGCCGATGGCGCGTAAGAGCGGTTTGGAGGCGGCAGAGGGTGAATATATCCTCTTTGCCGATTCGGACGATTGGTTGGCAGAGGGATCACTCGCAAAGGTGATGACGACAGCGCAACAGACAGGGGCAGATATCATCTATTTTGACTTGATAAAGGAGTATGGCAATCGCCAGAGTATCAAGCGCGAGAGAGAGTATGATGCTGATAGCAAGGCAGAATGGATTTTTAATATCTTTAACTATAAGTCGCACGGCTATGGTGTGACAAAGTGTTTCCGCAAGGCAATTGTGGAGCAGCACACAATTTTCACCCCACCGCTCGGTATGCACGAGGATATCTATCTGATGTGCCAGATTATCCACTATGCGGAGTCGATTGTCCACCTCCCTGAGCCTCTCTACCACTATCGTAAGGATAATGAGGTGGCGATGACTGCTGAGGGTAGGCGCAAAAGGCATATCGCCTCGTCGCGCAACCTGCTTAATCTATATGGTAATTATCGCTCGGCATTGGCGGGTAGCCCGATTGAGAGAGTGGCAGATGGGATTGTGTTGCGTGGGGCGTGGCACTCATTGATCCATAAGGTGGATTTGTGGAACGAATTTCCGTGGTTGGCGGAGGCGGTGCGTCAGGCGCGTCCTAAGCGTGGGTATCGTACAGCACTGCCGGCACAATGGGTGGCAAAAGTAGTTGCATTATGGCACTGAAATTCAGTTGGAACAAATGAAGACATGTTTGGCAGCAATAGTTTGGGGAGTAAATCGTGTGGCAAAAATTCCAAGTAATCTGATGGGACTTGCCGCTCGTATGACTACACCTGTTGTCAGAGGCAGGGTGATGTGCTGGGCCTATAACTTTAAGCAGTATAGTTGTAATCCTCGCTATTTGTCCGAATATCTTGCAGCCCATAATGAGCCATTTGATGTCTATTGGGTGTTGCGCAAGGGTATTTCTACCAACAACATAGACCCGAATGTGAAAATTGTTCGCTATCGCTCGTGGGAGTACTATCGTTTGGTGGCTTCGGCAGAGTTTTTAGTGACAAATATCCGTACGGAACCCTACAAAATAGGGTGGCGCAAGCGTAAGTGCCAGAAGTATCTCAGCCTGTGGCACGGAGGTATGGCACTCAAGCGTATTGAGAAAGATGCCGAGCAGAGCCTGACTTATGCCTATCTGCGTAGAGCAAAAGCAGATTCGCGTGTGGCAGATTTGATGATTTCGGGTTGTCGCTTCCACACATCGCTCATCGAGCAGAAATTCTGGTATGATGGCGAAATTCTGGAAAAGGGTATTCCGAGAAATGATATTTTTTTTGATGATGAGGCTACCGAGCGTTTGCGTGGAGTGCTTGCTCAAAGATATGGAATAGCCGACGATGAGTATCTTGTACTCTATGCACCCACTTTCCGCACAAGTCGCTCTATTGAGCCCTATCGTATTGATTGGGCGAATGTTATATCTGCTATTGAAAAGCGTTCGGGGGGTAAGAAGGTGAGAGTTATGCTCCGCCTACACCCACTTCTGCTGGGTAATAACGTCAGCTCACTGCTGGTTAACCACCAACAGGTGATTGATATGACTGCATATCACGATATGCAGGAGCTGTTGAGGGTGAGCGATATGCTTATTACCGACTATTCGAGCTCGATGTTTGACTTCTCGATGCAGATGCGACCTTGTCTGCTCTATGCTACCGATGTGGAGCAGTATGACAGGGGCTACTATTTTGATTTCTCCGAGTTGCCCTATCCCTTGGCTCGCAACCAGCAGGAACTCATTGAGATAATCGACTCCTTCGATGAGGAAAAGTATAAGGTAAGTACGCAGAAATTCTTTGACGAGAAGGTGGGTTTGGTCGAGAACGGCAATGCCTCGAAACATATTGCCGAGTGGATGCGAGAGCATCGTATGAAATAGAAAATCAGGTTAGGAAAGGTTATACAGAAGATGGATAAAATTAGTACAAAGAGAGGATTGCTGGCACTCTCGCCCGTTGCGGTGTTGCTGGTGATTTATATGGTTGGCTCGCTCGTTCTGGGCGATTTCTATGCTATCCCTATTGCGGTGGCTTTTATCGTGGCGGCTATCTATGGCCTCAGCCTCCTGCGCGGAAAGAGTATGCGTGAGCGCATAGACATCTTCTCGGCAGGTGCTGCACATCGCGATATTATGTATATGGTGTGGATATTCTGCATTGCGGGTATCTTTGCCGCTACGGCCAAGGCTATGGGTGCGGCAGACGCTATTGTGTCGCTCACTCTGCGTGCTGTGCCTGCTCAGTTTCTGCCTGCCGGTATCTTTGTTGCCTCCTGCTTTGTGTCGCTGGCAATAGGTACCTCGGTGGGTACTATTGTGGCTCTTGCACCTATGGTTACAGCGATGGCTATTCAGCTCGATTGCGAGGTTGGGTGGTTGATTTCGGTAGTTGTGGGTGGTGCTTTCTTTGGCGACAATCTCTCCTTTATTTCAGATACCACCATTGCCGCAACTCAGAGTCAGGGATGTAAGATGAGCGACAAATTCCGCACTAACTTCCTGATTGTTCTCCCTGCGGCTATCGCTACGCTGTGTATATATCTCTTTGGTAATCAGTTGGGTAGTGTTGATGTGTCGAGCGTCGCTGCAAATGCCGAGTGGTATCGTATGTTGCCCTATCTGGTGGTTATCGGCTTGGCACTTACGGGACTCAATGTTCTGGTTGTTCTGCTTGTCGGTATCGTCCTGGCTGTTGCGATTGGTTGGTTTGGAGGGTCGTTCGATCTGCAAGGTGTCGCCACAGCTTTTACCGATGGCGTAGGCTCTATGTATGAGATTATTCTGGTCAGCCTTCTTGCGGGAGGATTGATGAATATTGTCAAAAGACTCGGTGGTTTTGACTACCTCATCTCAAGGCTGGGTGTTCGTATTCGCACGCGTCGTGGTGCCGAGGGCGTTGTGTCGCTGCTCACCGCACTCACCAATCTCTGTACGGCCAACAATACGATTGCCATTATCACCACTGGATCTGTGGCTAAACGACTCTCGGAGCGATACTCTATCCCTCCGCGTAAGACCGCCTCGCTTATGGATATCTCCTCCTGCTGTGTGCAGGGTCTGTTGCCCTATGGTGCTCAGGTGCTTATGGCGGCAGGATTGGCGGGTATAAGCCCATTGGAGATCATTCCTTGGCTCTACTATCCTATGTTGTTGGGTGGTATGGTGCTGCTCTCGATTCTCTTCCAGTTCCCTCGCTCTACCCGATAGGGCTACTCCTTGCGTAAGGGGTGGTATTGTTCTATCGTCTGTGCCAGACGGTGACTGTCTAAGTGGGTGTATATCTCTGTGGTATTCAGACTGCTATGCCCCAACATCTCTTGTACTTGGCGGATGCTTGCTCCGCCTTCGAGAAGGTGTGTTGCGAAACTATGACGAAAGGAGTGCGGGCTTAGTTCCTTGGTGACTCCCGCTATGAGTGCCGCCTTGCGCACCATCTTAAATACGCTTTGGCGGGAGAGCCCCTTGCCTTGGTAATTTACAAATACCCGATCACTGTCTTGTGTGGAGATCTCTAACGAGGAACGCTCCTTAATCCACTCCTCCATACTGCTTATCGCGTGGTGGTTTATGGGTACCCATCTCTGTTTGCCTCCCTTACCCTCGGCAACGCGCACAAGCTCCTCTTTGAAGAATAGGTCGGAGAGGCGCAGCGAGGTGAGTTCCGACACTCGCAGACCACAACCATAGAGCATCTCCACGATGGCTCGGTTACGGGTTGCCTGCTTGCCTGTGTGGGCTGTGGCCTCGATTATCGCCTCTACCTCCTCGGGGGAGAGTACATCGGGCAGATAACGCCCAATCTTTGGCCCCTCGATTTGCTCGGTGGGATTCTCG
>JAGBTK010000054.1 GCA_017631375.1 Tidjanibacter sp. | reverse complement strand
GGTACAGGGTCTGTGCTGCGTGAAGAAGGGAGCCAACCATCCTTCGGCTCCTATTCCCGAGGACGGAAAATGGGTAAGAGCAATAGAGGATACCGACATCTCCGGTCTGACTCACGCTATAGGTTGGTGTGCTCCTCAGCAGGGTGCCTGCAAGCTCACACTCAACTTTAAAGACGGTGTTATTCAGGAGGCTTTGGTTGAGACCATCGGTTGCTCGGGTATGACTCACTCGGCTGCTATGGCTTCGGAGATTCTCCCCGGCAAGACCATCTTGGAGGCTCTCAACACCGACCTCGTTTGCGACGCTATCAATACCGCTATGCGTGAGCTCTTCTTGCAGATTGTCTATGGCCGTACCCAGTCCGCATTCTCGGAGGGTGGTTTGGTTGTAGGTGCATCGTTGGAGGACTTGGGTAAAGGTCTTCGTAGCCAGGTAGGTACTATGTTTGGTACTTTGGCTAAGGGTCCCCGCTACCTGGAGATGGCAGAGGGTTATTGCACCCGCATCGCTCTCGATGAGAACGACGAGATCATCGGTTACGAGTTCGTACACCTTGGCAAGATGATGGAGATGATTAAGAAGGGCGTAGAGGCTGCCGAGGCTTTGGAGAAAGCTAAGGGTTCGTATGGTCGCTTCGCTGATGCTGCTAAGTATATCGATCCCCGTCAGGAGTAACCCACATTGTTTAACCGATTAAAGATTAGAAAATACTATGGCAACATTGTTTGAGAGTTACGAGCGCCGAATTGATAAAATCAATGCAGTTCTAGCTGCTTACGGTATAAATGGCATTGAGGAGGCTAAGGCTATCTGCGATGCTAAGGGAATCGACCCCTATAAGATGTGCGAGGAGACTCAGCCCATCTGCTTTGAGAACGCTAAGTGGGCTTACGTTGTAGGTGCTGCTATCGCTATTAAGAAGGGTTGCGTAGCTGCTGCTGACGCTGCTGAGGCTATTGGCGAGGGCTTGCAGGCATTCTGCATCGCAGGTTCGGTAGCTGAGGATCGTAAGGTAGGTATTGGTCATGGTAATCTGGCTGCGCGTCTGCTCCGCGAGGAGACTAAGTGCTTCGCTTTCTTGGCAGGTCACGAGTCGTTCGCTGCTGCTGAGGGTGCTATCAAGATTGCTGAGATGGCCAACAAGGTTCGTAAAGAGCCCCTCCGCGTTATTCTAAACGGTCTGGGTAAGGACGCTGCGAAGATTATTTCGCGTATCAACGGCTTTACCTATGTTCAGACTGAGTTTGACTACTATAGTGGTGAGGTTAAGGAGGTTGCTTCGACTTCCTACTCGACCGGTCTTCGCTCGAAGGTTAAGTGCTACGGCGTGGACGATGTTCGCGAGGGTGTAGCTGTTATGTGGCGTGAGGATGTTGATGTATCGATCACCGGTAACTCGACCAACCCCACCCGTTTCCAGCACCCCGTAGCAGGTACCTACAAGAAGGAGCGTGTCCTCGCAGGCAAGCCCTACTTCTCGGTAGCTTCGGGTGGTGGTACCGGCCGTACCTTGCACCCCGATAACATGGCAGCTGGTCCCGCTTCCTACGGTATGACCGATACTCTCGGCCGTATGCACTCCGATGCTCAGTTCGCTGGTTCGTCGTCGGTACCCGCACACGTTGAGATGATGGGCTTCCTCGGTATGGGTAACAACCCCATGGTAGGTGCTACCGTAGCGGTTGCTGTGGCTGTATCGCAGGCAATGGCTTAGTGCTCACGAAGTCATCTGGTTTGTAAATTTGGCACTTCCCTTGTGAATCAAATGCTCATTTACTTCAAGTAAACTCCGCTTTGCCCCCCTGCGCGAAGCCCCCAAATTTTCTAAACCATAATGACTTCTCGATAAGAGAAAGTCTAAATAAAAAGTAGTCTGCAAATCTTGCAGACTACTTTTTTTATCTCACAATTATATCCTTCACGATTGGGATTTGGGCTTTTTCGTTCATTTGGTCGCGGAGTTGATGGCGACGCATCGAGATCTCCTGGCGTACAATAGGCGAGGTGACCGACAGATGTAGTATTCCGCCTCTCAGCTCCACCGAGCGGGTCATAGCAGCAACGCCGGGTCCCACAATCTCCTCCCAATAGCGGCTCACCGAGCCTTGTGCTATCTTTAAGGCAACCTGAGGGTTACGGCGTTTGAAGTCGTCCCACAACTCCCCTATGCTTATTGGCTTACACCTCTTCATTCTTCTCCTCCTTTACCTCGCCATCGGCAACATGGAACAACTTATAGGGCACACCTCTGCTATCCAATACCGCTCTGAGTCGCTCCTCATTGCAGTCGGAGATCAGTGTCTGACCAAACGAGCCGTCAGCCGTGAGCGACATAAGATGCCCCAGACGATCGTTGTCCAACTTGTCGAACAGGTCGTCCAGCAGCAAGAGGGGTCGTTCCTTCATACGGCTGGCAATATCATCATACTGAGCGAGTTTTAGTGCCACGAGGAAGGATTTCTGCTGTCCCTGCGAGCCAAACCTTTTCAGCATTTGGCCGCCAATTTTCATTATCACATCGTCGCGATGCACACCCGAGCCGGTGTGTCTGTTGAGCAGGTCGCGCTCCCTGCTTGCGCGCAACAGCTCTCCGAGTTCTGCCTCGTTTAGCTCCGAGCGGTAGGTCAGCGACACGCTCTCCCTCTCGCCCGAGATTATGGCGTAATATCTCTCTACCTTCTCGGCAAGTCCGGCAATGATCTCTGTTCGGCGTGCGTGTATTTTCTGTCCGTAGTACGCAAGTTGCTCATCTACAACATCTAACAATTCACCGCATCCCATACCATCTGCCACCTTCAACATCGTATTTCTCTCGGCAAGCACACGGTTATACTTAATCAGAGCTGCCATATACTCCCTGTCGAACTGCGAGATAAAGCTATTCAGCCAGCGACGACGCTCCTCGGCAGCATCGTTAATCAGGAAGATATCCTGAGGCGATACGATGACCACCGGAACAAGACCCACGTGGTCGGAGAGCCGTTCATACTCCTTGCCCGCCCTGCGCACACTCTTGCTGCTGCCCCCGCGCTTGTAGGAGCATACAATCTCCTCAGTGTTACCCTCGTCGCTCAGGTAGTTGCCCGTGAGCATAAAGAACTCGGCGTCAACATTTTTGTTCAACGAGCCGGGGTCGGTGCTGCCTAGCGCACTCTTGCACATAGAGAGGTAATAGACAGCGTCCAGCACATTGGTCTTGCCTGCGCCATTGATACCCACAAAGCAGTTGAGCCCCGAAGAGAGATCCACCTCTGCCTCGCGAATATTTTTATAATTAAGTATAGATAATCGCCTTAAATACATTTTTGTCTGTGTTGGTTGTGGGGAGAAAAACCCGTAGGAGGGTGTGCGGATAGTCACTTTATGGCCCACAAACCCCACAACAAATAAAATTACATTCTCAAAGATACAAAATTTGTCAAGAAAAAGAGAAATAATTATTGTTTGAATTGTGCTGTTTGATAAAAAAGATGTATTTTTGCGAAAAATTAACGAAAACTGAAAATGGCAACAAAGAAAAATGTAAATGAGCTTGCACCTGAGCAGGCAATTGAGAATGCACTGAGCAACACCGAGCGTTTCCTCCAAGAGAATGGCAAGAATATGCTTATCGCACTTGCAGTAGTAGTTGTATTGGTAGGTGGTTTCTTCGGTTACAGATATCTCCACGTGATGCCCCGTCAGGAGAAGGCAGCTGAGGCTATGTATGTAGCAGAGCAGCTCTTCGCGCAAGACGATTTTGCTACCGCACTCAATGGCGATGGCAACAATATGGGTTTCGCAGAGGTGGCAAAGACCTACGGCAACACCCCTCAGGGTCGTTTGGCAGCACACTATGCAGGTGTATGTGCAGTAAAGGGTGGCGATCTTGATGGTGCACTCGCATTCCTCGCACAGTACAAACCCGCTAAGGGCGCAGCTGCTGAGATTATCAACGCACAGAACCTCGGTTTGCAGGGCGACATCTATGTAGAGAAGGGCGACCTCAAGAAGGGTGCTGACTTCTATAACAAGGCAGTAGAGGCATCGAACAACTCGTTGACCGCTCCCTACTACCTCAAGAAGCTTGGTGGTATCTACGAGGCACAGGGTGACAAGGCAGGCGCACTTAAGGCATACCGCACCATCCTCGACAGCTACAGCGCAAGCCTCGAAGCACGCGACATCGAGAAGTACATCGGTACTATCCAGTAATCGCGTACAAATCAAACAAGACAAGGGGTTGCTTAAAGAGTAACCCCTTTTTTAATTGACAATAACCGATGAAGATTAAACAAAGAAAAGAGTTTGAAGGACGCTCCGATAGCCTGCGTATTGGTATTGTAGCCACCGCAGGTGACGAGCCACGCATTGGCGAGGCCGTAGCCCTCCTGCGCACACTCGGCTGCACCGATGAGGATATGGTCGTACACAAAGTGCCCGGTGAGATGGAACTCGTGCTCGGTGCGCGCTTCTTTGCCGAATATACCGATGTGGATGGACTCCTTGTTCTCAGCAACACCGATCCCACAGCCTCGTCGGCACTCGCAGCAACAGTGGTGCAGGGCATAAATATGATATCCATAGATTGGAACTTCCCCATAATACTCTCCTCGACCTACCCCTCAGTGGCCGAGGCTGCAGCCGCACTACTCCAGATTGTCGGACTGCAAATCCTGCTCGAGCCTGAGATGCCCGTCCTTTCGCCCGACACAACAGACATCTCGTTAAGCTAAGTTTCAGCTGCTTTTTGTAAAAAGCTTTTCGCCCCTTTTTTGTAAAAAAGCGGCACCAAAAAACTTTTGTACTATTTAGTTTGCGCGTTTAGCGGTTGCCTTGCAGCAACTACAAATAACAGAGAGATATGTTCTGTTCAAACAAGTTTGACAGTCCCATATCTCTCTTTTATTTGTACCCTCTACGAGGGTATTCCCTAAACCCGAAAAACTTAACTATTGCAAAAAAAGTCTAAACGGTTATCCCATAATTCCCATTATTAATCCTGCTTCGCAGTCTTTTCGTTGCTCATGCTCGGCATAGCCTGCAAGCAGCCTCTGCTCTCGCTTAATCGCAACGTTCTCATTATTCTCATCACTCCCATATTTCCCAAAATTCTTTAAACTCCCGTCAATTCCTCTCTTCCTCCCTAAAAATAAAACGAGAGTACCCGAAGATACTCTCGTTTTATTTTTCAGAAGTTCAGATTATCTTCTGCCCTGCTGCTGAGGTGCAGCCTCGGGAGCGGTGAGAACCTGAGCGTTCATCCACTCGAAGAGGTTTGCGTAACCCTGAGGAGCAACGGTACCACCACCGTTGTTGTTAGGCTTAACATCGCCCTCGCTCTGCTCCTGCGACATAGTCACAGCATCGTTGAATACATAGCACCACGAGAAGTGACCCATAATGCGCTGACCGGGGGTATCCATACCCTGTACATTCTCAAACATCGACATCCAAACGTTCTTAGCACCTGCCTTCATCAGACGCTGGAAGGTGGGGATGCAGTGGGTCTTAGGATCTACGGTAGTATCGTCGTACGACTGAACGAACCAGATGTTCTCCTCAGCGAGCAACTTGATATCGTTATCCGAGATGTTCTCGTCCAGGTAAGCCTGGCAGGTAGGATATGCAGCTGCGAAGTAGCGAGGATTGCGCATCAACATATGCATAGTCATATAGCCACCATTCGAGCAACCACCGAGGTAGATACGGTTGGGGTCAATATCGGGGTGAGTTGCTACGAACTCGTCGATGCACGACTTGAGGACATCAGCATAGAGCGAAGGATACTCACCGTGACCAAAGCCCTTCGAGGTACCCATCCACATAGTGGGGCACTGGATCGAGAGAACATATGCGCCACCTGCGCCACCCTCAGTGGTGAAGTGCGACTGAATCTCGGGACGGATGAGCGATACAACCTCGTTGCCGAGCAGGGTGATCGATACATCGATACCACCTTCGCCACCACCGTGCAACCAGATCACCAGAGGATTGGCAACGCCATCACCCTTGAGCGACCAGGGCTCGTACGATGCATAGGTGAGGGTTACATCACCGGGCTGACCGGTATATTTACCGGTAAAGGTACCCTTGTTGAAATAGTCAGCCTCCGAAACGAAATCGGTGAGAGCCTTGTCGGTCTCGCACTCGATAGCGGTATATTTCTGCTTGCCTACTTTCAGAGTCTTACCCTCTTTCAGACCCACCTTAACGGTGTACTTATCTCTCCAAATGCCGGAGCCTACCGAAAGACCCAGACCGCGACCGTTAGCCTTTGCAAGACCAAGTGCGAGATACTCACCCTCAGGGTTGAAAGCACCTCTTGCGTCCGAAGGATATACTGTCTGAACGGTACGCTCGGTGCCGTTAGTGTTTACTGTAAGAATCGAAGGATCAACATTGTCAAGTTTAATCTCGGGCTTAACTACCACGAGGTTAACTGCGGTCGAAGCCTCGTAAGTGGTGATACCTACAACCTGAGGCTCCATTTTAAGTGTCTGAGCACTTGCTGTCGCTGCTACGGTCAGTGCCAACGCAACGAGAATAGATTTTAATGTGTTCATAAATGTTTGTGGTTAATGGTTTGATAAAAAATCATTCATACAAATATAGGTTTTTGTTCCGAGATATACAAAATAGCAATACAGAATATAGTCGCCCAAGTCCAAATCGTCGTATTTTACTATTTTGTTCCGTAAGAGCAAGTCGGGATTTTTCCCGTTCCTTCGCAGCTCACTGCCCTTCAAATAGCGAGGCCACCCTCACATACGATGAAGTATGTTTGGATGGCCTCGCAAGAATAGTTATCAGTCAGATGTTCTGTTAGTACTCCATTTTGGTACGACGAACATACGAGTTGTAGCGATACTTCGCATTCTCCTCAGCTGCCTTGAAGAGCTCCTCAGCCTCAGCAGGGAATGCCTTCATAAGCGAGGTGTAGCGTACCTCCTTGTTGAGGAATGCCTGGAACTTGCTCCAGTCGGGCTCCTTCGAGTCGAGCACGAAGGGATTCTTGCCCTCAGCCTCCAACATAGGATTGTAGTGCCACAAGTGCCAGTAACCGCACTCAACAGCAGCCTTACCCACGCTCTGGGTGCGGGTCATACCGCCCTTGATGCCGTGGTTGATACAGGGAGCGTATGCGATAACCAACGAAGGACCGGGATATGCCTCTGCCTCGCGCAATACGCTGAGCAGCTGGTTCTGGCTTGCGCCAACCGATACCTGAGCAACATATACATAACCATAGGTCATTGCGATAGCACCGATATCCTTCTTGCGGATGCGCTTACCTGCCGATGCGAACTTGGCAACTGCGCCAACGGGGGTAGCCTTCGACGACTGACCACCGGTATTCGAATATACCTCAGTGTCGATAATCAGGATGTTCACATCCTCGCCCGATGCCAGCACGTGATCAACACCACCGAAGCCGATATCGTAGCCCCAACCGTCACCACCGATAATCCACTGACTCTTCTTCACGAAGAGATCCTTCATAGCGAGCAACTCCTTGCAGGTGTCGCAGCCACAAGCCTCCAACATAGGCACGAGGCGTGCACTAACCTCCTCGCTACCTGCGCTGCTACCGCGCTGCTCGATCCACTCCTTCATAACGCCCTTCAACTCGTCGGAGCAGCAGTTGCACTCAGCAATAGCCTTCTCCATCAAGTCCTGAACCTTGTTACGGAGTTTCTCCATACCGAGGTGCATACCCAAACCGAACTCGGCGTTGTCCTCGAAGAGCGAGTTAGCCCAAGCGGGACCCTGACCCTTAGCGTTGGTGCAGTAGGGAGTCGAGGGAGCCGAGCCACTATAAATCGAGGTACAGCCTGTTGCATTGGCAACCATCATCTTGTCGCCAAAGAGCTGAGTCAGAGTCTTGATATAGGGAGTCTCACCGCAACCTGCGCAGGCACCCGAGAACTCGAACAGGGGCTGTGCGAACTGGCTGCCCTTAACTGTCTTGCTCTTGTCCATCACCTGGTCGCGATAGCCGACCTTCTCGGTCAGATACTTCCAATTCTCCTGCTCGCCCATCTGGCTCTCAAGAGGCTTCATAACGAGCGACTTGTTGGGAGTGGGGCAGACATCAGCGCAGTTACCGCAACCGGTACAATCCAGAGGCGATACCTGCATACGGAACTTGTAAGCCTTGGTTGCTGCCAAGCCCTGCTTGGTGGGTGCGCCCATAGCCTCAGCCTCCTCATCGGTCAAGAGGAAGGGACGAATAGCTGCGTGGGGGCAGACATACGAACACTGGTTACACTGGATACAGGTATCAACCTGCCACTCGGGTACCGAACTTGCAATACCGCGCTTCTCCCAAGCAGCAGTACCATTGTCCCAAGTACCGTCCTCGCGACCAACGAAGGTGCTTACGGGGAGCAGGTCGCCTTTGAGTGCGTTGATAGGCTCAACAACATTCTTAACGAATGCGGGCTTGCCGTTATCCTCGGCAGCCACTGCCTCCTTAACCTCAATGTCAGCCCACTCTGCGGGAACAGCCACCTCGATAACCTCAGCGCCCTTATCCACAGCAGCGTAGTTCATATTTACGATATCCTCACCCTTCTTGCCGTAGCTCTTGTAGATGAATCGCTTCATCTCCTCAACAGCCTTGTCGAAGGGGATAACATTTGCAATCTTGAAGAATGCCGACTGCATAATGGTATTGGTGCGGTTGCCCAGACCAATCTCCGATGCAATCTTGGTTGCGTTGATGATGTAGAACTTAATGTTGTTCTTAGCCAGATAGACCTTCATATGGTCGGGCAGAGTTTCCTTGATACCCTCAGCATCGTGGATGCTGTTCAAGAGGAACGAGCCACCCTTCTTGAGACCCTTCAATACATCATACTTGTCAACATACGAGGGAACATGGCAAGCCACAAAGTCGGGAGTGGTCACCAAGTAGGGCGAGGTGATGGGGTTATCACCAAAGCGCAAGTGCGACGAGGTGTAACCGCCCGACTTCTTCGAGTCGTACGAGAAGTATGCCTGGCAATACTTATTGGTAGTCTCACCGATAATCTTAATCGAGTTCTTGTTAGCACCTACGGTACCATCAGCACCCAGACCGAAGAATACAGCCTCGAAAGTGCCGGGCTTTGCGGTCGAAACCTCCTCGCCTACGGGGAGCGAACGGAAGGTAACATCATCAACGATACCTACGGTGAACTGATTCTTAGGCTCAGCTGCAGCGAGGTTCTCGAATACTGCCAACATCTGTGCGGGGGTAGTATCCTTCGACGACAGACCATAGCGGCCACCGATAATCAGAGGCTTCTTATCTGCGGGAATATCCTTGCAGTTTGCAAATGCCTCAACGATGTCCATATAGAGGGGATCACCATTTGCTCCGGGCTCTTTGGTGCGGTCGAGTACGCAGATACGCTTGGTAGTCTCGGGCAGAACTGCGCCAAGATACTTAACCGAGAAGGGACGATAGAGGTGTACGCTTACAACACCCACCTTCTGACCCTGAGCCATCAGGTAATCAACGGTCTCCTTCAAAGTCTCGGTTACCGAACCCATAGCCACTACGATATTCTCTGCATCGGGTGCACCGTAGTAGGTGAAGGGCTTGTACTCACGACCGGTAATCTTGCTGATCTGCTCCATAGCCTCAGCAACCATATCGGGAACTGCGTCGTAGTAGCTGTTGCAAGCCTCGCGAGCCTGGAAGT
Source organism: Tidjanibacter sp. (assembly GCA_017631375.1). Taxonomy (GTDB): domain Bacteria; phylum Bacteroidota; class Bacteroidia; order Bacteroidales; family Rikenellaceae; genus Tidjanibacter. Next base: position 81,983 of record JAGBTK010000054.1, on the reverse strand, counting down.
AGATATCGGGGTTCTGTGCAGTACCGCGAGTTACGGGGTGCTCGGGGTTCAGACCGCGAGCGCGGAAGCCTGCGAGAGCCTCCTTGTCGAGGAGAGCAACCAGAGCGTCGCGATCCATCTGCTCAACCTTCTGGATCTCGTGCGAAGTACGGAAACCATCGAAGAAGTGAACGAAGGGTACGCGCGACTTGATAGCCACCAAGTGAGCAACACCTGCCAAGTCCATAACCTCCTGAACACTACCGGTAGCCAGCATAGCGAAACCGGTCTGGCGAACTGCCATAACATCCTGATGGTCGCCAAAGATCGAGAGTGCGTGCGATGCGAGTGCGCGTGCCGAAACGTGGAACACGGCGGGGAGCAATTCGCCTGCAATCTTGTACATATTGGGGATCATCAGCAGCAGACCCTGCGAAGCGGTGAAGGTGGTGGTAAGTGCACCGGACTGCAACGAGCCGTGGAGGGCACCAGCCGCACCTGCCTCGGACTGCATCTCGATAACCTTTACTTGCTCGCCGAACATATTTTTCTGACCGGCAGCCGACCACTCATCAACCAACTCAGCCATTGTCGACGAGGGGGTGATGGGGTAGATAGCAGCTACTTCGCTGAACATATAGGCAATGTAGGCAGCAGCGTAGTTACCATCACAAGTGATAAATTTCTTGTTTTCCATTTGTGTTTGTTTTTGTGTATAGATTTATATACTTAATTTTCAATTGGAAAGGGTATGGGTTGCGTTGCAAAACATTATTGTTATTCTGCTAACAGCCTAATACTCACCATACAAAGGTACATATTTTTGCTAAACTATCAAATCTCGCGCCCGATTTTTTTCGCCATCCGATATTGCCCTCCCGCCACTTTGGAGTGGCTCCGTTGGTGATTTTCCAATTATTTGGTATTTTTGTGGGTTGTGAGTCGGAGAGTTGATGAGTTTTTTTTAGCGACAATTTTTGGCTAAATCATACTGCCCAACATTCCGAATCCGATATGCATTAAAATGTACAAAACTGTAAAAAATGATAGAATATAGGTCAAAAATATTGTCCAATGGGTTGGAGGTTGTGGTCAACCGCGACCAGGCCTCGAAGATGGCGGCCGTAAACCTCCTCTATCGCGTCGGCTCCAAGCACGAGAGCCCCGAGCGCACGGGGTTTGCTCATCTCTTTGAGCACCTGATGTTCCGAGGTACGGAGCGTGTGCCCGACTTCGATGCACCCGTACAGGCAGCGTGTGGCGAGAATAACGCCTACACAACTGCCGACTACACCAACTTCTACATCACCCTCCCGCGCGAGAACATAGCCACCGCCCTCTACTTGGAGGCTGACCGTATGACGGGGCTCGACATCTCGCCCGAGGCACTCACTGCCGAGAAGAGTGTGGTGGTTGAGGAGTTCAACCAGCGTTATCTGAATCAGCCCTACGGCGACCAATGGATGCTCCTGCGTGGTGAGGCCTATCAGAAGAGCCACTATCGCTGGGCAACCATCGGACTTTCGCCCGACCACATACGCGCTGCATCACTCGACGAGGTGCGTGCCTTCTACGACCGCTTCTACCAGCCCTCAAATGCTATTCTCTCCCTCTCGGCAGATATCCCTGAGGATGAGATGGTTGCAATGGCTGAGGAGTGGTTTGGCGATATCTCCTCGACCCCTGCGCCACTCTTTGTACCAGAGGCTGAGCCTGTGCAGAGTGCGCCCCGCAGATTGGAGGTGGAGCGTGCGGTGCCTGCCGACCAGATAACGATTGCACTCCGTATGGAGCACCGCAACAGCCGTTGCCACTACCTCTGCGACCTGCTCACCGATCTGATGGCGGGTGGCGAGTCGGCCAGATTTTACCAGCGTTTGGTGAAGGAGCAGCAGATTTTCTCCTCGACCAATGCCTATATCACAGGCGAGGTGGATGGTGGCCTCTTTATCGCTATCGGCCAGCTCAACCCCGGGGTGACTATCGAGGAGGCGGAGGCTGCTGTATGGCGCGAGTTGCTCCTCTTTGCCACCGAGCCGGTGGGGGAGAAGGAGCTTGAAAAGGTGCGCAACAAATTTGAGGCGAACATCCTCTTTGGCGAGCTCAATGTGATGAATAAGGCGATGAATCTCAGCTACTACGCTATGTTGGGCGATATGGATCTGCTCAATGGCGAGGTGGCGATCTATAACTCGATCACCCCTGAGGAGATTATGGATTTTGCGCAGAAATTCTTCCGCCGCGACCAGAGTACTACACTTGTAATCCGTAGCAAGCAATGAGAAAAGAAGATATTAAGGAGCTGCCAAAGGTAGTTCTTCCTGATACGATAGATATAACCCTTGCTGAGCGTCATACTGCGGGCAATGGTGTTCCGGTCTATGCCCTCGACTGCTCCAAGCAGGAGGTGTTGAGGTTTAGTTTTGTCTTCCATGCCGGCACTTCGTGGCAGAAGCACCCTTTCTGTGCGGCAGCAACGGCAAATCTCCTCTCGGCAGGTTCGCCGAGCCACTCTGCACACGAGCTTGCCGAGGCACTCGACTTCTATGGCTCGTGGTACGATGTGAGCGTGGATAGAGATGCGGCGGTGATCTCGTTCTGCACTCTGCTGAAATTCCTGCCCCAGACCCTTGCGCTGGCGGAGGAGATTCTGCTCACACCCACCTTCCCTGAGGAGGAGGTTGAGATCTACCGCACCAAGCGTCGCCAACGCCTTATCGTGGAGCGCAGCAAGCCCGATTTCTGCGTGCGCGAACTATTTGCGCGCCGACTCTTTGGCTCGGAACACCCTTACGGTCGTGGTTATGCGGCAGAGGTATATGACGGTCTGACAAGAGAACAGATTGTGGAGTTCTACCAGAGCAACTACACCTCTGAGGGTACCTTTGTGGTGGCGAGTGGCAATGTCGGTAGCGAGGCTCTGAGTGCGTTGCTGAGGATTGCAGACGGACTCCCTGCACCCTCCGTAAAGCCTACCCGCACAATACCATCTCCGCAGAGCGAAGGCTCTATGCACAAGCACTTTGAGGGTACGGTGCAGACCTCTGTCCGTATCGGCAGACTCCTCTTTCCGAGAGGCCACGAGGACTTTATCGGTATGCAGGTGGTGGCTACGCTGCTGGGCGGCTACTTCGGCTCGCGCCTGATCCAGAACTTGCGCGAGGAGCACGGCTACACATACGGTGCATACTGCGGTGTGGTCAACTTCGACGAGGCGGGCTATCTGGCTATCTCTACCGAGGTGGGTGGCGAGGTTGCTGAGGATGCTGTTCGCCAGATTATGTGGGAGGTGGAGCGACTGCGCACCGAGCCTGTCAGCGATGAGGAGCTTGCAATCGTGAAGAAGATAATCTTTGGCGAGATGATGCGCATTCTGGACGGTCCGTTCGGTATTGCTGATGTGACGATTGAGAATATCCAGAATGGTGTTACGAATGAATATACCGCGCGTATGGTGCAGGAGGTCAAGGCGATAACTCCGGAGCGAGTCCTTGCTCTGGCGCAAAGATATCTTGCACCGGAGGATCTGATAACGGTCACTCTCGGAGAGTAACAAAAAAAGGCATCACTTTCTGGGTGATGCCTTTTTTGTCTGTATATCAATGTTATAAATTATCTGTCAACTCTCTGACTAACTTGAAGTTATAGAGAAACTCCTTGGCAAATACGCGAATTACATTGTAGGAGGGGATTGCCAAGAGCATACCGAGCACACCGCCAACATGGCCTGCAATCAGAATCACGATAAAAATCTCCAGCGGGTGTGCGTTCACCTGCTTTGAGTAGAGCATAGGTTGCAGGACAAAGTTGTCGATCATCTGTGCGGTGGCAATAGCACCTGCCACTATAGCCAGCACCGCCACAACGCTCCACGAAGCCGCAGTGAAGGTTACCGAGGCGATAGCGCAGATGGCAAAACCAATCCACGGGCCAACATAGGGTATCACATTGAGCACACCGACCACAATGCCCGAGAAGAAGGCGTCGGAGGCACTGAATCCGAAGAGCAACAAAATAGAGGATACGATCAGCATCATCAGAGTTGACTCGCAGAGTATGCCAACAAAGTAGCGGGTGAGCAGATTGGTGACCGACGACAGAGCGCGACGGATATTATCCATATACTTGTTGGGTGTCAGCGCATAGATCATCTTGGCGAACAAGCCCTCCTCCTTCAGGAAGTAGAAGGTGATAAATGTTACCGAAAAGAGGGCAATCACCGCGCTGCCGACAAAGGATACTGTCGAGGAGAGAATGTTGTTAATCTGACTCCAATCCACCAGTGTCGACAACTCTCCGACAAGTGCCGAAGAGAGCGACCAGTCACTCTCAATGGAGAAGTAGTCGCGCACAGCTGCTTCAAGACGAGCGAGTTCCGATTCGTAGGAGCCGATGAGTATGTTGAGGTCGATATTTGCCAACTGACTTACCTTGCCTGCGATAAGGGGGATAAACAACCCGAAGAAGAGGACAATCACACCCCAATCAATGAGAACGGTGAGCAGTGCCACCGCCCAAGTGGGCAGTTGGAACTTTCGGATGCGCAGACGACGCAGACGGTCGGCAATCGGCTGGCTCATCACGGCAATAACGGCAGCAACGAGTATATAGGCCACAATATCAACAAAATACCACACCAACGACAATACCACAGCCACCGCCGCTATCACCAAAATATAGCGGGCGAGTTTGTTGGTGTCACTCCTATGATTCATCGACTGATCCATATCTTTTGTTCAATTTACGGTTTGCAATATGGTATGGGGGTGGGGTGGCTATTTGCTCTCGGGCAGGTGGGCAAGGATGGTCTGTGAGCCGGTTACTTTGTCGCCCAGAGCTACATCTATCTTACTGCCAAGGGGGAGGAAGATATCCACGCGCGAGCCAAACTTGATAAAGCCGCACTTGCTGTTCTGCTCCACCTCTTTGCCTACCTCGGTGGCGTAGCTGACGATTCGGCGAGCCACGAAGCCTGCAATCTGACGATAGAGGATTGCGCCACGGCTACCCTCGACAACCACACTCATACGCTCGTTCTCCTCCGACGACTTGGGGTGCCAAGCCACGCGGAACGCTCCGGGTGGTACTTGCTGTAAGCGATTCGGCCACCGATGGGGAACCAATTTATGTGTACATTGGTGACCGACATAAAGACCGAGACCTGTATGCGCTTGTCGCCAAAGTATTCCTTCTCCTCGACCTCCTCGACTACAACTACCTCGCCATCAGCGGGCGAGAAGACCGCCCCCTCCTCCTGCAAGTGGGGTCGCTTGGGCTCGCGGAAGAACCAGAAGATGGTGAAGATAAGGTAGGCAAGGCCTGCATCTACAATGCCTACTACCCACCACGACCAATCGAAACAAATGGTGCAAAAGGTGAGTGCAATAAGTATAACTATCAGTGGCAGAGCCACACAGAAGATTGTAGGGTATCCCTCTCTGTTGATTTTCATAGGTTTTTAGGTTTGGGTATAGGGTTAGGGTTAGGTTACAGGGTTACGATTGTGAGGTAGAAGAGGACAAAGGGCGCAGCAAAGAGGAGTGCATCAAATCTGTCGAGCATACCTCCGTGGCCGGGGATGAGTGCTCCCGAGTCCTTAACGCCTACCGAGCGTTTGAACATTGACTCTACAAGGTCGCCCAGCACAGCGGCCACAACAACCACTATACCAACACCGCCCCACAGGAGCAGACTCTCGCCAAGCATCGCGCCCACCGCCACAGCAGCAGCCGTAGCAAAGAGGAGGCCTCCGAAGAATCCCTCCCACGACTTCTTGGGTGAGATGCGCTCGAAAAGACGATGACGACCCATCGTAACACCCACAATGTAGGCGAAGATGTCGTTAATCCAAGTTATCGCGATGATTGCCAGCACAGTACGGTAGTCGTACTCGCCGTCACGAAGTCCGATAAGGGCGAGTGCCGCCATTGGGATTGCGGTGTAGAATACGCTCATCAGCGAGGTGGCAATATTACCGAGCGGAGTGGTGCTGCCACGGTAGAGTTCAAGCACAAAGAGCAGGAAGCAACCACCAATGGCGAGAAGAAGAAGCTCGGCCGAGCTGAAAAATGCACCACAAATCACCAGCGCGCCAATAGCGAGAGGCAACAGACGGCTCGGCTCAACGCCCGCCTGACGGCTGATGCCGAGGAACTCTACCTGCGAGCCAAGACCGATGATGAGCAGGAGCAACAGGAATGTTGCCTTGCCAAACATCAGACAGCCAAGCACTACCGCCAGCAGCACTGCGCCACTGAGGGTGCGGGTGATAAATTCGTTTCTCTTCTTTGGGGCTTCTCCTTTCTGGCTCATACTCTTCCTTTTTGCGGGTTTTTATTCGTTGCTTTGTTCGGTGTTCTTAGCCTCTGCCTCGCTCTCCGACGAGGTGAGGTTGTAGGATACTACGCTCTCTTGTTCTTCGGTTGTCTGCTCAGCACTCTGCTCAGCCTCAGCCTGCTGTGCCTTCTTCTCGGCCTCAGCCTGCTCACGCTTGATATCCTTGATGCGCTTGCCGAAGATGCGCTCCACGTCGTCGGAGAATACAACCTCCTTCTCGAGCAGCAACTCTGCAAGCTCGGCAATCTGCTTGCTATATTTCTTGATAGTCTTCTCGGCCAGCTCGTATGCGCCATCAATCAGCTCGCGCACCTCTTTGTCAATCTGCTGGGCAGTCTGCTCGCTATAAGGTTTGGTGAATGCCATATCACTCTGACCTGTTGAGTCGTAGTAGCTCAGGTTACCCACCTTGTCGCTCATACCGAGGTATGCCACCATCGAGTATGCCTGCTTGGTGACGCGCTCCAAGTCGTTAAGTGCGCCTGTGGAGATAGTGCCGAAGTGGAACTGCTCCGATACGCGACCTGCAAGGGTTGCAGCCATCTCCTCCAAGAGCTGCTCACGGGTGGTGATCTGTCGCTCCTCAGGGAGATACCACGCTGCACCGAGTGCCTTGCCGCGAGGGATAATGGTCACCTTAATCAGCGGACTTGCGTGTTCGAGCACCCAACTAACGCCAGCGTGACCCGCCTCGTGATATGCAATGGTGCGACGCTCCTCAGGGGTGATTATCTTGTTGCGCTTCTCCAAACCGCCGATAATTCTGTCGACAGCAGCGACAAAGTCCTCTTTCTCGATGTAGGGCTTGTCGTGGCGAGCTGCGATGAGTGCTGCCTCGTTGCAGACATTGGCAATATCTGCGCCCGAGAAACCGGGGGTCTGCTTTGCAAGGAAGGTGCGGTCAAGGCCCGGGGCGAGTTTGAGCGGTTTGAGGTGGACATTGAAAATCTCCTCACGCTCCAAAAGCTCGGGCAAACCAACATCAATCTGACGGTCGAAACGACCTGCACGCATCAATGCCTTGTCGAGAATATCGGCACGGTTGGTTGCTGCGAGTACTATGACGCCCGAGTTGGTGCCGAAGCCATCCATCTCGGTAAGCAACTGATTAAGAGTGTTTTCGCGCTCGTCGTTGCCCGAGAAACCGGTGTTCTTGCCACGCGCACGACCAATAGCGTCAATCTCGTCGATAAAGACGATGCATGGAGCTTTCGCCTTTGCCTGCTGGAAGAGATCTCTCACTCGCGAAGCGCCCACGCCCACGAACATCTCCACGAAGTCCGAGCCGCTGATCGAGAAGAAAGGCACATTTGCCTCACCTGCCACAGCCTTGGCAAGCAGGGTCTTACCCGTTCCGGGAGGGCCTACCAGGAGTGCACCCTTAGGAATTTTACCTCCAAGTTCTTTGTATTTTTCGGGCTTGCGGAGGAAATCCACAATCTCCATAATCTCTACCTTTGCCTCGGCAAGACCTGCTACATCCTTGAAAGTCACCTTGTTCTGACTATCCTTGTCAAATACCTGAGCCTTTGCCTTGCCCACATTGAACACACCGTTCTGGCCACCGCCGCCTCCTGCACCACGCGAAATGCTACGCATAATGAAGAATAGGAAGCCAATCATCAGCAGGTAGGGGAAGACTCCTGTGAAGAAGTCCGACCAGGGGTTGCGACGATTCTCATAGGTGAGCGGAATGACGGTATTGTTTGCCTCCTGCGCCTCGTCGAGGTCTTCGCGGAAAGAGTCAACAGAGCCGATATTGAACTTATACTGCGCACCGGCACGGGGGAGATATTTGTACTCCTCGTGCGAACGCAACTCATCCACAGCCTCTTTGGTGAGGTGTACCTCTGCCACATCCTTGTTGACCACCACAATTTTCTCCACGCTGCCTGAGCCAATCATCTGCTCCACAGCATTCCAATTGGTGGGGATAATCTGCTCCTTGGCGCCGAAGATTGAGATTGCGAAAATCGCAGTCAGCACGGCAATATAGATCCAATACCAACTACGGCTTGGTTTCATAGGGGGGCGACCCTGAGGTCTGGGAGGATTTTGTCTGTTGTTTATATTTTTGTTCTCGTTCATTGCTTAATTTCTAAAAAAAATTACTCCTCGCTCTCGTAGCGGGTTGCGGGGGCATCTGCCCAGAGCTGCTCGAGCTTGTAGTAGTCGCGCATCTCATCAAGGAAGATGTGTACCATCACCTCGATATAGTCAACTGCCACCCATACAGCATTATTCATACCCTCGATGCGACGAGGCCACTCCTTGTGAACCTCAAACACCTTCTCCTCAATGCCGTCAGCGATAGCCGCAACCTGAGTGGTCGATGTGGCGTGACAGATTACAAAGTGATCGCTGATTGCACCCTCAAAGCCTGTGAGGTCGAGCGATACGATATTTTTACCTTTTTTGTCGGCAATTGCCGATACGATTGTTTCTACCAATTTTTGTTCCATCTATTTTTTCAATTGTCAGTTTTTCTTTCTGTTATCTTGCTATTCTCGCGCCTTGTGTGCGGGGCGAAAAACATACAAAGGTACAACATTTGGTTGGTTTTTCCCAATTTCCCTATGCGATACCTATTATATATACAAACATCTCTCCATTATAGTGCGTTCACCGCAGGGGCAGTTGAGAGTATCACTTCGCGCAAGGCGTTGATTATAGAGCTCTTAGCGTATGTTCGTCTGATGGCGATGGCAATCTTGCGCGAGGTGGCACCCTTGGCAAGAGTCTTGATGCGGTCGCGACGCTCGGCGGGGATATACTCAACAGCCATCTCGGGCACAATGGTAATTGCAGGCGAGATATCAACCACCCTCATAAGTGTTTCGAGCGAACCACTCTCAAAGAAATAGGGTGCCTGACGGCGGGTTGTGCCGCAGAGTTCCAGAATCTGATCCTTCAGACAGTGGCCGTCCGAGAGGAGGAGCAGATCGTGCTGGTCGATATCCTCGATCCTCACGTTGCTGCGCTCATAGAGGGGGTGTAGGGGCGAGGCATAGACATAGAATCGGTCGCTGAACAACTCCTGTTCGGTGATATCCTCGGGGCAGGTACCGCCGGCCAGCAGCGCAGCGTCAATCTCGTCGTGACGCATTGCCTCGATAATCTGAGGAGTGGTTAACTCTTTTATTTCCAGCTCTACTTTTGGGTATTTCTCGGCAAAGGTGCTGAGGAATCGGGGGAGCAGATAGGGGGCGATGGTGGGGATCACACCAAGTCGCAGGTGGCCATCGACGCTACCCTGCAACTCCGCAACACTCTCCTTGATGCGGTCGTAGGCGAGTAGTGCTTCACGCGCACGCTCCACCACAATCTCGCCCGCCTGAGTGGGAACGATGGGCTTCTTGGTGCGGTCGAGCAACATAACGCCCAACTCCTCCTCCAAATTCTTAATCTGCATACTGAGCGAGGGCTGGGTTACAAAGCAACGCTCCGATGCCTGCGAAAAACTGCCACAATTGACAATCGCCAACAGATACTCCAACTGAATTATAGTCATCTCTTAACCTTTTAATAGAGTACAAATATCATCATTTTTTATTATACTTTTCATCTTTTCTATCAATTTTTGGAGATAAAAGACTTTTTTTGGCCCAAATCGATAGAAAAGTGAGAGGGCAGAGCCTGTCAGACCCTGCCCTCGTTATCTGTTAATGCTACGCTTTAAGCCTCAATTCGATAGAGTTCGCCCGTCTGGAAGTCGATAGTTCCCACCAGGTCGAAGTCAAGCTGCTTGCGCGAGAGGTCTGCCCTGCGCACCGCAATTCTCACCCTGTCGCCCAGGGTCAGCGTGCGACCCGTACGGTTGCCGACAACGGCATACTCCTCCTCGTCAAACATATAGTAGTCGTCGGTCATATCCCTGAGCGACACCATACCCTCGATGTGGGTATCGTCAAGCTCCACATATATGCCCCACTCGGTCACGCCCGAGATTGCGCCATCGAACTCGCAGTCAATCTTATCGGCCATAAACTCCACCATCTTGTACTTCACCGAGGCGCGTTCAGCATCGGCAGCCCTCACCTCCATATCCGACGAGTGCTCGCACAACTCCTCAATCACCGCCTTGTCCACCGAGCCGTTGCCCGCAAGGTAGGTCGCCAGCAGACGATGCACCATCATATCGGGGTAGCGGCGGATGGGGGAGGTGAAGTGGGTGTAGTAGGGGAAGGCAAGACCGTAGTGACCGATATTGTCGGTCGAGTAGGTCGCCTTGGCCATTGTGCGGATGGCAAGGGTTGAGAGGAGGTTCTCCTCGCTCTTGCCCTTAATCTCGCCCATCAGTTTGTTGATGCGCTTGGCTACATTGTGACCTGTCAACTGATTGGTATTGAAGGTATAGCCGAACTTGGTAACAAATCGGCCGAGTCGCATCAGCTTCTCCTGGTCGGGCTTGTCGTGGATTCGATATACAAAAGTGCGGGTGGGGGCATTGCTGCTGCGCTTGCGACCCACGAACTCTGCCACCTTGCGGTTGGCAAGCAACATAAACTCCTCAATAAGCTGATTGGCCTCCTTCTGCACCTTGAAATATACGCCCAACGGCTTGCCCTTCTCATCGAGGTGGAATTTTGCCTCCTCGCGATCAAATGCCACAGCACCTGCCGAGAAACGCTGCTTGCGCATCTTCTGAGCTAAAGTGTTGAGTATCAGTATTTCTTCTGCAAGGTCGCCCTTGCCGGTCTCGATGACCTTCTGTGCCTCCTCGTAGGTGAAACGGCGGTCGGAGAGGATCACGGTGCGACCAAACCACTCGCTGGTGATGTTGAGTTCGCTATCCATCTCAAAGATTGCCGAAAAGGCGAGTTTCTCCTCATTGGGGCGGAGTGAGCACAATCCGTTGGAAAGACGCTCGGGTAGCATTGGTACTGTGCGATCGACAAGATAGACTGAGGTGGCTCTCTCTCGCGCCTCCTCCTCGATGATTGAGCCCTCGCGAACATAGTGTGTTACATCGGCAATGTGAACGCCAATCTCCCATTTGCCATCCTCCAACTGTCTGATAGATAGCGCGTCGTCAAAGTCCTTAGCATCGGCAGGGTCGATAGTGAATGTGGTCACTTCGCGCATATCCCTGCGCTCGGCATAGTCCTTATCGGTGATTTTGTCGCTGATCTTCTCGGCAGCCTTGTTGACCTTCTCGGGGAAGCGGTAGGGGAGATCATATTCGGCAAGAATGGCGTGCATCTCGGTATCGTTGTCGCCTGTCATACCGAGTGAATCTACAATACGCCCCTCAGGGTTGCGCACATCATCTGCCCAGCCCTCTATGTGTACAATAACCTTCTCGCCTGTGCGCAGACCGGCAGGGAGGGTGGGAATGAAGATATCAACGGGCACCTTGCGCGAGTCAACACGCACAAAGGCGTGGCTGCGAGTGAGCTCCACTGTGCCGACATAGTTGCGCGGGTTGCGCACCAGCACCTCCAGAATCTCGCCCTCAGGGTCGCCACTGCCGCGACGGTTGGTGATTACGACCTTCACGGTGTCGCCCTCCAAAGCACGGTGTGTGCGGCGACGCGAGATGAAGATATCCTTGTCGAGTCCCTCGACAATAACATAGCAGTCGCCCGAAGGGAGCATATCGACCTTGCCCTCAAAGGCGGGGAGGTGCGACGCAGCAAGGCGGAACTTGCCCTTGCTCGGCTCCTCGACAACACCCTCTGCAACCATCGAGTGTACAATCTCGAAGGTGCGCACACGCCCCTCGCGGTCGTTGCCTCCGCTCTGCGAGGCGAGCGTCTTGAGGCTGAACTTACGCCCGGGGAATGCGCGGAACTGCTCCATAATGAGCGCAGCGCGGTCGTTGCGTGGTTTCTGCTTCTTTGTCTGTTTGCTTTTAGCACCACCCCTTGTGGTGCCTGTATTACTCTTTCTACTCATAATTCTCTTATTCTACACTACAAAGTTAATCATTTAATGTTAATTAAATGTAAATAGTGGTGTGGTTGATTGTGAGTAGATAACAAAAAAGGCTACCCTCAATGAGAGTAACCTTTATAACTTGTTTTTTTAGATTCAATCAATCTCTATTTTACCCACTTCTCAATGTTGTTACGAACAATGAAGTAGTAGATAGCCAAACCAATCCAGCTGGTACCGAGAACGAGAACAGCAACAATCAGTTTCCAGAGAAGACCAATGTTTTTCTTAAATAAATCGAGTACGCACCAGATGGCGCAAATTGTTCCAAGGAGCCAAAGAATCATAGCAATAAATGTTTTAATTAAGTTTGGAAATAATTAGTTTCGGATACGAAAATAGTTAATGTTTGCGAGAGTATCAAATTTTCGCTATCTTATCTTTCTGTAAAAGTATCTAAAAAGAGCATAAAACACACTTTTGGTAAAAAAAAGCAAAAAAAATAGAGAAAAAATTTCGCATAATAAAAATAGTTACTATATTTGCACTCCGAAAACGCACCATCGTTTTCGACCGACAAAGTTCGGGGTGTAGCTCAGCCCGGTTAGAGTACACGTCTGGGGGGCGTGTTGTCGCTAGTTCGAATCTAGTCACCCCGACAAAGTTGAGCAAAGATAGCAGAACGAAAGTTCTGCTATCTTTTTTTTTTGTGCCGTAAATGCTGAAGATAAAAATAGTGCAAGCGGAATATGATGTTCCGCTTGCACTATTTTTATCTCTTGCAAAAAACTCTCTTAGAAGTATTTGATGGTAGTGCCCTCAATAGCCGAGATCAGGCTGTTGGCAACCGACGATGCGCCAATGCGGAACAATCGTGGGTTGAGCCACTCGGGACCGAGAATCATCTTAACGATGGTGTAGTAGAGTGCTGCATCCTCGGCAGTGCGGATGCCGCCTGCTGCCTTGAAGCCCACCTGACGGCCTGTCTGCTGGTAGTAGTCCTTGATAGCCTGACACATAACCACAGCCGCCTCAGGGGTAGCAGCCACGCCGATCTTACCGGTCGAGGTCTTGACAAAGTCGGCACCTGCAAACATCGACAAGAGCGATGCGCGACGAATCAGTTCGGGTGTCTCGAGTGCGCCACTCTCAACAATTACCTTAAATATGGTATCCTCCCCAGCCTCGTTGCGGAGCATCTCAACCTCATTTGCCATCTCATCGTACTGTTCCTGGATCATCTCGCCCACATTGATAACGATATCCACCTCGTCGGCACCATTCTCGACAGCCATAGCCACCTCCAGCATCTTCACCTCCATAAAGGTCTGCGATGCGGGGAAACCGGCTGCTACGCTGGTCACAGCGATATCGCTGCCCTCAACGCCTAGACCCACCACATCAACAAACGAGGGGAATACGCAGATTGAAGCCACATTGGGAATCGAGGGGAAGTGTTTCTGCATCTCTACAGCCTTGCGTACAAAGTTCTCCACCGAGCGTACCGAGTCGGTCTCGCTGAGTGTGGTGAGGTCGATAACGCTGAAACAGGTGCGATAGACATCGCCATTATAGTTCTTTACAGCCTCCTTGCGAGCGGCGGCCACCAAGCGTGCAACCTCTTTCTCGCTTACTGCTGGGGCATATTTTCCGAGCAACAAAGAGTAGTCCATATTGTGTAGTTTTAATTCGTTAGCATCTCAAAAACAGTGCAAGATACAATATTTTGTCGATATTCCCAACCATTTTTCGCTCAACCCGTTTTTTATCAGTCGCGGGTGTCGCGTAGATACTCGCGTGGCAGCACTCCGAACTGTTCCTTGAAGAGCTTGGTGAAGTAGCTCGGGGAGTTGTAGCCAACCATCTCCGCCACCACAGCAATTTTGTCGTTGCCCGCTTTGAGAAGCTCCATTGCGCGATTGAGTTTGTACTTGCGGAAGAAGTCGGTCGGAGTGTCGCCCGTCAGGTTCTTGATCTTGTAGTATAGCTTGGTGCGCGAAATCAGCATCTCGCGAGCAATGTTGTTGATATTGAGCTCGGGATTCGCCAACTCCTTCTCCATAAGCTCGTAGAGCTGTTTCAGGAAGTTGCGATCCTGAGCCTCCAACAGACTCTCGTCGAGTTTTGCCACCGTTGTGCTCTCGCCCACCATCTTGCGGATATTGTCGCGGTTGCTGAGTTGCGACTTGATAAGTGCCAGCAGATATTTGGGGTCGAAAGGCTTGACCACATAGGCATCCGCACCAGCATCCAGTCCCTCAACCTGTTCGCTGACGGTAGCCTTTGCCGTGAGCATAATGAAGGGGATGTGGCTCATCATAAAGTTCTCCTTCACCATACGACAGAGCTGGTAGCCATCCACATCGAGCATCAACACATCGCTGATCACCACTGCCGGATTGACTCTCTCGATAGCCTCGTAGCCACTCATCGCATCGAAGCGTGTGATCACATTGTAGTGAGGCGAGAGGAGTGTTTTCAGATAGTACTGCACCTCGTAGTCGTCATCGACAACCAGCACGGTAGGCTTGCTCTTGTCCTCCTCCGAAGGCTCGGGCGTATCAACCGTATATTCGCTCAGATAGCGGTCTGCATCCACCGATACAAACTGCTCGTTCTCCTGCGCTCGCTCGCTCTCCGGGTAGGCACTCTCGTTGAGGGGGAGGATCATCGCAAAGTGTGCCCCCTTCTTGCCATCGATAGTCAGGCGGTCGAAGGCCTTGATCTCGCCGTGGTGCAGCTCCACAAGTTTGCGCGAGAAGTAGAGTCCGATGCCCGTGCCACCAATATTTTGTCCCGATTGTGTGGAGTAGTATCTGCCAAAGATGGACTCTGTCTTGCCCTCGGGGATACCGATACCCGTATCGCTCACCGAGATAGCGATATGGTCATGACCGTCGGCCATCGTGCCAAAGTTCTTATAGAGCCACTCGCGCGAGGGGATTGAGATTGTCACATCAATCTCGCCACCTGCAGTGGAGAATTTCAAGGCGTTGGAGAGCAGGTTGCAGAGCACCTTCTCATATTTATCCTCATCGAGATAGACGAGCAGCGACTCCTCGGCAGCGTGTAGCGAGAGGGTGATCCTCTTCTGCTCGCGTGCGTGTTCGAATAGAGCCATAAGCTGGCGTGTCAGAGCCACCACATCCACCAGCTTGACCTCCAATTTCAGAGCATCGTTCTCAAGTTTGTTGAACTCCAACATCTGGCTCACAAGACGCAGTAGACGGCCGGCATTGTGCTTGATGATCTTTGGGAGTCGCTCGTCGGGCTGGATCTCTGGGTCGTCATCGCAGAGGGTGGTTGCCGCACCGTGAATCATAGTGAGCGGAGTGCGGAACTCGTGCGAGATGTTGGCGAAGAAGTCCATATTCATCTTGTTCAGCTGACGCTGTTGTGCCTCGTCGCGACGCGCCACCTCAGCCTCGATACGGGTGAGGTTGCTGCGCTTGATGAGGTTGACAAATACCATAATCAGCAAGATGCCGATGATGATATAGATGAGAATTGCAATAGCCGAACTGAGTAGAGGGCGTTTCACGAAGATCTCTAGTGCCTGTTCGCTCTCGGAGTAGATATTGTCGCCCACTGCCAAGCGCACACGGAAAGTGTGTCTGCCGGAGGGCAGTGAGGAGTAGTAAGCCATATTACGATCGTTGACATTGATCCAGCTCTCATCCGTACCATCCATTCGGTATTGGTAGTTGAGGGGGAGGCGACCCGTGTAGTCGAGCGCTGCAAAGCCGATACCGATACTCGTTTGGTCGTGGCGCAGAGTTACTTTGGGCGAGAAGATAACATCCTGATTAACAATATCCTGCGATTGGAAACTGCGCACAATGTTGTTGTTCACCTCCAATCGCTCGATGTAGAGCGAGGGGACAGGATAGCCGGAGGTGATATCGAGAGGGTTGAAGAAGGTGAGTCCGTTGGTTGCACCAAAGGCAATCACACCGTCGGGGAGAGTTGCCGATGCACCATAGTTGAACTGGTTGCCACCCATACCGTCGTTTGTGTAATCTACAGCGCGTGTCAGCAGGCTGTCGAGCGTGCGGTCGTACTTTGACACATAGTCGAGGGTTGATACCCAGCAGTTGCCGTAGAGGTCCTCGGTGATGGAGGTGACATAGCTTGCGCTGGTCATCAATCTGTGATCCATCTGTCCGGAGGTGATATTGTAGCGGAAGTAGCCGTTACCATTTGTGCCAATCCAGAGATTGTGCTCGCGGTCCTCGTAAAGACAGGTATTGACCACATTGCTCATATCGGGCGAGGTGTCGCCAATATCGCGAATGAGTCTCAGTTCCGGCTCAATCAATTTTAAGGGCTGCGATTGGAATGCCGCAACGATAGAGCCGTTGGAGAGTGTCATTATAGAGTTCAGACGAGGATTCTTTCCGGGGAAGAGCTGGATGCTGCTAAACTCTTTGGCACCCTTCTCAAGGAAGAAAATCTCTCCTGAGGAGCCTCCGGCCCAGATTCCGCCACGGTGGTCCTCGGTGATGGAGATATCGACAATGCCTCCTAAATCGTAGTCCGCCAATCGTCGCAATTTGCCGTCCTCGTCATAGTTGGCCTTCACCAAGCGGTTGTCGATGTTAAACCAAAGATTGTCGCCCGAGTCTATGTAGAGCGAGTAGATAAGATTGTCTTTGGCGGGTGTCTGAAGGTCAAAGAGGGGTTCAGGGTTGACTATGTGGATCTGGCGGGTGGTTGTGTTGTAGAATACGATGTAGTCGGGGCGCGCGAGCAACCAGAGGTTACCTGCGGCATCGGTTCGTAGACCGACAACGCTCTTGCCCTTGAAGAGTTTTTGCAATTGGATGTTACTTACAAACGAACGCTCAAACGAGGAGAACATCTCAAAGCCCTCCTCCTGCGAGCCAACCCACACATTGTCGCGCGAGTCAACAAAAATTGTCGTGATGCGGAAGAAGTCGGGTACCGCAAAGGGGAAGTTGCGGCTGTCGGTGGTCACAACGCGGTCGAGCACGGTGTTGTAGAGTACTACATCGTTGTCGTTTGTGACAAGTATCACCTCCTCGTCCGAGTAGCGATAGATGGCTCTGAGTCCCATTGTGCCGTGCATAGCCTCCTCTTTGGCGAGGCTGGCGGGGAGGGGCATCAGACCGGAGAGGGAGGAGTTGACAATCTGCAATCCTTCGGGGGCAAGCAGCCAGAGGTTGCCCTTGTCGTCAATGTAGGAGCCTGTCGGGGCGTATTTCAGCTCGTGGGTGCAGATTACCGACAGGTTTGCGCCGTGCATCAGAATTGCCGATGATGGAGTGATTTGCCATATATTGCCGTCGCCCGCAGGGACAAAGTCGATATAGCTTGCCGATTGTGTCTGCAACTTCTCGGTCGCATCGAGAACGCTCTCAAATATATTGGTCTCGGTATTCAGACGGCATAGATTGTAGCCGGTAACGGCATACATCTGATTACCTTTCGCCTCAAAGATGGAGCGTACCGACTTGTCGGGTGTGTTGATATCGTATGAAATGAAGGAGTCGTCATCATCCAGCCGATTGATGCCGGCCACCGTACCAATCCACATTCTGCGGTCGGAGTCGGAGTAGAGGCAGGTGATGCGCGACGAGAGAAGACCCGATTGGTCGTCGTAAGAGCGATAGTACTGAACAAAATCTTTACCATTATACTTGTTGAGCCCTCGCTCGGTTGCTATCCAGATATAACCAAAATAGTCTTCGCAGAAGGCGTTGATGGTGGTGTTGGAGATTGTCGTCGCCGTCATACGAGAGTTTATGGGGCTCTTCGTGATAGACTCATTATCATCAAAATCTCCCTGAACTCCATTGCATGCTCCCAACGCTAATAAGAGGGTTAATAGTGGGGCAATCAAAACGCTCTTTGCGAAAAACTGAATCGTCTGTTTCATTGGTTTTGTATCTTGATATCTGAGTAAAAGTAGTAAATTTGGTTGAGGATAACAAGAAATATCGGCGAAATCGGTCAAAAAGGAGCGTTTTGAAACATTTGTTGCATTTGTTCAACATTTCTAATATCTCTTTTGAACCATTATAGATTCTCTTTTGAACAAATCCTTGTAGTATTATTAAGAAAAAAATCCCAAATTTGTAATGATGAAAACTAAGACCCTATACTACTACCTTCCCTCTCTTAGAGTGGTACTGCCAATGCTGTTGTGCATTGTGCTTTTTACATCGTGTAATTCGGCTCGTCGAGGCACTGTTCAGCAGGCTGTGGGCGAGAAGGTTTATGCCCCTACCGGCGAGGGTGAGATTATTGGCGAGGTGACTCCTTCGGGTGTCTATGTGTTCAAGGGAGTGCCCTATGCCAAGGCCGAACGCTTTATGGCTCCCGAGCCTGCCCCCAAGCGTCACGCCGCGCTCGACTGTACAACCTATGGCGCAGTACCTCCGCAGGTGATCTACGAGAGAACAGATAGCGAGGTGAATTGGTATCAGGTAGATGAGGGTACGAAAGATGAGGATTGCCTGAATCTGAATATCTGGACTCGCGATATGCGTCCGGATACCAAAAAGCCCGTGCTTGTATATCTCTTTACGGGCTACACCATCGGTCACAGCCACGAGTTGTCGTGCTACGATGGCGAATATATGGCCAACAGCCACAATCTTGTGGTGGTGACTCCCAATCACCGTTTGAACTCATTTGGCTTCCTCGACCTCTCATTCATCGGTCAGAAGTATCAGCACTCGGCAAATGCCGGCATACTCGATCTGGTTGCTGCGTTGCGCTGGATTAAGGCCAATATCGCCAATTTTGGCGGTAATCCCGATAACATTATCCTTATGGGACAGGGCACGGGCGGTGGTAAGGTGCTGACACTGATGTCGATGCCGCAGACTGAGGGGTTGATCCATAAGGTCATCATAGAGAGCGGCTCGCTCTTTAAGGTGATGGATAGCAAGTACTCGCGTCGCTTGGCATCCATTACACTCGAAGAGTTGGGTATCACAGGCGAGAATATCTCCACTCTCGACACCATTAGCCACGCAACACTCCGCGAGGCGGCAGCCAAGGCACTTGAGAGAGTCCGCGAGTTGGCATTTGAGGATGGTACCAGCAACGCCTTTGTGGAGGATGACAACCTTATAGACTACTTCGGTTGGGCACCCTCGCTCGATGGTGTGGCTATTACCGAGCAGCCCTATGTGGCGGCTCCCCGTCGCGGATTGAATATCCCCATTCTGATTGGCACGAACAAGCACGAGGCGACTCCCAGCCTCTACAAGAGCGAGTTCTCGTCGCTTGACGAGCGTGGTCGCGATTCGATGGCAATCACACGACTTGGCTCGTTCTACTCGAAGGCCGAGGAGCTGTATCGCCTCAGCTATCCCCGCACCTCCTACTTTCCGAGCGAACTTTATGACCTCGATATCAACTTCCGCCGTATGGCACTCAACCTTGCCGAGCGTCGTTATGAGATGGGCGGCACTGCACCTATATATATGTACCTCTTCGGTTTCGAGTCGCCGGTGGAGGATGGTATTTTCCGCTCGCACCATATGCTGGAGATACCTTTCGTGATGGGCAATACGGCTCGGGCAGCCTCAATGACAGGTGGTACTCAGAATGCATTGGCTCTCTCGGAGAAGATGAGTTCTGCGTGGGCGGCCTTCTGCCACACCGGCAGCCCTCAGTCACCCGCTATGCCTCAATGGCCTGCCTGGACTCCGGAGGGTGGAGCGACAATGTTGCTCGGTAGAGGCTACGATGGAGATTGCGAGTTGGTATATAATCACGACAAGGGACTGATAGAGTTGCTCGGTCGTGCTGACAATGCTCTTGGAAATTAGTTTTTTATATACATTACCTAAAGCTATTCTATTCAGATGAAACGAATTTCATTACTCGGCGCAGCGTTGTTGTTCTGCACAAGCCTCTTTGCTCAGTTCGGGCAGATGGGCGCTCCCGTTATCTCGCCTGAGATTGACGGCACCACAGTAACCGTACGCTTTAGCGCACCTAAGGCTCGCACCGTACAGGTGTCGGGTAGCTTCTGCCCTGTTCAGAAGATTGAGTATCAGGGCAATACTTACGAGATGCAGCGTCCCGTTGATCTTGTGCAGAATGCGCAGGGCGTATGGGAGGCAACAATCGAGAATGTGGCTCCCGATTTCCACACCTATACCTTTGTGGTTGATGGTGTTACCGTGCTCGATCCCAAGAATTTGCAGACTGCTCGCGATGGTGAGCGCGTGACCAACATCCTGATTGTCGAGGGCGAGAAGAGCCACGAGTTCCTCCCCATTACCGAGAAGAAGGGCACACTCGCAAAGGTGTGGTATCCTTCGCCTGCCTATGGCGAGGGCATTGAGCGTCGTATGTATGTCTATACTCCCTACGGCTACAACCCTATGGAGAAGACCAAATACCCCGTTCTCTATCTGCAGCACGGTGGCGGTGGCGACGAGGATGCTTGGACCTCGCTGGGTCGTGCTTGCGAGATTCTCGACAACCTTATTGCTGAGGGCAAAGCAGAGCCTATGATTGTTGTTATGCCCAACGCTAACCCTCACCAGATTGCTTCGCCCGATGTTGCGGCTGCTCTGCCTACCGAGAGCCATATGCAGCGCGGCTTTGACGATCCCTCGTTCTACTCGGGTGGTGCCTATGTGCAGAGCCTTGTGGAGGATATCGTTCCCTACATTGAGAGCCACTACCGCGTAATCAAGAAGAAAGAGGGTCGTGCTATTGCAGGTCTTTCGATGGGTGGTGTCTATACCCTCGACTGCACCGCAAAGTATCCTGAGGTGTTTGACTATATCGGCGTTCTCAGTATGGGCTTCACCGAGCAGCAGGATGCGAAAGGTATGCTGAAACCTATTCAGGACGATGGCTACAAGCTCTATTGGATCGGCTGTGGCGAGAGCGATATGGCCTATGCAAATACCGAGCGTCTGCTTGCAGCGCTTGACGCACTCGGAATGGAGTACACCAATTTCGACAAGGTGGGTGGTCACACCTGGGACACCTGGCGTATCTGCCTGAAGGAGTTTGCACCCCTCCTCTTCAAAAAATAACGACACCACTTAACAAGCAAATACTAACACAAAAGAGTAACTACTATGAAAAAAGTTTTGACACTTGTGAGCGCAATGCTCCTCGCTGTTGCCTCGTTGAGCGCGCAGCAGTCGCTCTGGGGAGGCCAGAGTGCAAAATCTCCTGAGATTCACCCCGACAACTCGGTTACTTTCCGTCTTGTAGCCCCCAAGGCCGTTAAGGTACAGGTAGGTGGCGACTTTATCGAGCCCGTTATGGGTGAGGTTGGCGGCAGAGCTATGGAGGTATCGCAGCCCGTTGATATGCGCGAGGTGAATGGCGTATGGGAGTACACCACCAAGCCTCTGGCATCGGAGCTTTACAGCTACTATTTCGTGGTTGACGGTATGACCATCAAGGATCCCAGCAATGTCTATATGATTCGCGATGTAAACTCCGTGACCAATGTATTCATCATCCCCGGCGATAAGGGCGATATCTACTCGGTGCAGGAGGTTCCTCACGGTACCGTTGCTAAACGCTGGTATGAGAGTCCTACCCTCGGTATGACCCGTCGTATGACCGTTTATACCCCCGCAGGCTATGAGACCAGCAAGGCTAAGTATCCCGTATTCTACCTCTTCCACGGTAGCGGTGGCGACGAGGAGAGCTGGATGGATCTCGGTCGTAACGCTCAGATCCTCGACAACCTCATCGCTCAGGGCAAGGCTAAGCCTATGATCGTTGTTGTTACCAACGGCAACCCCGCACAGGAGGCTGCTGCCGGCTACTCGGATGAGAACTTCGCTTATACCCCCGCTATGGGTGGTGGCACTCGCGGTGGTGTAGCAACCTTCCCCGAGTCGTTCAAGGATGTTCAGAAGTTCATCGAGGCTAACTACCGCACCATCAACAAGAAGTCGGCACGCGCCGTAGCAGGTCTGTCGATGGGTGGTGGCCACACTTTCACCATCTCGAAGGACTATCCCAACACCTTCGACTATGTAGGTATCTTCTCGGCATCGGGTCAGGTAACCGACGAGACTCGTCCTCAGTTGCAGGCTATGCAGAAGAATGGCTATGCACTCTATGTTATCGCTTGCGGTAATACCGATTTCGTATATCAGGGCGCAATCAATTACCACAACCAGCTCAACGAGATGGGCTTCGAACACGAGTTGTGGGAGAGCGGCGGTGGCCACATCTGGCGTAACTGGCGAATCTACCTCACCGACTTTGCTCAGCGCATTTTCAAATAGCACTCGGTTGAGATAGGTTGGCAGCTCTGAAATTGCACTGCCGAGCCTATATAAAAGAGCGTTTGCAACGAAAAACCTCTACAATGTGGTAAATTCGGGCAGACGCTCTCTCTTTTTGAACACTTGTAGTAGTTTTCGGAACAAATGTGCAATAGTTTTCCTCTGTAAGTACTTACCTTTGTATGGAGGAAGAAGGTCTATTTCTTCCCCGCACACAAAACAGACTTTTAACTAACCAAACATATTCAAATGAAAAAAATATTTTCGTTAGCAGTACTCCTGCTTACTTGTGCAACTCTTAGTGCCCAGTTCCCCGGTGGTGGCAGAACACCCAATCCCAATGCAAATCTTGTATCCGTAGAGGCTAACGCTGATGGCAGCGCAACCTTCCGCATCTATGCTCCCAATGCTCAGAATGTAGGTCTTTCGGGCGACATCGCAGCCTATGGCACCAAGTTTGAGAAGGCAGAGAATGGTGTGTGGAGCGCAACCGTACCCAATGTAGCAGCAGGCGCATATCGCTACAACTTCACCGTTGACGGCATCACTGTTTTCGATCCCAAATATCCCCGTTTGAACGAGATTAAGCCCGTGACTGAGATTGTTCCCGAGGGCCAGGAGATGTTCTGGCAGCAGAAGGATGTACCCCACGGTGCAGTGGCACAGGTTTACTATAAATCTTCGACTATGGGTACCACTCGTCGTATGCACGTATGGACTCCCGCAGGCTACAACGCTTCGACCGACGCTCTCCCCGTATTCTACCTGATCCACGGTGGTGGCGATAACGACGCATCGTGGCCCGGTGTAGGTAAAGCCGGCGACATCCTCGACAACCTCCTGGCTGAGGGTAAGATGGTGCCTATGGTAGTTGTTATGCCCGATGGCAGCATCGCAACCGACAAGTTTGTTGACGAGCTTGCAAACGACATCATCCCCTACATCGAGAAGAACTACCGCGTGAAGACCGACTCGGCAAACCGCGCACTCGCAGGCCTCTCGATGGGTGGTCTGGAGACTATGGAGTCCTTTATGGCTCATCCCGACCTCTTCGGCTATATCAATGTAATGAGCTCGGGTTGGTTTACCAACGACAAGAAGATGTACGAGGATGGCGAGAAACGCCTCAATGAGATTGTTGATACCCTCAACAAGACTGCAAAACTCCTTATCTTCACTCAGGGTGGTCCCGCCGATATTGCTTACGAGAACGGCAAGGCTATGTTGAAGGTGTTTGATAAGTGTGGTGTTAAGTATGAGTATAGCGAGATGGACGGTGGCCACACCTGGTATGTATGGCGCCACGACCTCTACAACTTCGCACCCAGACTCTTTAAATAGACCATATAGCAAATCTATATAGTGAAAGACCGAATCAATCTGCATCCTGTGCAGATACGGTTATTCGGTTAGTTTGATTTTTGTTTTAGGTGTGTGACCGACCGCGTTGTGAAACCCGGTCGGTCTATGTTTTATACAAAATCTTGTTATTTGAGGATTATTATCCTTATCACTTTGCTTAAACTTAGGTCCCTGCTTTCTTGCGAAGACAATATCATATAACACAAAAAAGCCGAGAGGATATCTCTCGGCTTTTTTTACCATATCTAAAAACTCTAAAAATCGTCAGTACGGATAATTTTTGCACCCAGCTTATTCAGGCGCAGGTCGATATTAGCGTAGCCTCGGTCTATCTGCTCCACATTCTGGATGACGCTCACACCGTCGGCATTGAGGGCGGCAATCAGCAGTGCCACACCTGCGCGGATATCGGGCGAGGACATACGGGTCGGGCGCAGGCGACGCGAGTGGTCGTGACCAATCACCGTAGCGCGGTGGGGGTCGCAAAGGATAATCTGCGCGCCCATATCAATAAGTTTATCGACGAAGAATAGGCGACTCTCGAACATCTTCTGGTGGATCAGCACCGAGCCTTTGGCCTGCGATGCCACCACGAGGAAGATAGAGAGGAGGTCGGGGGTAAGACCCGGCCACGGTGCATCGGCTATGGTCATAATAGAGCCATCCATAAAGCTCTCAATCTCATAGTGTTCGCACTTGGGGATGAAGATATCGTCGCCCCTCTGCTCAAAGCGGATACCCATTCGCGCAAACTGCGTGGGGATGATGCCTAGGTTGTCGTATGATACATTTTTAATGGTAATCTCCGATTGGGTCATAGCGGCCAGACCGATAAAGCTACCCACCTCAATCATATCGGGCAACATAGTGTGTGAGGTGCCACCGAGGCTCTCCACACCATCGATCACCAACAAATTTGAGGCGATACCATCAATCTTTGCACCCATACGGCAGAGCATACGGCAGAGCTGCTGGATGTAGGGCTCACACGCAGCATTGTAGATTGTGGTGCGACCCTTAGCCAGAACAGCCGCCATAATGATATTAGCGGTGCCTGTTACCGAAGCCTCGTCGAGCAACATATATGTTCCGCGCAACTCCTCTGCCTCCACCGAGAAGAAGGTGGCATCGGCATTGAAGTTAAGTTTTGCGCCAAGTTTCTGAAAGCCAATGAAGTGTGTATCCAAGCGACGGCGACCAATTTTATCGCCACCAGGTTTGGGGATATAGGCTACGCCAAAGCGCGCCAACAGCGGGCCGAGTATCATTACCGAGCCACGCAGACGCGCACCACGGCGGCGATAGTCATCGCTACGGAGATAGTCGAGGTCGATATCCTTGGCGCAGAAGGTGTAACACCCCTCGCTCTTGCGATTTACCTCAACGCCCAACTTCTCGAGCAGACCGATAAGGTGCAACACATCGGCAATCTCGGGCACATTATTCAGTGTCACCTCCTCCTCTGTGAGCAGCGTGGCGCAGATCACCTGCAACGCCTCATTCTTAGCCCCTTGGGGCTCTATCTCGCCACTGAGTGGGCGACCTCCGTGTACTTCAAACTGAGCCATTGTTTCCCGATAATTAGTTTTCTTGGGTTAAAGATAACAATTTTTGTGGTATTTCTCGCCCTTTCGGCTACTCTTTTTTCTCCTGAGCAAATATATTGAAGCGCGCAAGCAGGTGATTCTTCCTGCCCAGCACCACCATCTCCAGAAGGATCAGGATCAGAGCCGCAGCGACAAAGTACTGATATTTCTCGTCAAACTCCTCGAAAATCTGGGTTGTGAACTGCGACTTCTCGGTGGCATTTATCTGCTCTATAATCTCTTGCAGACCCATCGAGCGATTGTCGGCGCGAATATAGGCACCACCCGTAGTGAGAGCAATCTCCTCGAGTGCCTTCTCGTCGAGTTTTGACACCACCATCTCGCCATTCTCGTCGCGGATAAACTCGTTGCCGATGCGGATGGGGGCACCCTCTGGCGTACCGATACCGATAGTGTAGATTTTGATGCCACGCTCGGCAGCAGCCTCAGCCGAGGCAAGTGCATCCTGCTCGTGGTTTTCGCCATCGGTGATGAGCACCACTACTCGGCTACCCTCGCTCTGCGAGGAGAAGGAGTTGGCTGCCAGATCGATAGCGGCTGCCATATTTGTACCCTGCTTGCTTACGGCAGTGGTCGAAATCTGCGATACGAAGTTGCGCGCAGTGACATAGTCGCCCGTGATGGGGAGCTGAACATAGGCATCGCCCGCAAAGATGATAACGCCAATTTTATCCTCCTGAATACCCTCCAACAGACGGCCTACGGCATACTTGGTGCGCTCCAGACGATTGGGCTCAAAGTCCTCGGCAAGCATTGAGTTACTAACATCGATGGCGAGCATAATCTCAATACCTTCACGCTCCACCTCTTTGAGTTTGGAGCCAATCTGCGGACGTGCCAAGCCGATGATGACCAGCGACAAGCCGGCAAGAAAGAGGAACGACTTGAAGGTGCGTCTGCGGGGCGAGTCGTCGGGCATCAGCGAGCGCAGGGTATCGAGATTGCCAAATCGCTCCAGGCGACGACGACGCTCCTTGCGAGCCCAGATATTGAGCAGGACAAGTAGCGGTATCAGCAGCAGAAGGTAGAGAAATTCTATATTTTCAAATCTAAACATTTTTGTACATTTTGGGTGTGCAGGTAGGGAGGCCTTGCGATTAGGTTTTGCGATTAGGGTTTAGGATTTTAGGGGATTTGTTTGAGCAGCAGTTTGCGCACTAACACCTCGCCCACAAGGAGCAACAGCGCGGCAAGCAACCAATTGCGGTAGAGCTCGGTATATTTTACAAACTCGTCAGTCTCTATCTTGGTCTTTTCGAGGGTGTTAATCTCGTCGTAGATCTCGGCAAGAGTCTTACGGTCTGTCGCACGGAAGTATTTACCACCCGTCAGGTCGGCAATATCGGTGAGCACCTGCTCGTCAATATCGACCTCCATCTGCTGGAAGTGTAGACGACCCCACATATCATATACGGGGTAGGGCGCAAGACCACGCGTGCCCACGCCAATCGTGTAAAC
Organism: Tidjanibacter sp.; assembly: GCA_017631375.1. GTDB lineage: Bacteria > Bacteroidota > Bacteroidia > Bacteroidales > Rikenellaceae > Tidjanibacter. The sequence continues at coordinate 55,114 of JAGBTK010000054.1, read as the reverse complement.
CTTTATGCCATAGCCTTTTGCAATCTCGGCGGCTGTCAGGGGTGCTATCTGTCCGCTATTGTTCACACCATCGGTGAGCAGAATTGTCACCTTACTCTTCGCCTCACTATCTTTCAGTCGGTTGACAGCCGTTGCCAAGCCGTTGCCGATGGCTGTTCCATCCTCAATCACACCGCTCTGCACCTGTCCGAGTAGTGTCAGCAGCGAGCTCTTGTCGGTGGTCAGAGGGCTCTGTGTGTAGCTCTCGCCCGCAAATACCACAAGACCGATGCGGTCGTTCGGACGGTCAACGATGAAGTTTGCCGCAACCTCGCGTGCCGCAGTTATACGGTCGGGCTCGAAGTCGCGTGCCAACATACTACCCGAGATGTCCATCGCCAGAACGATGTCGATACCCTGCGTGGAGGTGAGGCTGCCCTGCTCGCTGCTCTGCGGACGGGCGAGAGCAACGATAAGAAGTGCAACTGCCGCTGCACGCATCACAAAAGGTAGATGGCGCAGGTAGTAACGCGCTGTGCGTGGCAATCTGCGCGCTGTGGAGGTGTCGGAGATGGTGAGCGTTGCCCCACCACGCCTTACGCGCAAAATGTAGAGCACCACCATCGGCACCAATAGCACCAATAGCCACAAAAATTCAGGGTTATTAAAGTTTTTTTCCATTTCTTTCAGTTTCAATTGCCCGCAAGGGCTACCATAGCCAACAAGGCCAAACTCTTTTTGAGTAGTACGGAGGCAACCACTCTCCAATCCCCAAGTACTCTCCTCAATGGAAAGAAGTCTGCGACTTAGTAGTTAAACTACTTTCCCCACTAAGAGTAGTACGGAGGCGATTACCTTCTGATCCCCAACTACACTCCTCAATGGAAAAGAGTCTGCGACTTACCAGTTTTTGCCGGAGGGGGCGACTGTTACTGCCTGCTGTGCGTTTACTTTTTCGCGAGTCTTGTCCTCCTGTTGCTGTACGGCGTTGAGCATCTGCTCTGCCTCGGCCTGATTCACCTGCGAGTCGCCGTAGTCGCGCGAGGGCGGGGGCGGGGTGTCCTCCATACGGTCGTCCTTGCCATCGCCATCCTGATCGTTGGGGTTGTCGCCCTCGTTGTTTTGCTGGTCGTTGTTCTGGTTGTTATCTTGATTTTGGTCTTGGTTATTCTGGTTGTTATCTCCGCCCTGCTGCTGATTGTCATCCTGCTGCTGTTGCTGCTGGTTGTCGTTGTTCTGCTGCTGCTCCAAGAGTTTCTTGGTGTAGGCGAGGTTGTATTTCGTCTCCAGATCGTCGGGGTTTATGCGCTGCGCCTGCTTGAATGACTCGAGAGCCTCAGAGAGCTTCTGCTGTTGGAATTGGGCGTTGCCGAGGTTGTGATACACCTTGGCTGCCTGCTCTGCGGTCAGGGTTTCGGGCTTCTCGCTCAGTGCTTTGAGTGTGTTCTCCGCCTCCTCGTATCGCTCCTGTTTGTAGAGTGCGTCGGCAAGGTTGAAGGCTGCTTCCGGCGAGGTGGGGGTGTCGATTTGTGCCTGACGATAGTCCTGCTCGGCAGCGGCATAGTCGAGTGCCTCGTATGCCTTGTTGCCACTGCGTATGTGCTTGCGCTCGGGGAAGAGCTGTGCCGAGAGCGAGGTGTGGAGGCATAGGAGCAACACCGCAGATAGGGCGGTGCGCAAAATGAAGGTATGTCTGCTACTTCTCATCTCTATTCACTCTTTTTCTCCTCGACTGCTGCGGGGGTTATGTCAACTACCATCTCCTCAGGCTCGCCTGTCATCTGTTCGGCCACCTGCTTGGTCTCCTCTACAAAGTAGTAGGCAGCATAGTAGGCCTCCTCGTTCTCCTCAGGGGTGGGTATGTGCTTGGCGAACTTTACATAGTCGGCAAGTCGGAGTATCTTGTTCAGATCGCCCGAATTCTTGGCACTCAGCGTGATCTCTTTCACCGCATCCATAATCTCGTCAGAGGTCATCTCCATCGCTCGGATCTCGTAGCGACCGAAGAGATACTCGCGCAGAATATCTGTCAGACGGGTGTAGTAGAGCTTGTGCTTGTTGTTCTGCCAAATCTTCTGGTTGTGGAGTGCCTCCAGCTCGCGGATCGCTTTGAGATGTGGCGGCTCGGTGGGGAGTGCTCGGCTCAGCTCGGCTTTCTCTTTGCGTTTGCGGTTGGCTATCAGGTAGATAATGGCTGCCAATACAATGCCTGCGAGTGATATGAATTCAATGTAGCCCTGCACCTCGCCCAATAGGAGCGGGGTCTCGATGGGGGCTTTGATGTCGTAGATTGTGGTGTTGAGCGTGTCGACCGAGAGTGTGCCTACGGTGAGGGCTATGCTCTCGGGTGCGTAGAGGGTGTCGGTGATGTTTTTGTCCAGGTAGAGTACGGGGAAGTTGGAGAGGCTGAAAGTGCCCTCCTCAAAACTTGTCAACACATAGTTGTAGGTTATGCGATGACGACGGGTTGCCACCTCTGCGGTGTCGATGGGAGCGATGGCAAGAATCTCAATCGCATTGCCAATAATGTTGTTCTCAAACTGGGGAGGATTTACCACCTGAGTAAAGTCCTTCTCCACCTCGACCTTCATCACTGCCCTGTCGCCAATCAGAATCGAATCGGGGGCAAGAGAGATGTGTACCGATGGGTAGTTTCCCTCCTCCTGCTGTTCAGTGCCAGCCACACGCAGCGGGAGCAACAGCAGTGCCGAAACGATTAGCGCACGGAGCGTATGTTTTAGTATATTAGCCATTTATGCTCTTTTTATCGGCGTTTGAAAAGTTTGATGAGCGACTTGACATAGTCCTCGTTGGTTGCTACGGTTGCCACATCTACCCGACAGCGGCGGAGCAGTCGCTCCATCTCCTCGGTGCGTTGGTTCCAGGCAGCGGTATACTCTTCGCGCACTGCGCGCGAGGAGGTATCTACCCATACTCCTGCACCACTCTCGGCATCCTTCATCTCAACAATTCCCACATCGGGTAGTTCCGCCTCGCGTGGATCGTAGAGGCGTATGCCGACTATATCGTGCTTGGAGGATGCGATACGCAGGCTCTCCTCAAAGGCTGTGGTGTCGGCGGGGGTGGTGAGGAAGTCGGAGATAAGGAAGGCTGTGCCTCGCTTTTTGAGCGCACCGGTCAGATATCGCACCGGCTCAGCGAGCGATGTGCCACGACTCTCGGGGGTAAACTCGATGAGCTCGCGGATGATCATCAGGATATGCGAACGCCCCTTTTTGGGAGGGATAAACTTCTCGATGCGGTCGCTGAACAGGATGCATCCCACCTTGTCGCCCGTCTCGGAGGCCGAGAAGGCGAGCACGGCAGCAATCTCGGTGAGGAGGTTCTTCTTGATGCGCTCTGTCGAGCCGAAGCCACGCGAGCCACTCACATCGACCATCAGCATCATCGTCAGCTCGCGCTCCTCCTCAAATACCTTGATGTGGGGCTTGTTGCTGCGCGCTGTGACATTCCAATCGATATCTCGCACATCGTCGCCCACGCGGTATTCGCGCACCTCGCTGAAAGCCATACCGCGTCCCTTGAAGGCACTATGGTAGTGACCCGCAAAGATGTCGCTCGACAATCCGCGTGTCTTGATCTCAATTTTGCGAACTTGTTTGAGAATCTCGCTGCTCTTCTCCTCTTTCATTGTTTATCTAACTGTCGGTTAGTTCTTTAGGGTACCACTACGGCGTTGAGGATCTCGGTGATAATCTCCTCGGTGGTGATATTCTCGGCCTCTGCCTCGTAGGTCAGGCCGATGCGGTGGCGCAACACATCGTGGCACACGGCACGCACATCCTCAGGAATCACATAGCCTCTGCGCTTGATAAAGGCGTAAGCCTTCGATGCCTTGGCCAGCGAGATACTTGCACGGGGCGAACCACCGTAGGCAATCATAGGAGCAAGGTGGCCGAGGCCATACTCCTGAGGCTCGCGGGTGGCGAAGATGATGTCGATGATATACTTCTCAATCTTCTCGTCCATATATACCTCGCTCACAACCTCGCGTGCCTTGACGATGTCGTCGGGGGTGATTACGCGGTTGGGCTTGGGCATACCTGCACCCGAGAGGTTCATACGGATAATGTCGCGCTCCTCCTGCTTCTTGGGATAGGTAATCTTCACCTTCATCATAAATCGGTCGACCTGCGCCTCGGGCAGAGGATAGGTACCCTCCTGCTCCAGGGGGTTTTGGGTTGCCAGCACGAGGAAGGGGCGGGGGAGTGCGAAGGTCTCGTCGCCGATGGTTACTTGACGCTCCTGCATCGCCTCGAGGAGTGCGCTCTGCACCTTTGCGGGAGAGCGGTTGATCTCATCGGCCAGCACAAAGTTGGCAAATACGGGGCCCTTCTTCACTGTGAACTCCTCCTGCTTCTGCGAGTAGATCAGAGTACCGATAACATCGGCGGGGAGAAGGTCGGGTGTGAACTGAATGCGGCTGAATTTGGCATCGACAGCCTGCGACAGGGTGGTGATTGCGAGTGTCTTAGCCAGACCGGGAACGCCCTCCAGGAGGATGTGACCGTTGCTGAGAAGACCAATCAACAGTGTGTCAATCAGGTGTTTCTGACCAACGATAACCTTGCCAATCTCCATATTCAGAGCATCGACAAAGACACTTTCGCGCTCAATGCGCTCGTTGAGTTCCTTGATGTTTACTACTTCGTTCATAGTTTTTGTGTTATATTTTGTCTTTTTCTTTTGTCGCTTTGCTGTACCCACCCTTGGCGGGAGTTTAATTTTAAACGAAAAATTTCGCTACTTATTGTTAGGCTGATAGTTAAAACCGGAACAACATACAAAGATAGGAATTTTTGAGGTAAAATAGTAAAAAATACTTTCTAACGACCCTTTTTCGGCGTATATTTGCCCAAAGAAAATGGAAAAAGAGAGTAAAAAAAGTGTCGAATATATTAACCAACCTCAATCCTGAGCAGTGTCGTGCTGTGGAAAACTACGACCACACCGCCCTGATTATCGCCGGAGCAGGCTCGGGCAAGACCCGTGTGCTGACCCATCGCATTGCCTATATGATTGAGCAGGGCGTGCCTGTTCGTGCAATCCTCGCGCTCACCTTTACCAACAAGGCGGCACGCGAGATGCGTGAGCGTGTCGAGGGGTTGATTGGCGAGGGTAGTCGCTATCTGTGGCTCGGCACTTTCCACTCGATTTTTGCAAAGATACTCCGCTTTGAGGGCAAGGCGTTGGGCTATGAGGATAACTTCACAATCTACGACCAAGACCAGAGCAAAAATCTTATCAGCAAGATTATCAAGGAGATGAACCTCTCCGACGAGACTTATAAGCCTCGCGATATTCAGGCTCGCATCTCGCTGGCTAAGAACAATCTTGTCACCGCGGCAGCCTACGAGGCAAATGCTACTCTTGTCGGTCAGGATCGCGAGCAACGCCGTCCGCACATCTTTGAGATTTACAAACGCTACGATGCTCGTTGCCGCGCAGCAAATGCGATGGACTTTGATGACCTGCTGGTAAATATCAACATCCTTTTCCGCGACCATCCTGAGATTTTGGCGAAGTATCGCGACCGTTTCCGCTATCTGTTAGTCGATGAGTATCAGGATACTAACTATGCTCAGTACCTCATTCTGCGTCGTCTGGCGAATGGCGAAGGCGGTTCCCGTCTGTGTGTGGTGGGTGATGACTCGCAGAGTATTTACTCGTTCCGAGGTGCGAAGGTGGAGAATATTCTCCGCTTCCGTAACGACTTCCCCGATGCCAAACTCTATAAGTTGGAGCGCAACTATCGCTCGACACAGACCATTGTCAATGCCGCTAACAGTGTGATAGAGAACAACAAACACCGCATCGGCAAACAGAGTTATTCGGAGAATGTGAAGGGCGAGAAGATAGCTGTTCTGCGTGCTTACACCGATAGCGAGGAGGCGCAGATGGTGGCTTCGGCAATCCGCGTAGCCAACCGCACAGCTGATATCGCGTGGGACAAGATAGCCATTCTCTATCGCACAAATGCACAGTCGCGCGCCCTGGAGGAGTCGCTGCGCAGAAACAATATCCCATATCGCATCTATGGCGGTCGCTCCTTCTACGACCACAAGGAGATTCGCGATATGCTTGCCTATATTCGCCTGATTGTCAACCCGAAAGATGATGAGGCATTCCTCCGCATTGTCAACTATCCTGCGCGTGGAATAGGCGATGTTACTCAGAGCCGACTGCGCACCCTCGCTACTGAGCGTGGGATGAGTATCTGGGAGGCACTCGCCTCGCTTACCCCCGACAGCCCTGAGTGGAAGGTACTGGGTGGCAAGGTGAAGGAGTTTGTCGCTATGATTACCGAGATTGCTCTCGGTCGCACCGAGAAGAGCCTCTATGAGTTCGGTTTGATGGTTGCTACCCGCTCGGGTATTCTCAATAGCCTCACTATGGCAGGTCCTGAGGGAGCCGATGCAAAAGCCAATGTTGAGGAGTTGCTCAACTCGATGCAGGAGTTCACCAAGGAGAAGAGCCAACTACCCGCCGAGGAGGGCGAGCCTGCGGAGCCGACCATTGAGGAGTGGCTCCAGAATGTGGCTCTGCTGACCGATATGGATAAGGAGGGCGATGGCGCAGCGCGCGTTACGCTGATGACCGTGCACGCCTCGAAGGGATTGGAGTTCGACACCGTCTTTATCGTGGGACTGGAGGAGCAACTCTTTCCCTCGCTCCGATCGATGGGGGATGAGGCACAACTCGAAGAGGAGCGACGATTGTTTTATGTGGCTCTCACCCGTGCCGAGCGACAGGCTACTTTGTCGTTTGCACAGACCCGCTATAAGTGGGGCAATACCGAGTTCTGCCGCCCTAGCCGATTCTTGAAAGAGCTTGACCAACAATATCTTGATCTCCGTTTTGATCCCGATGAGGAGAATGAGGATAGCCCCCTGGAGCGTCTGCGTCGTCAGTATGGTGCGAACAATCGCTCTTCGGAGAGTGGTTACGGTGGCCGCATGTTTGGCGGAACAGGTGGCGCAAGTGACTCACGCTATGGCGGTTACCAGCCTAAGCAGGAGAGTGCCCGCTCCGCACAATCACGCCCCATAGAGCCTCCTCGCCCCGCATCGCTACGCAAGATAACACCCACTGCAACCCCTGCAACCCCTACAACTCCTGCGACCTCTTCGGGTGCACCCAAGGTGGGCGACAGAGTGAGCCACCCCAAGTTCGGACAGGGCAGCGTGGTAGAGGTGGAGCCGTTGGCAAACGATATTAAAGTGACTGTCAATTTCGATAATCCAGCAGCCGGCAAGAAGACGCTGCTCAATAAGTTTGCTAAGTTGCAGATTATTGGGTAGGCGACGGCAGAGGCTTGGGACTGTGTGACCAAAATGTGTAAACAAGAGGTGGAAGAATTTTATAAAGAGGTGTTCAGATTGCTCTCGGAGGCTATCCCTGAGCCCGAGACAGAGCTGCACTACAACTCTCCCTACGAGTTGTTGGTGGCTGTTATGCTCTCGGCTCAGTGTACCGATAAGCGTGTCAATATGACTACGCCGGCACTCTTTGAGCGATTCCCCACCCCTGAGGCTCTGGCTGAGGTGTCGTCAGAGGATATATACCCATATATCAAGAGTATCTCCTACCCCAATAATAAGGCGAAGAATCTGGCTAAGATGGCGCAAATGCTGGTAAGTGAGTTTGGCGGTGTAGTGCCTGATACTGTTGAGGAGCTGGAACGACTTCCGGGCGTGGGACATAAGACCGCCAATGTGGTTGCCTCGGTGATTTACAATAGGTTGGTGATGCCTGTCGATACCCATGTTCATCGCGTGTCGCGCAGAATCGGCTTGACGACAGGGGCAAGAAATGTGCGCCAGACCGAGGAGCAACTCTGCAAATACCTCCCCGCCGAACAACTCCCCACAGCACACCACCTGCTGATATTGCACGGCAGATATACCTGTACCGCCCGCTCCCCAAAATGTGCGGAGTGCGCCCTGCAAGATATCTGTAAAAGAGTACTCTGATACGGAGAGTTTTGAGGATGAAAAGGTAAATAAAACCGATTAACAAAAACCGTCTCCCTCCCCCTCCCCACAACCTAAAATGTGTAAAAGTTTTTGCGGAGCTTTTTACAAAAAGCGACAAAGTTTTTGCGGAGCTTTTTACAAAAAAGCGACAAAGTTTTTGCGGAGCTTTTTATAAAAAGCGACAAAGGTTTAGAAGAAGTAGGTAAGTTCGCAGATGGTGTTGCGAGTTCTTGTTTTGCCTTTTGCCGGGTTGGTGAGCAGGTTTGTCAGACCGTAGCGGTTTGTTACTGTGAGTTGCCAGTTGCCGGCATTTGTGCCAAGTTCCCACATTGCTCCCCAGTCCTCGCGTGCTATGCCTGCTTCGCCTATTGGAATATTCTCTTTGTCGATGGTTGCTTTGTATCGTTGCGTGTAGTACCATCCGGCCGATATGAACGAGTAGGAGCGTGTGTCGGCCAGCGATAGACGCGCACCGACGGTCAGGGGTGTGGTTAGTTGCTCTGTTATCAGTTTTGTTGATGCTCCGAAGGGGTTGGTATCGCTTGGCCACTTGGGCATTGCCCATTCGTACCTTGCTCCGGTGCGTATGGTGAGCCAACGGCCGATGTTAAACTGCATTGTCGCACCCACACCCGTTAGTAAACCTTTTTTACCTTTCATAGCACTGTCTGGCCAGCGCATACTGCTGCGTCCGAGCTGGGCTGTGAGGCCTATCTGCGCTATTGGCAGCGTGCTGTGTATTGTCGCCACCTTGCCTGAGCGACCGAATGTGGCATCTTTCGAGGCCTCCTCGACCACTGAGGTCATAAAGAGTGTGATATCTTGCAGACCTGCGAAGTCAATCTTGTCTGCCGTGTCGCCCGGTTTGTGGTAGGGCGATACCGTGCCTGTTGTCACAGCAAAGGTGGGTACTCCCGCACGAGCAAAGCCACGCGTGTCTGTTGCGGTGAATAGGGAGTTCTCGTAGAGGTTGAGGCTCAACTTCATATCGCCACGATAGGGCACCTCTGCCAGCCACTTAACACCATCCTTTACTGTGCCCGCACCCTGTATGGTGAGTCGCTCTGCCTCTTTGAGCCAGCCGATCATATCCATACTTATCATAAGGTCTATTCTGTCTGTCGGCATCACCTCGGCGAGGTATGTTGAGCCGTAGAGCCCCATCTCCTCAGCGTCGAAGGCCACGACGATTATCGAGCGACCGAGAGTGTTGCGGTTTGCCAGGAGGTTGCGTGACAGCTCGATCAGTGCCGATGTGCCGGAGGCGTTGTCGTCTGCTCCGGGGAAGGTCTTGCCACGCTGTACGCCCAAGTGGTCGTAGTGGGCACCCACCACGATATAACGATTGCTAAGTGTCGGATCGCTGCCCTCGATGATGCCCACCACATTGCGGAAGGTCTTGTTGCGAGCCACTGCGACATTGAAGTATTGGAAATAACTATCCCCGAGATATGGCTCCAGGCCAATCTCTGCAAACTGCTCGGCAATATACTCTGAGGCCTTTACAGCATCTTCGGTTCCTGCTTGTCGGCCACGCAGTTCATCTGATGTGAGATAGTATAGATGGTCTTTCAGGCGCTCGTCAAGTTGTTTGCCCTGTTGCGCGTGGAGCGATGCCGACGAGAGGGTCAGCAACAAGGTTACAATCAGACCCTTTGCAAATATTTTCATATTATATGATGGTGATTTTTAGGCTAATACAATGCCTTTCTCGGCGCACGCACGACGCATCTCCTCAGGCCAAATAGAGCTCTGAATCTCGCCGATGTGTGCCTTGCGGAGCAGGAACATACAGAGGCGCGACTGACCGATACCGCCACCCACCGTCTGGGGCAGACGACCATCAAGCAACGCCTTGTGGAAGGGTAGGTCGAGTTTGCGCTCCTCGCCACGCATAGTTGTTTGATGGATCAGAGCCTCCCTGTCAACGCGGATACCCATGCTGGATATCTCAAATGCCTGGCCAAGCACCTCGTTCCAGAGCAGGATGTCGCCATTCAGACCCACCTCTCCGCTTTCGCCCACTGTGCTCCAATCGTCGTAGTCGGCAGCACGGCTGTCGTGTGGTGTGCCATTTGAGAGAGGGCCGCCAATGCCGATGACAAATACGGCACCGCACTCCTTGGTGATGCGATTCTCGCGCTCCTTGGCTGTCAGCTCAGGCCAACGGTCGAGCAACTCCTGCGAGTGGATAAAGGTGATCTTTTTCGGCAGGGTGGGGTGTAGTTCGGGGAAGGCTTCGGCGAGTCGCTCTTCAGTATGCAGGAGCGAACGATAGACCCCCTCGACAATAGTGCGCAGATAGGCTTCTGTACGCTCCTCAAGCTTCATCACCTTCTCCCAATCCCACTGATCGACATAGATCGAGTGGATGTTGTCAAGCTCCTCCTCAGGGCGCAAAGCGTTCATATCGGTATAGATACCCCTGCCGGCCTCCATACCCATCTCTGCAAGTTTCCAGCGTTTCCACTTGGCGAGCGAGTGGACGATCTCTGCGCGCTCACCCGGAAGGTCGCGTATGCCGAACTCTACGGGACGCTCTTTGCCACTCAGCTCATCATTCAGGCCGCTGCCACTGAGAACAACCATCGGGGCGGTGACACGCAACAATCCCAGGTTCTCCGCGAGGGCACTCTGGAAGAGGTCTTTCACCACCTTAATAGCCTGCTCGGTACGCTCGTAGCTACCGAGCAGGTTGGTATAATTCTCAGGTATGTATAACATCTCTCTTCATTGCGGTCGTTCCCCCACAACCAAAATGGGAAGAAAAGACCAAAATGGAGGAAAAATTACTCGGCAATGATAAGGAAGTAGTTCTTCTTACCCTTCTGCACGAGCAGATATTTATCAGCGATAAGTGCCTCGGCAGTGTATACTGCATTTGCGTCAGCTACCTTCTCCTTGTTCACCGACACACCGCCACCCTGGATCAGCTTGCGCAACTCGCCCTTCGATGCGAAGAGTTTGCAACGCTCAGCGCAGAGTGTGAGTACATCGATACCAGCCTCCAACTCGCTCTTGGCGATGGTGAAGGTGGGCACGCCCTCAAAGACCTGCAGGAGAGTCTGCTCGTCGAGGGTGCGGAGAGCCTCAGATGTTGCACCACCGAAGAGAATCTGCGATGCACCAACAGCCTTCTCGTACTCCTCAGGCGAGTGTACCATCGAGGTAACCTCCTTAGCCAGACGCTTCTGCAACTGACGCTCGTGGGGTGCCTCGCGGTGAGCAGCAATCAGAGTGTCGATCTCCTCCTTCTCAAGCATAGTGAAGATTTTGATGTAACGCTCTGCATCCTCGTCGCTCACATTGAGCCAGAACTGATAGAACTTATAGGGCGAAGTGTAACGAGGGTCGAGCCATACATTACCACTCTCGGTCTTGCCAAACTTGGTGCCGTCTGCCTTTTTGATCAGAGGACAGGTGAGTGCGAATGCCTCGCCACCGAGCTTGCGGCGGATAAGCTCAGTACCGGTGGTGATGTTGCCCCACTGGTCCGAACCGCCAAGCTGCAACTTACAGCCCTGATGCTCATAGAGATAGAGGAAGTCGTAGCCCTGTACCAACTGATAGGTAAACTCGGTGAACGACATACCCTCGCCCTCGCCATTGAAACGCTTCTTTACGGAGTCCTTAGCCATCATATAGTTTACGGTGATGTGCTTGCCGATATCGCGGATGAACGCCAGGAAGGAGAACTCCTTCATCCAGTCGTAGTTGTTCACCATGATTGCCGCATTGGGAGCGTCGGAGTCGAAGTCGATAAGTTTCGAGAGCTGACGCTTGATAGCCTCCTGGTTGTGGCGGAGAGTCTGCTCGTCGAGCAAGTTTCTCTCAAGCGACTTGCCCGAGGGGTCACCAATCATACCTGTTGCACCACCCACCAAAGCGATAGGACGGTGACCGCAGTGCTGGAAGTGTTTGAGAATCATTACACTTACAAGGTGTCCGATGTGGAGCGAGTCAGCAGTGGGATCGATACCTACATAGGCGGTGGTCATCTCCTTGGCGAGCTGCTCCTCAAGGCCGGGCATCATATCCTGAATCATCCCTCTCCACTCCAACTCTTTAACAAAATTCTTTGCCATTTTTCTACTTTTTTATATTTATCTTGTTTCTATTTTTTTAGCCAATTTTTTACTCAACCTCCAAATCGAGGCTGCGAATCAGTTCCTTCAACTCGGGATTACGCTGCACCAGGAAGGCGTAGCGGTCTTCGCGGGTGATGGGGCGGGAGTTATCCTTCGACTCGTTGATGATTATCTCCACCTCAATCACTCCATCCACTCCGGACACCTCAGCCATCGTGCCGACAATCTCACCACGATTGCGCATCAGCTCCTCGTAGAGGGGCAGCGAAGGTACGGTTGCGCAAATTTTGTTCTCGCTCACCGTCATTGCCGAGAGGGCAATCGCCAATCGGGGACGGCTGTTCTTCAACTTCTCAAGGAAGGCATCGCGCGCTGCTGTCATCTTCTCCTCGCTCTGCGGGTCGATATGGGTTGGACCCTTCTCCTCCGCCTCCGCCTGCTCGGCGTGTGCGCCACTCAGCACCGCACCGATCGACACTCCCAGCATCGCTGTCGAGGTTGGCTTCTGAGGCTTGGGGGCAGGAGTTGACGATTGGGGCAGGGGTTGTGCGGCAGCGGGTGCTGTCGGTGCGGGACTCTCTGCAACCTTTGTCGGTGCGGGAGTTGCAACCTGCACTCTCTCAGCCGTTTGCGTGCCTGCTGCCACATCGGGCAACAGCTCGGGCAGAGAGAATCCTACCTCGTCAAAGTCATTTTTTTTTTCGCCCATCGAGCAAGCCTTCATAAGACCCAACTCAATGTGCAATCGTTGATTTGTTGCCGAGCGAAGCGTTATCTCAACCTCCGAGAGTAGCGACATCAGGTCGAAGAGCGCATCGGGACTCCACTCGCCACTCTGCATCTTGTACCTCTCGGCTATCGAGCCGCTCAGTTCGAGCAGTGACACCGTCTGCGGACTCTTGCAGATGAGCAGGTCGCGCAGGTGGTCGAGCAGGCCACTCAGGAAGGTCGATGCGGAGAAACCGCTACGCAACACCTCGTCGAGCATCAGCAGCAACTGCTGGTAGTCGCCCGACTTGATGAGCGACAGGGCGCGGAAGTAGGTGTCGTAGTCAAGCACATTGAGTGTGTGCGCCACGCTCTTGAACTCCAACTTGCCACTGCAAAATGCCACCGCCTTGTCGAACATCGACAGAGCATCACGCATTGCGCCATCTGCCTTCTGGGCAATCAGGTTGAGCGACTCGTCATCGCTCTCAACGCCCTCTTGGTTGGCAATATATCTCAGATAATCAACAGCATCCTCCACCTTGATACGATTGAAATCGTAGATCTGGCATCGCGAGAGGATGGTGGGGAGTATCTTGTGTTTCTCGGTTGTTGCGAGGATAAAGATAGCGTGTGCAGGTGGTTCTTCGAGCGTCTTGAGGAAGGCGTTGAAGGCTGCCTGCGAGAGCATATGGACCTCATCGATGATAAAGACACTGTATCGACCAACCTGGGGCGGGACACGCACCTGGTCAATCAAATCGCGAATACTGTCAACACCCGTATTCGATGCGGCATCGAGTTCGTGGATGTTGAAACTGCGTCCCTCGTTGAAACTCTTGCACGACTCGCACTCGCCACAAGCCTCGTTATCCACGGGGTTGGAGCAGTTGATAGCCTTTGCGAAGATGCGGGCGCAAGTGGTCTTACCCACGCCACGCGGACCGCAGAAGAGATAGGCGTGAGCAAGCTGCCCGCGCTGTATCGCATTTTTGAGTGTCTCGGTCACCTGGCTCTGACCAACCACCGAACGAAATGTCGCTGGACGGTATTTTCGAGCCGAAACGATGAAGTTATCCATAGGTATTAAATAACTATATTAATGATTTTGCCGGGGACAACGATCACCTTCTTTGGAGTGTTGCCACCTGTATATTTCTGAGCCATCTCGTCGGCCAATACTGCTGCCTCAATCTCCTCCTTGCTGATACCAACGGGGAGGGTCTTCTTGAAACGCAACTTACCATTTACCGATACGGGATACTCAAAACTACTCTCCACCAAGTAGTCGGGGTTGCACTCGGGATAGCTTGCGGTGCATACCGAACTCTCGTTGCCCAGAGCGTGCCACAACTCCTCGCTGAGGTGGGGAGTGAAGGGTGCGAGCAGTACCACCAGAGGCTCCAGAATCTCACGCTTGGAGCAGTCGCCAAGCTCGTTAAGACAAATCATAAAGGCACTAACCGAGGTGTTGTACGAGAAGTTCTCGATATCCTCGCGCACCTTCTTGATGGTCTTGTGCAGTGTCTTCAATTCGGCAGCAGTGGGTTTCTCATCGTTTACGAGCAGATTGCCGTCACGATCATAGAAGCGGTTCCAAACCCTGCGCAGGAACTTATGCACACCATCAATACCATTGGTATCCCAAGGTTTGCTCTGCTCCAGCGGACCGAGGAACATCTCATACATACGCAGAGTGTCGGCGCCGTAACGCTCAACGATATAGTCGGGGTTGACCACATTGTACATTGACTTACTCATCTTCTCAACCGCCCAACCGCAGATATATTTGTCGTCCTCAAGGATAAACTCTGCATCCTTGAACTCGGGTCGCCAAGCGCGGAAAGCGTCGAGGTCGAGCACATCGTTGCGCACGATATTTACATCAACATGAATCTCTTGGGTATCGTAGTTGTCGCGCAGACCGAGCGACACAAATTTGTTGGTTCCCACTACGCGATATACGAAGTTGCTACGACCCTGGATCATACCCTGATTTACCAATTTCTTGAAGGGCTCCTCCTCGCAAACATAGCCGAGGTCGAAGAGGAATTTGTTCCAGAATCGCGAGTAGATGAGGTGACCTGTTGCGTGCTCAATACCGCCCACATAGAGGTCAACATTTCTCCAATACTGATTTGCCTCAGGGCTTACAAGAGCCTCCGAGTTGTGAGGATCCATATAGCGGAGGTAGTATGCCGACGAACCTGCAAAACCGGGCATTGTGCTCAGTTCCAGAGGATAACCATCGTACTTCCAATCCTCAACCCTTGCCAAAGGCGGCTCACCCTGCTCGGTGGGACCGAAGTCCTTGACAGCAGGCAGACACAGAGGCAGCTCCTCCATACTGAGAGGATATGCCACATCATCCTTATAGTAAACGGGGAAGGGCTCGCCCCAGTAGCGCTGACGGCTGAAGATAGCGTCGCGCAGACGATAATTTACCTTGCGAGCACCAATTCCGCGAACCTCAACCTCGTCCAGCATACGCTCGATAGCCTCCTTTACATCAAGACCGGTGAGGAACTCCGAATTGATGAGTTTGCCACTCTTGGCATCGTAGCTCTCAACCTCCACATCGCCACCCTCAACAACGGGGATGATGTCGAGTCCGAAGTGACGAGCAAATGCCCAGTCGCGCGAGTCGTGTGCAGGTACGGCCATAATCGCACCGGTACCATAACCCGCCAATACATAGTCGCTAAGATAGATAGGGATCTCCTTACCGTTGAAGGGGTTGCAAGCGTATGCACCGGTAAATACACTGGTCACTCGTTTGGTCTCGGCAATACGCTCACGCTCCGAGCGTTTCTTGGTCTGCTCGATATACTCCTCAACTGCCGCGCGCTGCTCGGGGGTTGCCAGCTCCAATGCCCACTCGTGCTCAGGAGCCAGCACCATAAATGTCACACCGAAAACGGTGTCTGCGCGGGTGGTAAAGATCTCCAACTTGCGGTCGCTGCCCTTGATGGGGAAGAACATCTGCGCACCGGTACTGCGACCAATCCAGTTGCGCTGTATCTCTTTGAGCGACTCGCTCCATTCCAACTTGTCGAGTCCCTCCAAAAGTCTTTGTGCATAAGCAGTTACGCGGAGCAACCACTGCTTCATACGACGCTGCTCCACGGGGTGACCACCACGCTCCGAGAGGCCGTCCTTAACCTCGTCGTTAGCCAACACGGTGCCGAGTGCAGGACACCAGTTCACCATAGTGTCGGCGCGGAATGCAAGGCGGTAGTTCTGCAATACTGCCTCTCGCTCAGCCTCGTTCATCTCTGCCCACTCGGCAGCGGTGAAACTCATAGGCTCGGTGCAGGCTGCATCAACACCCTCAGTACCACTCTTCTCAAAACGAGCCACAAGATCGGAGATGGGAAGAGCCTTGTCGGCAGTGTTGCAATAGTAGCTGTCAAACATCTTGAGGAATGCCCACTGGGTCCACTTGTAATACTCAGGGTCACAGGTGCGTACCTCTCTGTTCCAATCGTAACTGAAACCGATTTTGTCCATCTGACTGCGGTAGCGAGCAATGTTCTCCTCGGTAGTCACCGCGGGGTGCTGACCGGTCTGGATTGCATACTGCTCGGCAGGCAGACCGAAGGCATCGTAGCCCATCGGGTGGAGTACATTAAAACCACACAATCGCTTGTAGCGAGTGTAGATGTCCGAGGCGATGTAGCCGAGCGGGTGACCAACGTGAAGTCCCGCACCCGAGGGGTAAGGGAACATATCCAAAACGTAGAATTTGGGTTTCGAGGGATCAACCTCTACTCGGTAGATGCCCTGCTCGCGCCAAGCGGCTTGCCATTTACCTTCTATCTCCTTGAAATTGTACTCCATAGTGTAAAAAATTGTTCTTATCTCGGTTGAAATAGTTGCACTTTATCGTGCAAAGTTACTAAACAATTCTACAATTCCCCAACATTTTTTTACATTTTAGTATTAAGTGGCTGAAAGTCAGGAAGGTGTAGATGGGTGTTGTTGTGGTGTGATAAGCAAAAGTAATAATTCTGAAAATTTTATAAGAAAAAAGAATAGACCCCAGCCCGAAAAGAGGCCCAAAACAGGGCTAAAATGCTGAAAAATGTGGGAGATAGAGTAAAAAAAGTTCGCTATATATATTGTATATCAAAAAAAATGCGTATCTTTGCACGCCCGCAAGAGAGCGGGAAACGAGATAAACAGTTAAAAATCAATTAAAAACTTAAAGGACAAGTAAAAAATGCCAACTATTCAACAGTTAGTAAGAAAAGGAAGAGTGCAGTTGGAGTTCAAGAGTAAGGCTCCCGCGCTTGATGCATGTCCGCAGCGCCGAGGTGTTTGTGTGCGTGTTTACACCACCACCCCTAAGAAACCTAACTCGGCAATGCGTAAGGTAGCTCGTGTGAAGTTGACCAACCAGAAAGAGGTGAATGCCTACATCCCTGGCGAGGGCCACAACTTGCAGGAGCACTCCATCGTTTTGGTACGTGGTGGTCGTGTAAAGGACCTCCCCGGTGTACGTTATCACCTCGTTCGTGGTGCGCTTGATAGTGCAGGTGTTGACGGTCGTCGTCAGCGTCGCTCGAAGTATGGTGCTAAGAGACCCAAAGCTGCCAAAAAGTAACACTCTAACTATTTTAACGACTAAAAATTAAACAAGACAATGAGAAAAGCTAAGCCTAAAAAGCGAATTCTACTTCCGGACCCCAAATTCTCGGACGTAATGGTAACGAGATTTGTGAACAATTTGATGGTTGACGGTAAGAAGAGTATTGCGTACACGATTTTCTATGATGCATTGGATATCGTGGGCGAGAAGATGAAGGATGCAGATAAGGCTCCTCTGGAGATTTGGAAACAGGCCTTGGAGAACATCACTCCCCAGGTTGAGGTTAAGAGCCGTCGTATCGGTGGTGCTACCTTCCAGGTTCCTACAGAGGTTAGACCGGAGCGCAAAATTTCGATTTCGATGAAAAACCTTGTCCTTTATTCTCGCAAGCGTCCCGGTAAGTCGATGGCAGAGAAACTTTCGGCAGAGATTTTGGCTGCATACAACCAGGAGGGTGCAGCATTTAAGCGTAAAGAGGAGATGCATCGTATGGCTGAGGCCAACAAGGCATTCGCACATTTCAGATTCTAATATAAAGGTAAGTTAAACGAGATATGGCAAGAGACTTAACATATACCCGTAATATCGGCATCATGGCACACATCGATGCTGGTAAGACTACTACCTCTGAGCGAATCCTCTTCTACACCGGTAAGACCCACAAGATTGGTGAGACTCACGACGGTACTGCTACTATGGACTGGATGGCTCAGGAGCAGGAGCGTGGTATTACCATTACTTCGGCGGCTACTACCGCTTTCTGGAAATACAAAGATCATACCTATCAGATTAACCTGATTGACACCCCGGGACACGTTGACTTTACTGTAGAGGTAGAGCGTTCGTTGCGTGTACTTGACGGTGCTGTGGCTACTTTCTGCGCCGTAGGTGGTGTAGAGCCCCAGTCGGAGACCGTATGGCGTCAGGCAGATAAGTACAATGTTCCCCGTATCGGTTATGTAAACAAGATGGACCGTATCGGTGCAGACTTCTCGAATGTTGTGTCGCAGGTTAAGGAGCGTCTCGGTGCTAACGCAGTGCCCATTGTACTGCCCATCGGTAACGAGGATAAGTTCCGTGGTCTGGTAGACCTTATTTATAATAACGCTATCATCTATGATGAGTCGCGCAAGGATCAGTTGGTAAACTACGATGTTGTAGAGATTCCCGCTGAGATGGCTGCTGAGGCTGCTGAGGCACGCGCTCACCTTATCGAGGAGGTTGCAACCGTTGACGAGGCCTTGATGGAGAAATTCTTCGAGGATCCCGATTCGATTACTCCCGATGAGCTGATTGCTGCAATCCGTAAGGCAACCTGCTCGATGACCATCGTTCCTATGCTCTGCGGTACCTCCTTTAAAAATAAAGGTGTACAGCTTCTGCTCGACTCGATTATGGCATTCCTCCCCTCGCCTATGGACGTAGGTGCTGTGGTAGGTCAGACCAAGGAGGGTGAGGAGACCAAGCGTGAGCCCAGCGAGAAGGAGCCCTTCTGCGCATTGGCATTTAAGATCGCTACCGATCCCTATGTAGGTCGTCTGGCATTTATCCGTCTTTACTCGGGTAAGCTTGATGCAGGTAGCTACATCTTCAACTCGCGTTCGGGTAAGAAGGAGCGTATCAGCCGTATCTACCAGATGCACGCTAACAAGCAGAATCCTATGGATGCTATCGGTGCAGGTGATATCTGCGCAGTAGTAGGTTTCAAGGATATCCGCACCGGTGATACCTTGTGCGAGGAGGGTGGCAACATCGTTCTCGAGTCGATGACCTTCCCCGAGCCCGTTATCGGTATCGCAGTTGAGCCTAAGACTCAGAAGGACCTCGACAAGCTCGGCGTAGCTCTTGGTAAGTTGGCTGAGGAGGATCCCACCTTCACCGTGAAGAGTGATCCCGACAGCGGCCAGACCGTAATTAGCGGTATGGGTGAGCTTCACCTCGATATCATCATCGACCGTCTGAAACGCGAGTTCGGTGTTGAGATTAACCAGGGTGCTCCCCAGGTTAACTACAAGGAGGCTCTCAACGGCACCGTTCAGCACCGTGAGGTATTCAAGAAGCAGAGTGGTGGTCGTGGTAAGTTTGCTGATATCATCTTCGAGATTGGTCCCGCAGATGAGGGCGTAATCGGCTTGCAGTTCATCGATGAGGTTAAGGGTGGTAATGTACCTAAGGAGTACATCCCCGCTGTTCAGAAGGGCTTTGAGTCGGCTATGAGCAACGGTCCTTTGGCTGGTTTCGGTGTAGATAGCATGAAGGTTACCTTGAAGGATGGTTCGTTCCACCCCGTGGATTCGGATGCTCTCTCGTTTGAGATTTGCGCTCGCAACGGTTTCCGTCAGGCTGGCGTAAAGGCAAACCCCGTAATCAAAGAGCCTATTATGTCGGTTGAGGTTGTTACCCCCGAGGAGTATATGGGTGATATCATCGGTGACTTGAACAAGCGTCGTGGTCAGATCTCCGGTATGGAGAGCAAGGGTACCGCTCGCGTAGTTAAGGCTTCGGTGCCCCTGTCGGAGATGTTCGGTTATGTAACCGTACTCCGTACCCTCTCGTCGGGTCGTGCAACTTCGTCGATGGAGTTCTCGCACTTCGATGCCGTTAGCCCCAACCTCGCTAAGGAGATTATCGAGAAGAGCGGCGGCAGAAAACAAGAGTTAGAATAATTATTACAAGTAGAATATGAGTCAGAAAATCAGAATCAAATTGGAGTCTTTTGATCACAACTTGGTTGACAAGTCGGCTGAGAAGATCGTAAAGACCGTAAAGAGCACCGGCGCAGTAGTCAGCGGTCCTATTCCTCTGCCTACTCAGAAGAAGATCTTTACTGTGAACCGTTCGACCTTCGTTAACAAGAAGGCTCGTGAGCAGTTCCAGCTCTGCACCTTCAAGAGAATTCTTGATATTTACAGCACCACTCCCAAGACCATCGACTCGTTGATGAAGTTGGAGTTGCCTTCGGGTGTAGAGGTTAAGATCACCGTGTGATAAAACCCCGAGAATTTGCCGCCTCGCGCGCGTATATATATAATAGGTACGCGCGTGGAGGTTGAGCAAAGACTCAAAACAATTAACCGAGGTGGGGAGCGCCCGTGAATAGTAAAGCGGGACTGTCGAAGTAAAACGCTCCGCAACGCCTCAAACCAAAATGGAAAAAACCATTTCAAACCATTTATAAAAATTTAGACAACAGATGTCAGGACTTATTGGAAAAAAAATCGGAATGACTTCCGTTTTCAGTGCCGAGGGTAAGAACATACCATGCACTGTTATTGAGGCCGGTCCCTGTGTAGTTACGCAAATCAAGACTGTTGAGAAGGATGGCTACTCGGCAGTTCAGCTTGCCTATGACGACAAAAGTGAGAAGCACACCGGCAAGAGTTTGATGGGTCACTTCAAGAAAGCAGGTGTTACTCCCAAGCGTAAGTTGGTGGAGTTTACTGAGTTCCCCGAGGTTACCCTGGGTCAGGTGGTGACTTGCGAGTCGCTCGAGGAGGGCGCTTGGGTTGATGTTACCGGCGTATCGAAAGGTAAAGGCTATCAGGGCGTTGTTAAGCGTCACGGCTTTGCCGGCGTAGGTGGTCAGACCCACGGTCAGCACAACCGTCAGAGAAAGCCCGGTTCGCTGGGTGCATCGTCGTATCCTTCGCGCGTGTTCAAGGGCAAGCGTTTGCCCGGTCAGGCAGGAGGCGCTCAGGTTAAGGTTCTTAACCTCAGAGTACTCAAAGTAATCCCTGAGAACAACCTTATTCTTGTAAAGGGTTCGATTCCGGGAGCAAAAGGGTCTTATTTAATTATCGAGGCTTAGGACTATGGAATTAGTAGTATTTAACACCCAAGGTCAGGAGACCGCCAAGAAGGTGGTACTCGCTGAGTCGGTTTTTGGCATGGAGCCCAACAACCACGCTATCTACCTCGACGTTAAGCAGTATCTTGCTAACCAGCGTCAGGGTACCCACAAGGCGAAGCAGCGTAACGAAGTAGCTGGTTCGACCCGCAAACTCAAACGTCAGAAAGGTACCGGTGGTGCACGTTCGGGTAGCATCAAGTCGCCCTTGTTCCCCGGTGGTGGCCGTATCTTCGGTCCCGTACCCCGTGATTACAGCTTCAAGCTTAACAAGAAGCTCAAAGCAGTAGCACGCCGTAGCGCCCTTTCGATGAAGGCTCAGGCTGCGAGCATCGTAGTAGTAGAGGACTTCGAGATGGAGACTCCTAAGACTAAGTCGTTCGTTGCTATGGAGCAGAACCTGAATCTGGCAGGCCAGAAGATTCTTTTGGTTGTGCCCGAGACTAACGTAAACATCTCTCTGAGCGTACGCAACTTGCAGAACGTTAAGGTGGTTCCCGCAGCTAACCTGTGCACCTATGACGTGATGAACTGCTCGAAGGTACTCTTCGCTGAGAGCGCTGTTAATATTGTAAACGAAATGTTAGCCTAAGAAAAACGATGGAAATTATTATTAAGCCTATTTTAACCGAAAAGATGACGGCTCAGGGCGAGAAACTGAACCGTTACGGTTTCATTGTCGATGGCAGAGCTAACAAATTGCAGATTCGCAATGCCGTTGAGCAGATGTACAATGTGGTAGTGACCGATGTTAACACAATCAACCGTAAGGGCAAAGTAAAGAGCCGTTACACCAAGCAGGGTCTGCTTGTAGGTCGCACCAACAATATTAAGAAAGCAATTGTTACCCTGAAAGCGGGCGACACTATTGATTTTTACAGTAATATCTAAAAGAGATGGCAGTAAAGAAGTTTAACCCCGTAACTCCGGGTCAAAGACACAAAGTTATCGGAACCTTTGATGATATTACGTCGAGTGTTCCCGAGAAATCGTTGCTCGAGCCTAAGAAGAGCACCGGTGGTCGTAACAACAGCGGTAAGATGACCGTTCGCTACATTGGTGGTGGTCACAAGCAGATGTACCGCGTAATTGATTTCAAACGTACCAAAGATATGCCCGCTGTGGTAAAGAGCATTGAGTACGATCCTAACCGTTCGGCTCGTATCGCTCTTATCTGCTACGCTGATGGTCAGAAGAGCTACATTTTGGCTCCCAATGGCTTGAAGGTAGGTCAGACCGTACTCAGCGGCGATAACGTTGCTCCTGAGGTAGGTAACACCCTGTTGCTTGCTAACATTCCTCTGGGTACCGTAATCCACGCTATCGAACTCTACCCCGGCCAGGGCGCAGCAATGGCTCGTAGTGCCGGTACCTACGCTCAGCTTCTTGCACGTGAAGGCAAGTATGCTATTATTAAACTTCCCTCGGGCGAGACCCGCATGGTTCTCACCACCTGCCGCGCAACAATCGGTGTTGTGTCGAATCCCGACCACAGCCTCGAGCAGCACGGTAAGGCAGGTAGAAAGCGCTGGCTCGGTCGTCGTCCCCACAACCGTGGTGTAACGATGAACCCCGTTGATCACCCCATGGGTGGTGGTGAAGGTCGTTCGTCGGGCGGTCACCCCCGTTCGCGCAAAGGCTTGCTGGCTAAAGGTTACAAGACCCGCAATCCTAAGAAGACCACCAGTAAGTTCATTATTTCCAAGAGAAAAAAATAATTATAAAATAGTAGCATAATGAGCCGTTCACTTAAAAAAGGACCATTTATCGAGCCTAAACTCGAGCAGCGTGTAGTAGCGCAGAACGAGAGCGGTAAGAAGTCTGTAATCAAGACTTGGTCGAGAGCAAGTATGATATCGCCCGACTTCGTAGGTCAGACGATTGCTGTTCACAACGGGAATAAGTTCATCCCCGTATATGTAACTGAGAATATGGTAGGCCACAAACTCGGTGAGTTCGCCCCCACGCGTAACTTCCGCGGCCACGCCGGTAACAAGAAAAAATAGTAGGAAATGGGAGCAAGAAAATATAATATGGCCGAGAAATTTAAGGCCGAGAAAAAGCAGATTGCCATTGCATCTCTGCGTGATTGCCCGACATCTCCCCGTAAGATGCGTATCGTAGCTGACACCGTTCGTGGTGTTGAGGTTAACCGAGCACTCGCAATCCTTCGTTACTCGAAGAAAGAGGCTTCGATCAAATTGGAGAAGCTCCTCCGTTCGGCAATTGCCAACTGGGAGGCTAAGAACCCCGATTTGCGTCTGGAGGATACCCCTCTCTGCGTAAAGGAGATCAGAGTTGACGGTGGTCGTATGTTGAAGCGAATCCAGCCCGCACCTCAGGGTCGTGCTCACCGCATTCGTAAGCGTTCGAACCACGTTACGATTATTGTAGACAAAATGGTAAACGAAGAGAAAAAGTAATTAGAAGATGGGACAGAAAGTTAATCCTATAGCAAACAGGCTCGGTGTCATCCGCGGTTGGGACTCCAACTGGTTCGGTGGCAAGGACTTCTCGGAGAAACTTGTCGAGGACACCAAGATTCGTAAATACTTGAACGCTCGTCTTTCGAAAGCAAGTATTTCCAAGATTATCATCGAGCGCACTCTCAAACTTGTGACTGTTACCATCTCCACCGCTCGCCCCGGTATCATCATCGGTAAGGGTGGCCAGGAGGTCGACAAGTTGAAAGAGGAGCTCAAGAAGCTGACCGGTAAAGAGGTTCAGATCAACATTTTTGAGGTTAAGCGTCCTGAGGTTGATGCAGTTATCGTTGCAAACAACGTAGCACGTCAGTTGGAGGGTCGTGTATCGTACCGCCGCGCAGTTAAGACTGCAATCGCAGCAACTATGCGCGCAGGTGCCGAGGGTATCAAGATCCAGATTTCGGGTCGTATCGGTGGCGCCGAGATGGCACGTAGCGAGACCTACAAAGAGGGTCGTATTCCTCTTCACACCTTCCGCGCAGACGTAGATTACGCTCTGGCAGAGGCTCTCACCAAGGTTGGTATCCTGGGTATTAAGGTATGGATCTGCACCGGCGAGGTTTACGCAAAGCGTGACTTGTTCGAGATCGCAGGTGCTAATTCCTTCAACGGTCCCGCTAACAGCGGTCAGGGCCGTGGTCCTAAGGGTGGCAACAAAAAGCGCAGAAATAACAATAACAAGTAGTACATTTTTAACAAGATAGAAGAAAATGTTACAGCCTAAGAAGACTAAGTTCAGAAGAATGCAGAAAGGCCGCATGAAAGGTCTTGCACAGCGAGGCAATCAGCTGGCTTTCGGTTCGTTCGGAATTAAAGCACTTGATTCGACCTGGATTACCGGTCGTCAGATAGAGGCCGCACGTCAGGCGATCGTTCGCTATATGAAGCGTGAGGGTCAGATTTGGATTCGTATCTTCCCCGATAAGCCCATCACTAAGAAGCCCGCTGAGGTACGTATGGGTAAAGGTAAAGGTTCTCCCGAGGGATTCGTAGCTCCCGTTACTCCGGGCCGTATCCTGTTTGAGGCAGAGGGTGTACCCTTGGAGGTAGCTCAGGAGGCACTCCGTTTGGGCGCACAGAAGTTGCCTATTGCTGTTAAATTTGTCGTTCGTCGCGACTATACTGAGGAAATCTAAAAATTAGTGAGAAAAGTTATGAAAACTGCAGAAATTAAAGAACTCTCGGTGGCTGACTTGGTTGAGCGCATCGAGGCAGAGAAGGCTAACCTCGCTAAGATGAAGGTTACCCACTCGGTATCGCCCGTTGAGAACTCGACAAACATTCGTAAAACTCGCAGAGACATCGCGCGTATGCTCACCGTTCTGCGTCAGAAGAATAATTAATAATCGTGCCGCTATGGAAAGAAATCTTAGAAAAGAGAGAATCGGAGTGGTAGTCAGCAACAAGATGGAGAAGACCATCGTAGTTGCCGTTAAGAGAAAGGTTAAACACCCTATCTATGGTAAGTTCGTCAACAAAACTACCAAGTTTCACGCTGCTGACGAGCAGAACACCTGCAACGAAGGCGACACCGTGAAGATTATGGAGACGCGTCCTTTGAGTAAGACTAAGCGTTGGAGATTTGTAGAAATTATTGAAAGAGCTAAGTAAGAGCTATGATACAGCAAGAAAGTAGAATGACAGTAGCCGATAACAGCGGTGCAAAAGAGGTACTTTGCATCCGTGTATTGGGCGGAACGAAAAAGCGTTACGCTTCGATCGGCGATAAGGTTGTAGTGACCGTCAAGAGCGCATCCCCTTCGGGTGATATCAAGAAGGGTACCGTTTCGAAAGCGGTTGTTGTGAGAACCAAGAAGGAGATCAGACGCGCAAACGGTTCGTACATCCGTTTCGACGATAATGCCGTTGTGCTGCTGAACAACCAGGGTGAGATGAGAGGTACCCGTATCTTCGGTCCCGTTGCTCGTGAGTTGCGTGACCAGTATATGAAGATTATCTCGTTGGCTCCCGAAGTATTGTAATTAATAAAAAACAGTAGTACAATATGGCAGTGAAACTTCATATTAAGAAAGGGGATATGGTTTACGTCATCGCCGGTGACAGCAAGAGCACCGAGAAGACCGGCCGTGTACTTTCGGTTGATGTGAAAAACCAGCGAGCAGTCGTTGAGGGTTTCAACATGATCAAGAAGCACACCAAACCTAACGCTAAGAATCCCCAGGGTGGAATCATCGAGCAGGAGGCTCCGATTCACATCTCTAACTTGCAGCTTGCAGATCCCAAGAGCGGTAAGCCCACTCGCGTAGGTCGCAAGGCTGACAGCAATGGTAAATTAGTTCGTTACGCTAAAAAGTCAGGAGAGGAGATTAAATAATGGCATACGTACCTACACTCAAAACTAAGTACAAGGAGCAGATCGTTCCTGCACTTGTAAAGGAATTTGGTTATAAGAGTATAATGCAGGTTCCTAAGCTGACCAAGATCGTCGTAAACCAGGGTATGGGCCAGGCAATCGCCGACAAGAAGCTCATCGAGGTTGCTCAGGAGGAGTTGTCGACCATCACCGGTCAGAAGGCTATCCAGACCAAGTCGCGTAAGGATATCTCGAACTTCAAACTCCGTAAGGGTATGCCTATTGGTGTTACCGTAACCCTTCGTGCGGAGCGTATGTACGAGTTCTTGGAGCGTCTTATCGCAGTAGCACTCCCCCGTATCCGCGACTTCAAGGGTATCGAGGAGAAATTCGATGGTAAGGGTAACTATACCCTCGGTGTGAAGGAGCAGATCATCTTCCCCGAGATCGACATCGACAAGATCACCAAGATCTTCGGTATGGAGATTACCTTCGTAACCACCGCACAGACCGACGAGGAGGGTTACGCCCTTCTGCGCGAGTTTGGCCTTCCATTTAAGAACGCTAAAAAAGCATAGTAAGTTATGGCAAAGGAATCAATGAAAGCACGTGAGGCACGCCGCCTCAAATTGGTCAACAAGTATGCTGCCAAGCGTGCCGCACTGAAAGAGGCCGGCGACTGGGAGGGTTTGAGCAAGTTGCCCCGCAACAGCAACCCTATCCGTCTGCACAACCGTTGCAAACTGACCGGTCGTCCTAAGGGCTATATGCGTCAGTTCGGTATCAGCCGTATCCAGTTCCGCGAGATGGCTTCGGCAGGTCTGATCCCCGGTGTAAAGAAGGCATCGTGGTAGTCCCCAGCCCGAGCGTTCGGTAACTACCGACCACTCGGCAAGAGAAACCCACCCGGCCCCTTCTCAGTGGGAGAGAAGGTGCCGATGGTGTAAAACAAAAAAACAATGGGCGCAGGCACGGTGTCTGTTCCCGACAAATAAAAAAACACAGTTAGTATAATTTAAAAGAATTATGACAGATCCTATTGCAGATTTCCTGACAAGGATTAGAAACGCGGCGAAAGCCAACCACAAGGTGGTTGAAGCTCCCGCATCGAAAATGAAGTTGGAGATTGCACGCATTCTTTGCGAGCAGGGCTACATCCTCGCTTACAAGCAGGAGCAGGATGAGCGTGGCCACGCTACCATCAAGATTGCGTTGAAGTATCACCAGGCTACCAAGACCAACGCTATCAAGGTCATCAAACGAGTATCGCGTCCCGGTTTGCGTCGCTACGCAAGTGTTGCTGAGATGCCTCGCGTGATGAATGGTTTGGGTATCGCTATTCTCTCGACCCCTAAGGGCATTATGACCGATAAGGAGGCTCGCAAAGAGAATGTAGGCGGTGAGGTGCTCTGCTATGTATATTAATAGTCCGACGAGCGCATCAAAAACTTTATTTTTCTTAAACAATTAAAAACAGTTAAAAAATGTCAAGAATTGGAAAATTACCTGTAAACTTGCCCGCAGGTGTTACCGTTGAGGTATCGCCCTCGAATGTGGTAAGCGTGAAAGGACCTCTGGGTAGCCTCTCGCAGCAAGTAGATGCTGACATCGAGGTTAAGATAGAGGACGGCGTATTGACACTTCATCGTCCTACGAACCAGCCACGCCACCGCTCGATGCACGGGCTCTACCGCGCCTTGATCAACAATATGGTGATTGGCGTTTCGAAAGGCTACGAGACCAAACAAGAACTCGTCGGTGTCGGCTACAAAGCCGAAGTTAAAGGCCAGCTTCTGGAGATGTCGCTGGGTTATTCGCACGATATTCACTTCCTGCTTCCCGCTGAGGTAAAGGCTGAGGTGTTCCAGGAGAAGAAGGGTAACCCCATCCTCACCTTGAAGAGCATCGATAAGCAGCTCGTAGGTCAGGTTGCAGCAAAGATTCGTTCGTTGCGTAAGCCCGAGCCCTACAAAGGTAAAGGTATCAAGTTTGTTAATGAGCAGCTCCGCCGCAAAGCGGGTAAATCTGCAAGTGCTAAATAATAAAACCGCGTAAAGTTATGTCATTGAATAAGATTGAAAGAAGAGAGAGGATCAAGCACCGTATCCGCAAGATCGTTTTCGGTACTGCCGAGCGTCCTCGTATGACTGTATTCCGCAGCAACAAGCAGATTTATGTACAGGTTATTGACGACGAGCGCGGTGTAACACTCTGCGCAGCATCGTCGCTGGACAAAGAGCTTGCAGGCAAGTTGGAGGGTATGAACAAGACTCAGGTTGCTGCTGAGGTTGGTAAACTCGCTGCTGCTCGTGCAATTGAGAAGGGTATCCAGACCGTATCGTTTGACCGTAACGGTTACCTCTATCACGGAAGAGTAAAAATGTTGGCTGATGCCGCCCGCGAAGGTGGTCTTAAATTTTAAGCAATTATGTCGAATACTAACATAAAGAAAGTAAGAACAAGCGACCTCGAGTTGAAAGACAGACTCGTTGCTATCCAGCGCGTTACCAAGGTAACCAAGGGTGGTCGTACTTTCACCTTTTCGGCTATTGTGGTTGTAGGTAACGAGCAGGGTGTCGTAGGCTACGGTCTGGGCAAAGCCAGCGAGGTTCAGGCAGCCATCGCAAAAGGTGTAGAAGATGCAAAGAAGAATCTGATCAAGATTCCCGTAATCAACGGCACAATTCCTCACGCTCAGGAGTACCGCTTTGGTGGCTCGGAGGTGATCATTCGCCCCGCTGCAGCCGGTACCGGTGTGATTGCAGGTGGTGCAATGCGTGCAGTGTTTGAGAGCGTTGGTATCCACAACATCCTCGCTAAGAGCAAGGGTTCGTCGAACCCCCACAACTTGGTGAAGGCTACCATCGGTGCGTTGGCAGAGCTCCGCGATGCTTACACCGTTGCTCAGATTCGTGGTATCTCGCTGAACCAGGTGTTTAACGGTTAATTAAATTGAAGTAAAGTTATGGCAAAATTGAAAATCACTCAGGTTAAGAGCCGTATCGGTGCAACCGGTGCTCAGAAGAAGAACCTCGATGCACTCGGACTTCACAAGATTAACCAGACAGTAGAGCACGACGATTCGCCTATCATCAAGGGTATGGTGAAGAAGGTGCACCACTTGGTAAAGGTTGAGGTTGCCGAGTAAATTACACACATTTACGAATTTAAAAAAGAGTAAGAACAATGAGTCTGAATAATTTGAAACCCGCAGCAGGTTCCACTCATCACGAGAAGCGTATCGGTCGTGGCCAGGGTTCTGGTCACGGTGGTACTTCGACTCGTGGTCACAAGGGTGCGCAGTCGCGTTCGGGTTACCATAGCAAGTTGGGCTTCGAGGGCGGTCAGATGCCTTTGCAGCGCCGTCTGCCCAAGTTTGGTTTTACCAACATCAAGCGTGTAGAGTACAAGGCTATCAACCTCAATGTAGTTGAGGAGTTGGCTGCTAAGAACAACCTCACCGAGGTTAACTTGGATACCTTCGTACAGGCCGGTTTCGTATCGACCTCGGACAAGGTAAAGGTTCTTGGCAATGGTACTATCACCAAGGCCCTCACCGTTACCGCTCACGCATTCAGCAAGAGCGCACAGGCAGCCATCGAGGCTCAGGGCGGTAAGGCAGTAGTTTTTGGTGCAGAGGAGATTGCCGAGTAATAACTAACCTACACTTAAAGTAAATTAAGCCGTGAAGAAATTCATCGAAACCATTAAGAATATATTTAAGATCGAGGAGTTGCGTAGCAGAATTCTCTTTACCATCTGCCTCCTTCTTATCTATAGATTTGGTTGCTTTGTTTCGCTCCCGGGTATCAACCCTAACGAGATCTTTGCGTTGCAGCATCAGGTAGAGGGCAATGGTTTGCTCGGCCTGTTGGACATCTTCTCCGGAGGTGCATTCTCCAACGCATCGATCTTCGCTCTGGGTGTTATGCCCTACATCTCGGCCTCGATTGTGATTCAGTTGTTGGGAATCGTAGTTCCCTACTTCCAGAAATTGCAGAAAGAGGGTCAGAGTGGTCAGCGTAAACTCAACCAGTGGACAAGGTATTTGACCATTGTAGTGCTGCTGCTTCAGGGTCCCGCATACCTTGCTAACCTCAGTGCCCAGCTCCCCGCTAGCGCATATGTGCTTGGCGCCAACAGTTGGCTCTTCAAGTTCAGCGCAATGATGGTACTTATTGCCGGTACTATGTTTGTGATGTGGCTTGGTGAGAAGATTACCGACAAGGGTATCGGTAATGGCGTGTCGCTTATCATCTTCGTTGGTATCGTAGCGCGCCTGCCGCAGGCCTTCATGACCGAGTTGAACACTCGTTTGAGCGAGTCGACCGGTGGTCTGGTAATGTTGGTTGTGGAGATTATCCTGCTCTTCTTAGTGTTTATGGCCACCATCGCACTCGTACAGGCTGTTCGCAAGATTCCTGTACAGTATGCTAAGCGTGTTGTTGGCAATAAGCAATACGGTGGAGTACGCCAGTACATTCCCTTGAAACTCAATGCTGCAAATGTGATGCCTATCATCTTTGCTCAGGCGTTGATGTTTATCCCCATGCTCTTTGGTCGTATGGAGGCAACTCAGGGTATTGCTGCGACATTCTCTAACTTCACAGGGTTCTGGTACAACTTTGTATTTGCTCTTCTGGTAATTGCGTTCACCTATTTCTACACCGCAATTATCGTTAACCCCAACATGATGGCTGACGAGCTCAAGCGTAATGGTGGTTTTATCCCCGGCATCAAGCCCGGTAAGGAGACCGTTCGCTACATCGACAACATCATGACAAGAATCACCCTCCCCGGCTCGGTATTCTTGGCAGTTGTGGCTATCTTGCCCGCATTTGCTACCAAGCTCGGTATCAACCAGCAGTTCTCGTACTTCTACGGTGGTACTTCGCTGCTGATTATGGTAGGTGTTGTTCTTGACACTCTCAAGCAGATAGAGAGTCATCTGTTGATGCGTCACTACGATGGTCTTATGAAGACCGGCCGTATCAAAGGTCGCGCAGGCTATTAGTCGACGTAAAAGCAGAAAAGACTCAATCGCTTAATAAACAAGAGTTCTTTGAAGAAGATGATATATCTGAAAACAGAGGAAGAGATCGAACTGCTGCGTGAGAACAACCTCTTGGTGAGCGCAACGCTCGCTGAGGTAGGCAAGCACATCAAGCCCGGAGTTACCACTCTGGAACTTGATAAAATTGCTGAGGAGTTCATCCGCTCTCACGGAGCAGTTCCCGGCTTCCTCGGATACGGAGGCTTTCCCAATACCCTCTGTGTCTCGGTTAATCAGCAGGTCGTACACGGCATACCGTCGAATTATGCTCTCCAGGAGGGCGATATCGTATCGGTGGACTGTGGCACCATTTTGAAGGGGTTCTATGGCGACTCGGCTTACACCTTCGGCGTAGGCGAGATCTCTGAGCAAAATCAGCAGCTGCTCACTGTGACCAAGGAGGCTCTTCTTAAAGGTGTCGAGCAGGCGGTGGCAGGCAACAGGGTGGGGGATATCTCCGCTGCTGTGCAGGCACACGCAGAGAAGTACGGCTACGGAGTGGTGCGTGAGTTGGTGGGTCACGGTCTTGGTCGCAATATGCACGAAGAACCTGAGGTTCCCAACTATGGCGCACGCGGCAGAGGTCCCCTCTTGAAGGAGGGAATGGTGATCTGCATTGAGCCGATGATTAATATGGGACGCAAGGATGTGGTTTTTGAGCGTGACGGCTGGACAGTTCGTACTCGCGACAATAAACCCTCGGCTCACTTTGAGTATGCGGTGGCAATCCGCAAAGGTGAGGCCGATGTGTTGACAGATTTCAGTATCATCGAAAAGGCTATCGGGCTTGCCCGATAATGTAGAAACATTAAAAAAGGAAAAAGACTCTATGGCAAAGCAGGCTGCTATTGAAAAGGACGGTACTATCGTTGAGGCGTTGTCGAATGCAATGTTCCGCGTTGAGTTGGACAACGGTCATGTAATCACCGCCCACATCTCCGGAAAGATGCGTATGCACTTTATTAAAATTCTTCCCGGTGATAAAGTAAAGGTCGAGATGTCCCCCTATGATTTGACAAAGGGACGCATTTCGTTCCGCTACAAGTAAACCACAAATGGTTCACTTTTAAAACAACAAAACGATGAAAGTAAAAGCATCAATTAAGAAAAGAAGTGAGGATTGCAAAATTGTAAAGCGTAAGGGCAAACTCTACGTAATTTGCAAAAAGAATCCTAAGTTTAAAATGCGCCAAGGCTAATCAATTAAATTAAGAGAAATTTATGGCACGTATAGTAGGTGTAGATTTACCTAAAAATAAGAGAGGCGAGATTGGCCTCACCTATATTTACGGCATTGGCCGCAGCACCGCTCAGTTGATCCTCGACGAGTGCGGTATCGACCGCAACGTTAAGGTTCAGGATTGGACTGATGATCAGGTAGCTGCCATCCGTAACTACATTGCTGAGAAGGATATCAAAGTAGAGGGCGAGTGCCGCTCTTTGGTACAGCTCAACATCAAACGATTGATGGATATCGGTTGCTACCGTGGTATCCGTCACCGTCTGGGCCTTCCCGTTCGCGGTCAGAGCACCAAGAACAACGCTCGTACCCGTAAAGGTAGAAAGAAGACTGTAGCGAACAAGAAAAAAGCAACTAAGTAATTGTAGAAAGTTATGGCAAAAAAACCAGGAACAGTTAAGAAAAGAGTTGTTAAGGTTGAGGCTCAGGGTATGGCCTTTGTTCACTCGACTTTCAACAATGTGATTATCACCCTGACCAACGCAGCTGGTGAGGTTATCAGTTGGAGCTCGGCAGGTAAGATGGGCTTTAGAGGTTCGAAGAAGAACACTCCCTATGCAGCCCAGACTGCTGCTGCTGACTGCGCTAAGGTTGCTTACGACCTTGGTTTGCGTAAGGTTAAGGTATATGTAAAGGGTCCGGGTGCCGGTCGTGAGTCGGCAATTCGTACCATTCACGGTGCAGGTATCGAGGTAATGGAGATCATCGACGTTACTCCGCTGCCCCACAACGGATGTCGTCCTCCCAACCGCCGTCGCGTCTAATCCCTGTGTGGCTTAGAAAGCTGATAGCGTAAAAAAGAGAAAGGACAAAAAATCTGTTAAGTGAAAAAAGTAAAAAATAATAAAGAAAAATGGGAAAGTATATAGGACCTAAATCTAAAATAGCTCGTAAGTTTGGCGAGCCTATTTTCGGAGCGGACAAGTTTCTCGAGAAGAAGAACTACCCTCCCGGACAGCACGGACTGAACCGTAAACGCAAAAAAGTGTCGGAGTACGGTACTCAGTTGAGTGAGAAACAGAAAGCCAAGATGACCTACGGTTTGTTGGAGCGTCAGTTCCACAAGACCTTCGAGGAGGCAGCTCGTATGGGTGGTATCACCGGTGAGAACTTGCTGAAACTTTTGGAGTGCCGTTTGGACAATGTGGTTTATCGTTTGGGTATCGCCCCCACTCGCGCTGCTGCTCGTCAGTTGGTATCGCACCGCCACATCACCGTTAATGGTGAGGTTGTAAACATCCCTTCGTACAGCTTGAAGATTGGTGATGTTGTAGGTGTTCGTGAGAAGTCGAAGAGCCTCGAGGTTATTACCGAGTCGCTCGCAGGCCGTCAGGTAAACCGTTACGCTTGGTTGGAGTGGAACGCCCAGACTATGACTGGTAAGTTCTTGCAGCGTCCCGAGCGTGAGGATATCCCCGAGAATATTAAAGAGCAGTTGATCGTCGAGTTGTACTCGAAATAAATCTAACCAATAAGTAGTAAAATTATGGCAATATTAGCATTCCAAAAACCCGAGAAGGTGATTATGCTCGAATCGACCTCCAATTTCGGAAAATTTGAGTTCCGTCCTTTGGAGCCCGGTTTTGGTCTCACCATCGGTAATGCTTTGCGTCGTATTCTGCTCTCCTCGTTGGAGGGTCATGCAATCACGACTGTGAAGATTGCTGGTGTGGACCACGAGTTTGACGCTATTCCCGGCGTTATGGAGGGAATGATTGATATCGTCCTCAACCTCAAGCAGGTACGCTTCATCCGCACCGTTGAGAATGCCGACAGCGAGAAGGTGTCGGTAAACGTTGCTGGCGTAACTGAGTTGACCGCAGGATATATATCGAACTTCCTTACCAACTTCAAGGTTCTCAACCCCGATCTGGTGATTTGCCACCTGACTCCTGAGACCAAAATGCAGATTGACCTGACCATCGGAAGCGGCAGGGGTTATGTTCCGGCTGAGGAGAATGCCCCCGTAGATGCCGAGTTCGGACTTCTACCTATTGATTCGATTTTCACACCGATCAAGAACGTTAAATACTCGATTGAAAACTACCGCGTAGAGCAAAAGACCGACTACGAGAAACTCAACCTCGAGATTACCACCGATGGTTCGATTCATCCGAAGGAGGCATTGAAGGAGGCTGCTAAGATTCTTATCCAGCACTTCATGCTCTTCTCTGACGAGCGCATCACCATCAATATGGAGGAGAGCTCGCCCGTTGAGGAGTTCGACGAGGATGTACTTCACATGCGTCAGCTGTTGAAGACCAAGTTGGCAGATCAGGATCTCTCGGTTCGTGCCCTCAACTGCTTGAAGGCTGCCGAGGTAGAGACTATCGGTGATTTGGTACGCTTCAACCGCAACGACCTGTTGAAGTTCCGCAACTTCGGTAAAAAGTCGCTCACCGAGCTGGATGATCTTCTCACTTCGCTGAACCTCCACTTCGGTATGGACGTTTCAATCTACAAACTTGATAAAGATTAAGTTAACCTATGAGACACAATAGAAAATTCAATCACCTTGGCCGTCAGAGCGCACACCGTAAGGCGATGTTGGCCAATATGGCAAGCTCTTTGATTCTCCACAAGCGAATCGAGACCACTGTCGCAAAGGCAAAGGCTCTGAAAAAGTATGTTGAGCCCCTGATGACCAAATCGAAAGAGGATACTACCCACCAGCGTCGCGTTGTGTTCAGCTACTTGAAGGACAAGTATGCTGTAACCGAGCTGTTCCGCGTAGTAGCTCCCAAGATTGCAGACCGTCCCGGTGGCTACACCCGTATCCTCCACACCGGTTTCCGCTTGGGTGACGCTGCTGAGATGTGTATCATCGAGCTCGTGGACTTCAACGAGACCTACGTTGAGGGCGCAGTAGTTTCTGCTGCTAAGCCTAAGACTCGTCGTAGCCGCTCGGGTGCAAAGAAGGTAGCTGAGGATGCTCAGGTAGCTGAGGCTCCCGCTGCTGAGGCACCTGCAAAGGCTAAGAAGCCCGCAGCACCTAAGAGCACCGCAGCTAAGGCTTCGGGCGCAAAGGTGAAGGCTGTTAAGACTGGTGTTACCAAGAAATAGTCAGACGGCTTTTAGATAAAGGAGGGGGTGCTTGTTATCAAGCACCCCTCCTTTATTTAGCAAAAGTCGTCTGGCTGGTGATTTTGGTGTTAGAGCAGTTTTTGTGTCGCTCACATACGCTAAGTATGCTACGCTTCCCCAAAAACTACTCTGCCTAAAAATCCCTCAGCCATACGACTTTTGAAGTTTCGGGAGGGGGGATAGAAAAAGCGTCTGCGACGCCTTCCCTTGTAAAGAAAATGCTCATTTACGCTAAGTAAACTCCGCTTTTCTTCACTGCACGAAGCCCAAAATTTCCTCAGCCATACGACTTTTGGGGTCGTGGACCCGTTTCTATTTGTAATTGCTCTGAGTAATTCAAGGTTACTCAGAGCAATTATTGTTAGTAGGAGTAATAAACCCAATGGTCAAGAGTAGAATTGCATTTCCCTGCACCTCCCTAATGGTAACTCTCGTATTTGTGGGTACGAAAAATCGTACCCACAAATACGAGAGTTGGGGTTATGGCGGTTAGGGGTGATCGGTCGGATGTGCAGGAACAGAGATCTATCGCCCTTTCCTCCCAACCCAAAACCTTATTTTTTTTGCAGTAACTATAAAAAATAGTTGCATAACGAAATTTTTTAGTTATATTTGCAGTAGAGTTAATCAGACAGAGTTACTATGAAAGAGAAACTT
Source organism: Tidjanibacter sp. (assembly GCA_017631375.1). Taxonomy (GTDB): domain Bacteria; phylum Bacteroidota; class Bacteroidia; order Bacteroidales; family Rikenellaceae; genus Tidjanibacter. The sequence continues at coordinate 19,070 of JAGBTK010000054.1, read as the reverse complement.
ACACGTCGCGAGGAGGAGATTATGCGTCATTTCTGGGCGCGGGGCGAGATGTTTGTGCGCGAGTTGCGCGAACTTTACCCCGAGCCTCGCCCTCATTTCAACACCCTTTCGACAATGGTGCGCGCCCTCGAAGCAAAGGGTTACCTTGGTCATAACGCCTACGGGAACAGCTTTCGCTACTATCCTCTTGTCAGCGAGGAGGAGTTTGGCGGCAAGACTATTGTTGGTGCGGTGAGTCGCTACTTTGAGAACTCCTACCTCACTGCGGTTTCTGCGCTTGTCAAGGAGGAGAAGATATCTATCGACGAGCTCAAAGAGCTGATTGCCAAAATCGAATCCCAAAACGAGTAACCACTATGCAGAGCCTGTTGACATACAACCTGCGCGTGGCGGTGGTGATGGCGGTCTTCTACCTCTTCTACCGCCTGCTGTTGAGCCGTGAGACCTTCCACCGACTCAACCGCGTGGTGCTGCTCGCCACTGCGTTGCTCTCCTTTGTGCTTCCGCTCTGCATCATCACCATCACCCGCACGGTGGAGGTCGGCTCCTTTGAGATAGACTCCTTGGGTACTGCCACTGATGCTAATCTTTACATTACCACTCAGCGGATTGCCGAGTCCGCATCACTGCATCTAATCATTAGCCTGATTTTCGGGGTGGGGGTGCTGGCAGTTCTGGCTTGGAACGTGGCGAGTATCATCTCGTTGCGCCGACTGATAAAGAGTGGCAGACCTGCCGAACTATATGGCGAAGAGGTGACCGTTGTAGAGCAGCAGATTGCTCCGTTTAGTTGGTTTCGCCATATCGTCCTATCCGAGCAGGACGCTGAGGAGTGTGGCGAGATGGTGGTGGCGCACGAGAAGGCCCACATTGCCCTGCGCCATAGTTGGGACTTGGCGGTTGTAAATATTTGTTGCGCAGTGCAGTGGTTTAACCCTGCCATGTGGCTCTTGCGCAGCGACTTAAAGGATATCCACGAATTTGAGGCTGATGCAGAGGTGTTGCGATCGGGCATCGATGCACGCAGCTACCAAATACTTTTAATAAAAAAGACTGTCGGCAATAAATCCTACTCCATTGCCAACAGTCTGAATCACAGTACACTTAAAAAACGCATTACTATGATGTTATCTAAAAAATCTTCGGCCGGGAGCCGTTGGAAGTTGCTCTACACACTTCCCGTTGTGGCTCTCTCGCTGACGGCCTTTGCCGAGCAGCGTACCAACCTTGTTGTTATCAACGATTCCGACAACAAAGTTACACAAAATTCCGACAATGTCAAAACCGATGGTAATTACACCGTCATCTACGAGAAAGATGGTCGCGATACTATGAATGTCCGCCTCTCGTTGGAGATTACAGACGATGGCGGTCAACTCTTCACCGGCTCGCAGAGTGCTTTGAAAGCATTTAGCGAATACTTTGCAGGTAAGAATAGTATCGACCTCAATTTGGACAAAATATATGAGAGTGCAGAGGATGTCGATGCCAAAGACCTCACCATCTATGGTCCCGAGGGCAGTGCAGTTATCTCGGTCGATTTCGAGGGCAACTACCAACTCAATGGCAAGCCGAGCAGCTTGAAGGCTATCGACAAACAACTCGCCAAGTGGCGCGGCACGCCCGATGAGCCGAAGAGTATTCTTATCAGTGCTTGGAAGGATTGCCCTGTGGACTATACCGTTGCCCTGAAAGAGGTGCTCCGCGAAAATGGCCAGTTGCGTATTACTACCATATACAACGAGGACTTTGATATCTTATTTGATGGGGTTGATGGGGCGTTGTATAAACTTACCTTAGAAGAGTAAAAAGCCATCTAATCGGTGAATTTGGCGTTGAGGGTGCTTAGGTAACCGCTTACATACAGCAAGTATGCTACGCGGCCCCCCAAACACCCTCGCCTAAAATTCCCTCGATTATATGACTTTTTAAGGTTGTGAGGAGGAAACTATTTAATGGAAACCATTATATTCGTGAATTATAATTGTACTTTCTAACCAATAAACTAAGTAACTATGAGAACATTATTTATCATTATGGCTGCACTTCTTTTTGCAGGGACAGTGCGTGCCCAGGTAGGCATTGTTGTGCGTAGTTCTTTTGAGATCCAGGAGGAGATTAAAAAGAGCATTGACTCTCTCACCATTGAACTCGGCCTCGACAAGAAACAGGCTAAGAAGATGAAGAAGGCGATGGAGTACGACTATAGTAACGATGTAATGTCGCAAGCCTCGGTGCTAATCACAGAACTCAATCTCAACTTCCCGAACTTTGACCATGAGTCGGTAGAGAAGGAGAACAGAAAGCGTGATGAGCGTTACGCAAAATTCCTCACCCCCGAGCAGTTCGAAAAGTGGAAAGCCAACGAAGAGGAGGCTGCTCGTCGCAAAGCAGAGGAGAATCAGCGTGCAATGGAAGAGTTCCAAAAGATGCTGGACAGCGGAGCGATAAGTTTGGGTTCGCCTAATTAAGCAAGCCTATATATAATAGGTATCCTCACCGTCTTGGGCTTCAATATATTCGCGGGTACGAATTTTCGTACCCGCGAGTATTTTTATAGTGAGTTTAAGGAGTTTGAGGAGTTTAAGGAGTTTAAGGATTATCCCTAAGTTCCCTCACTCTCTCTAACCTCCCTTTTGCACTGCCTACCATCTTCACGGGTACGAAAAATCGTACCCGTGAAGCCATTGGGGAGAAAATCTATTTCTAATGCGGTGCGATGCACCGCAAGAGGCTCACGACAGCGATTTTCGGAAATAGGGTGTTGCGCAGTCGGAAGGAAGTAGAGGTGCTGACCATTTGATGGCTTTCAAATGCGCGAAGCGAGCACCTCCCTGACGACAAGCAACAACCCCGAAAATCGCTCCTCGTGCCGTTTTTGACTCCATCTTTTTGGGAAAAAGATGGAAAAACAATGAATTGATTTCTAAATATGCGCGGGTACGATTTTTCGTACCCGTGAGTATTTTTATAGTGAGTTTAGTGAGTTTAATGATTATCCCTAAATTCTCTAAACTCCCTAATCTCCCTTTATAGTAAAGCAACCGAGTTGGTGTCGTACAAACTCGGCTACTTTACTTAATTTTGAATTTTGCATTTTGAACTCTGCATTTTCTTTCACTCTCCAACTCCGCTGCCGAGGGCGCGGTAGAGGTCGACATAGCTGCTGAGTTGTGCGGTGAGCAGGCTGATATATTGGAGTTGTGAGGAGTAGAAGCTTCGCTCTGCCTCAATTACGTTCAGGTAGTCCGACATACCGTCGAAGTAGAGTCTGTCGGTGAGCTGGCTCACCTTTCTGTTCGACTCCACGATACTCTCCATCCACTGTGTCTGTGCGCCATAGCTCTTGATGGCCACCAGCGCATTCTCCACCTCCGAGAGCGCCGATAGGAAGGTCTGCTCGTAACTCAGTGCCGCCTGTCGGTAATCCTCCAACGCTATGCGTTCCGCCCTGCGCAGTCTGCCGAAGTTGAATATCGGCTCGGTGACCGACAGCGTTGCCGACCAGCTGAACGGGTTGCCCTTAAACAATTCGCGCAGTGCCGAGGAGGCTATGCCACCAGAGGCGGTGAGGGGTATGCTCGGCAGACGGTCGAGGCGTGCGAGTCCTGCATTGGCTGCCGCCGCGTTCATCGTGTGCCACGCCTCCATCAGGTCGGGCCTACGTTCCAACAGGTCGGATGGGATACCCACCCCCACCTCCTCGGGTATATAAATCTCCCACTGAGGAGCGGTGGCGATGAGTGCGGGTGGTGCGCCAATCAGTGAGTTGAGTGCCAGGTTGGTCTGCACGAGCGACCGTTCGTAGGCGGGGATGTCGGCCGCTGCGGTGGCGGTGAGGCTACGAGCCTGTTCCAAGTCGACTCCCGAGGCGAAGCCGTAGGTGTGGAGCGAGTCAATCTTCTGCTGTGCCTCCAAGCGTAGGGCGTAACTGCGGCGCACAATCTCCAGACTACGCGCATACTGCAACCACTCGAAATAGGTCGTTGCCACCTGCGCCGAGAGGGAGAGCATAGTGGCTCGATAGCCCCACTCAGTAGCCAGGTAGTTGTTTATCTGTGCCTCCTCGGTCAGTCGCGCATTGCCAAAGAGGGGTATCTCCCACGACATAGTTGCCCCTATCGAGTAGGCCTGCCCGATGTAGTGGGGCTTATTCTTGGGGTAGGTAGCCCCCGCCTCGGCGCTCCCCGCAAAGGAGGGGAGGTAGGCGGCGCGGGCTATGGCTATCTGCTCGCGAGCCTGCTCCACACGCGACACGGCCACGGCGAGGTTGCGGTTATTGGCAAGGGCAGTGGTGATGAGCCTGTTTAGTGTTGTGTCGCCAAAGACCTCCCACCACGGCTCAATGTAGTCGGGATAGGTGTCACTCTCGGCGGGGGTGGCGAAGATGTAACTATCGGGAATCTCGACCCCCGAGGTCTGGGGCAGGGTGACCGAGCAACTGCCGAGGCCAAATCCCACCCCAACCAAAGTGATGGCGAGCAGAGATAATCGAACAAAAATTTTCATAACTATACGGGTATTTGTTTTGCTTTGCGTTCACGTTTTTTCTCCAAGTGGTTCCATCTGCCGATGAGGTAGTAGAGGGCAGGGTAGAGATATATGCCCACAATTGTTGCTACCGACATACCACCCACAAGTGCCAGACCCATCACCCTGCGTGCTGTCGAGTAGGCTCCCGAGGCGAAAATAAGGGGGAGAACACCGATGATAAAGGCGAGAGCCGTCATCACGATAGGTCGCACGCGCAACTTAGCCGCCCCCATCGCAGCCTCTTCGAGCGACTTGCCCTCCTCGAAGAAGAGTCGGTTGGCATACTCGACCACCAGAATAGCATTTTTGGCGGCGAGTGATATGAGCATCACCAGCGAGATTGTCATATAGACATTGTCGGTGTAGATTGGCGAAATCAGGTGTGCCACCCATACCACCAATAGCGCACCCATCACCGCAAATGGCACGCCCATCATCACACTCACAGGCAGTGCCCAACTATCGTAGAGTGCCGCTAGCGCGAGGAAGATGAAGACCAGCGCAAGGAGATAGGTTGCCCCCTCGCCTTTCGAGGTCTGCGCCTCCTGGAACGAGACACCGCTCCACGCCAGCGAGATATCGTCGGGCAACTGCTTGTCAACCACCTCGCTCAGCGCGCTCATCGCCTGTGCTGTGGAGTAGCCCTTGGCGGGGGTGGCGGTGTAGGAGATAGCGTTGTAGAGGTTGAAGCGGGTGATATACTCCGCACCTACGGTATCTATCACCGTCACAAATCCCGAGAGGGGCAGACTCTCGCCCGAGTCGGAGGTAACATAATAGTTATCAAGACTATGCTTGTCGCGACGATACTCCGCATCGGCCTGAATATAGGTACGATAGAGTTGCCCAAAACGGTTGAAGTTGTTGATATATGAGCCACCGAGATAGGTCGCTATTAGGTTATGCAACTCTGAGAGCGATACCCCTTGCTGCATTGCCAACTCTCTGTCTATCTTCAACATACGCTGCGGAGTGTAGGCATTGAACTGGGTGGTCAGGCTCGCAATTTCGGGTACTTTGCTGACTATTCTTTGTAGCGAGTCGCCCATTTGCGCGAGATAGCTAATCCCGCTGCCGCTCTTGTCCTGCAACATAAAGGTGATGCCGTCCGTCACGCCAAGTCCGGGAATTGCGGGGGGCTGGAAGGCGTAGAAGGTGCCACTTGCGACCTTCTCGGCAAGGAGCATATTTATTTGCTCGGCAATCTCGCCTGCCGTGAGCTTACGCTTGGAGTAGGGGGCGAGCTCGACAAAGATGATACCCGAATTTGTAGAGGCGATGCCACTCAGCAGGTCGAAACCAGAGGCTGAGGCCTGCGCCACTACACCATCGATCGAGCCGATCACCTGACGCGCATCATCGATGGCTGCCGAGGTGCGCGATGTGGAGGCGGCATCGGGGGTAGTCGTTGTCACCAGCAGGTAGCCCTGGTCCTCGGTGGGGAGAAATGCTGAGGGGAGTGCCTTCATAAGAGCGAAGATAGCCACAAGGCTCACCACAACCATCACCACTACTCTTGCCGTGCGGCGTATGGTGCGGGATGCCGACTCGTTGTAGCGTCGGAGCGAGCCGTCAATCACCCTGTTGATACCGCCAAAGAACCCCTTTTTCTTCTCTTTCGCGGGGCGGAGCAGAAGTGAACAGAGGGCGGGGGAGAGGGTGAGGGCGTTGAAGGCGGAGATGACAACCGCAACTGAGATGCCTACCGAGAATTGCTGGAAGAGCTTGCCTGCCACACCGCCAATGAACGACACGGGGATAAAGACCGCCAAGATGACTATGGTGGTGGCTACAATTGGTTGCGCCACACTGCGCATTGCCTTGACTGTCGCCTCGCGCGGAGCCATTCCCCGCTCTATGTGTACCTGAGTGGCCTCGACCACGATAATTGCATCATCGACCACCAGACCGATAGCCAGAACAAGACCGAGCAGTGAGATGATGTTTATCGAGAAGCCGAGCAAGGGGAAGAGCAGGAAGGCACCAATCAGCGATACGGGAATTGCTACCAACGGGATCAGTGTGGCACGCACATCCTGCAAGAAGAGGAAGATGATGAGCACCACAAGCACAAGGGCGAAGATCAGAGTCTTGATAATCTCGCGCACACCCTCGCTAATAGAGAGCGTAGCATCGACCACCGTGTCGTACTCTATGCCCGTCGGGAACTTATCGGCAAGGGTCGCCATTGTTGCCTTGACCTGTCGCCCCACGCTCATAGCGTTACTTCCAGGCTCCTGATAGACCACCATCAGCGAGCCGGGCTTGCCGTCAAATGCGGAGTCGACGCCATAGCTCTCCACGCCCAGCTCCACGCGAGCCACCTCGCCCAAGAGCAGCTGCTCGCCATCGGGCAGGGTCTTGACGATGATATCGGCGTACTCCTCAGGGGTGTTGATCTGGGCGGGGAGCGTCACGGTGTAGGTGAACTCTGTCGGGGTATCCAACGGCTCCTGTCCGAACTTGCCTGCGGGGAATGTGCCGCTCTGCGCCTCGATAGCCGAGGCTATCTCCTCAACCGATACGCCATAATAGTCGAGCAGGTCGGGGTTGATCCAGATGCGCATCGAGTACTCGCCTGCGCCCATAATCTGCACCTTGCCCACACCGTTTATCTTCAACAGCTCGTTGCGCAGATTGATGTAGGCGTAGTTGGAGAGGAACTTCGAGTCGTAGCGTCCGTCGGAGTGGAGGGCATAGACAAGAAGGAAGCCTGTCTGTATCTTCTGCGTCGTTACGCCCTGCCGTGTGACCTCCGAGGGGAGGAGTGGGGTGGCGGTGGCTACATTGTTCTGAGCAAAGACCTGATCCATATCGGCATCGGAGCCGACATCAAAGAGTATCTGCAAGGTCATCGAGCCGTCACCTGCCGAGGTGCTCTGCATATAGAGCATATTGTCTGTACCCATCACACTCTCCTCAATAGGCACAGCCACTGCATCGGCAACCACCTCGGCATCTGCACCCGTATAGGAGGCTGTCACCTCCACCACTGGCGGGGTGATATCGGGATACTGCTCTACAGGCAGGCCGGTGATCGCCAACCCTCCGAGCAGTACAATCACTATGGAGATTACTATAGCGAATATAGGTCGGTTTATGAATGTCTTGTACATTGTCAATCTCTATTTAAGGGTATATTTCACCTTCTCACCGGCACGCACCTTCTGCACGCCGTCGGTGAGTACCACCTCACCCGCCTTGATGCCGCTCTCGACAACCCACATATTGCCAAAGGTCTCGCCGAGCGTTACGGGACGATATTCCACTGTGCCGTCACTGCCGACAACCCAGAGGTTGTTCTCGCCCTGAATAGAGTTCACTGCGCGCTGAGGTACAAGTACCACACCCATCGGCATACCTACATCGGCCTTTACCGAGGCATACTGCCCCGCCTTCAACACCCCCTCAGGATTGGGAAAGTTGACAGCAATCTGTATCGACCCACTCTCCGAGCCGACATTCTTCTCGGTGTGGCTATAGTACCCCTTGTGAGGATAGGGTGTGCCGTCGGGGAGCAGGAGTGTGATGTTGCTGAGAAGCCTGCTATTGTCATAGCTCTGGGTGAGCGTGCCGTCGAGATCGACAATGGCAAAGTAACGGGCGAAGGGGATGTTGAGCGTAGCACCCACAATGCTCACATCTGACACGGTGCTGAGCGTTGAGAACTCTGTGCCGGGCCCTACCAGGTCGCCTACCGAGGCACTCGTGTCGCCGATGATGCCGTCTATCGGGGAGAAGATTTGTGTGTAGCCGAGTTCGATGGTGGAGTTGTTGAGTGCCGCCTCGGCAGAGGTGACCTGAGCGCGCGCTGCCTCATAGGTGGCGCGATATTGGTCGAGCGAGGTCTGGCTGATAGCGTCAAGCTCCGCCAGGGGCAGGGCGCGTCGATAGTTGTTTTCCGCCTCGGTGAGCATAGCCTGTGCCGAGAATAGCGAGGCACGATTTGCCGCTACCGTGAGGTTGGTCTGCGAGGGATCTATCACATAGATAAGCTCCCCTTTGCGTACGGGCATACCCTTTTTGTATCGCTTCTCGAGCAGGTAGCCCGCCACACGCGGTTGGATGACGATATCCACATTGCTCGATAGGCGCGAGGAGAAGGTAAGATTGCGCGAGATGTTCTCACTCACCGCCACGGTAGCCGTATATTGCGGCTCGGGGGCTACGCTTTGCTGCTTGTGCGACTTGCAACCGACCAGCGAAAGGGTGGAGGTGATGGCTGCAATAAGCAAAACCTTTGTAAATGGTTTTTGTGAAAAAGAGTTCATAAGTGCGTTGTTGTTAGAATTTGATAGTAACGCACTTTGCAAAAGATGTACCATGTTTGTTTGTCGCTTTTTGTAAAAAGCTCCGCAAAGAATTTTGCCCCTTTTTTGTAAAAAAGCGGCACCAAAAAACTTTTGTACTATTAGTTTGCGGGTTTAGGAGTTACCTATTAGTAACTACGATAAAAAATAGAGATAGGCAGATATTCAAGTGAACTTGACATCTGCCTATATCTATTTTCCATCGTACCCTCTACGAGGGTATTCCCTAAACCCGAAAAACCCAATTGTTACCCAAAGAGTTTTATTTAAAACTTGTCCCTAAACTCCCTAAACTCCCATCAAAATAATCGGTCGTGCCCGAAACCTCCAAAACCCACAATCGGTCGTGCCCGTAACTTCGCCCGAGGCTTTGCCTCGGGACACATCCCCCGCCGAGGCGGGGGCTTGGGGTGGGTCAGGCTTGGAATTGCCTGCGCTAGCAGGCAGGTGTCGCGAGGGTGAGTAGAGGTAACGGGTTATTTACCTTGCAAAGGTATCTGGGCAAAATGACAAACAACCGAGAGATATATCGAAATATCTCTCGGTTGTATCATTTTGAATCTTGAATCTTGAATTTTGAATTTCTACTCGTACGAGCCTGACTTGAGCATCGATACCTCGCGAGGAGTAAGGAATCGCCAAGCACCTCTTTTAAGGCGTTGCTTTGTAAGACCTGCAAAATATACGCGGTCAAGTTTAGCAACGTGGTAGCCAACCTTCTCAAACATACGACGAACAATACGGTTGCGACCCGAGTGAATCTCAATACCGATCTCATTCTTCTTGTCGGCTGCATACTCAATTGCATCGGCACGGATAAATCCATCCTCCAACTCTACGCCATCCACAAGACGCTCCATATCTGCTCTGTCCATAGGCTTGTCGAGTGTCACCTGATATACTTTCTTCTTCTCGTAGGCGGGATGAGCAATCTGCTTGGTAAGCTCACCATCATTAGTGATCAACAACACACCCATCGAGTTCTTATCCAGACGACCAACGGGATATACGCGCTCCTTGCAGCAGCCCTTCACCAAGTCCATAACGGTCTTATCTGCGTGGGGATCCTCAACGGAGGTAACATAGCCCTTGGGCTTGTTCATTACGATATAGACCATCTTCTCGCTAACGAGTACCTTGCCATTGAGCTTCACAACATCGTTCTGCGAAACCTTCGAACCCAACTCGGTAACCACCTCATCATTAACGGTTACCACGCCCGAAGTGATATAATCGTCAGCCTCGCGACGCGAGCAGATACCCGACATTGCAATATAACGATTCAGACGCACGGTGTCCTCAATAACAGGTGCGGGGTAGGTAGGATAGTTCTCAGCATCGTAGCGAGGTTTGTTGTACTGAGGCTGACGACGCTCAAAGCGACCACCCTCCTCTGCTACGCGACGCTCACCATAGGGCTTGCGCTCACCGTACTGCTTACGCTCGCCATAGGGGCGGTTATTATTATAAGGTTTGCGCTCGCCATACTGACGCTCACCATATCCTCTATTCTCGCCATAACTTCTGCGCTCACCCTGTTCGCCATACTGACGCTCGCCATAAGACTTGCGCTCACCAAACTGCTGACGCTCACCGTAGGGTTTGCCCTCACCAAACTGACGACGAGGGCGAGGAGTGAAGTTAGGAGTATTGTCACGGTTGAAATTGGGATTGAACGACTTACGACGAGGTCTGTCGCCATCCTCTCGATTGAAGTCACGCTGTCCGGAACGCTCACGGTTAGGTGCGTGTGAGTAACGATCGCCACGCTCGGAGGTCGAGTAGAGAGCCTGCTCAGAGCGGGTAGTACGGGTGCGCTTATCGCGCGAATATGCCTTATAGGCACCATCTCGACCGGTCGCATCTTCGCGATTGAACCTATCATCAGCGGTCGAAAAATCTCTTCTTTTGGGATTGTTGTTTTCCATTTCGCTTTTCAAAAAATAATGTGTGCAAATGTAATCTAATTTTTTGTATATTTGTGCTCCGAAAGAATTATTTTATACAACATTATCCGATATATGACCTACGATTTTGATACTATCGTCAAACGTTCAGGCTCCTCGTGCATAAAGTACGACACACTGAAAGAGACCTTTGGCACCGAGGATGTACTCCCGATGTGGATTGCAGATATGGATTTCCCCGCTGCTCCTTTTATTATTGATGCTATTATGCGTCGCGCAATGCACCCCTGCTTTGGCTACGGTATTCGCGAAGATGACTACTATGGTGCAATCATCAATTGGGTAAAGCGACACAACAATTGGGACATCAAAAAGGGTTGGATTGACTTCACTCCAGGTGTTGTTGCCGGCTTCTCGTTTGCTATCCGCGCGCTGACTGAGGAGGGCGATGGCGTATTGATTTTGCCTCCTACCTATCCCCCGTTTGCGGCACAGATCAAGGCTAATGGTCGTAAGGTTGTTAACTGTCCTATGGTAAACAATGAGGGCCATTTCGAGATTGACTTTGAGCTGATGGACAAGAAGTTGGCCGAGGCTCGTGCTATCCTCTTCTGCAACCCTCACAATCCTACAGGTCGTGTTTTCACTGAGGAGGAACTCCGTAAGATTGGTGAGTTGTGTATCAAGCATAATGTAAACATTATCAGCGACGAGATCCACTCCGACCTGATTCAAAAACCATACCACCACACCCACCTCGCTTCGCTCTCTCCCGAACTTATGGAGCGTACCGTAACCCTTATCGCACCTACAAAGACCTTCAACATCGCAGGCCTTTCTACCTCGGTAATGATTACCCCCGGCGAGGCACTCCGCGCTAAGGTACGCGAGGAGCTCAATCGCTACCATGTCGAGCAGGGCAACCTCTTTGGCAATGCAACACTGATTGCCGCATACAACGAGGGTGACGAGTGGTTGGAGCAGCTTCTTGATTACATTAAGGGCAATATGACTCTCGTCAGTGACTTCTTTGCCGAGAAGATGCCCGAGGTTGTGGCAAAGCCCAGCGAAGGTACTTATATGATGTGGTTGGACTTCCGTGGCTTGGGTATGACCCACGAGGAGCTCTGCAAATTCCTGGCTACAGAGGCTCATGTTGGTCTGAACGACGGTTCTTCATTTGGCGAGGAGGGTCGAGGCTTTATGCGAATCAACCTTGCAACCTCACGCGAGATGGTACAGACCGCACTTGACCGCATCTACGAGGCTTGGAGCAAGCGATAGTAAGATATTTATCGAAAAAATTTGAAGGCTGACTAAATTATTTTTGGTCAGCCTTATTTTTTGAGAACAAAAAACAGAAAAAAATCATAACTTTGTAGTTAATCATAAAAATACTACACGATGGATTACTCAACATTGGAACGAGAAATGGTTGTTGGCGATGTCGATTACCGCGCGCTAATGAAAGGGCGTATTCGTAATGTATTGCTTGTCTGCAATAGTTACGACGGCTTTTCACTCGAAGAAGATGGTCGAATCGAGTCGCAAATCAACCAGGAGTATAGCGGACTGAACCTGAACAACCCACTGATGATTGCACGCGCCGAGTCGACAGAGGAGGCTATGGAGCTACTTTGTGGCAAAACCGAGTTTGATCTGGTAATCACAATGTACAATGTGGGTGAGATGGATCCTATCACCTTCTCGCGTAATGTAAAGGCAAAGTTTCCCAATCTGCCCGTAGTATTGCTGTTCAGCTACTCACACGCCGTGCGTCGCAGACTTGCCGAGCAGGACACCTCATCTATTGACTACATCTTCTGCTGGCAGGGCTCGGCAGATCTTATACTCGCCATCGTAAAACTTATTGAGGATAAGATGAATGCCGAACACGACATCCTTGATGTTGGTGTTCAGGCCATTATGTTGGTTGAGGACTCGGTGCGTTACTACTCCACCTACCTCCCCACAATCTACAAGCTGATAATCCAGCACACCTCCGCCTCCGATGAGGCTCTCAACGAGCAGCAATCAATGATGCGTAAGCGTGCCCGTCCCAAAATTCTCCTCGCCACAAGCTATAGCGAGGCTGTGGGCATCTATAATAAATATCGCGAAAATCTGCTGGGCGTTATCTCCGATGTGGGATTTGTAATAAACCCCGGCGATGATACCGACACCGAGAAGCTTGATGCCGGTATCGACCTCTGCCGCCTTATCAAGTCGGAGTCGCCACTTATGCCATTTCTCTTACAGTCGTCGCAGAAGAGTATAAGGGTAAAGGCAGATGAGTTGGGCGTGGGTTTCCTTGAGAAACGCTCCAAGACACTGCTCCTCCAGCTCAATGACTATATTCGCAGTGAGTTTGCCTTTGGCGATTTGGTATTCAAAGAGCCGGAGACAGGTATTGAGGTGGCGCGTGTAAAAGACCTCAGAGAGTTGCAGGACACAATCAGTTGGCTGCCCGAGAAGATTCTCACCTACGGTACATCGCAAAATATGATATCAAAGTGGTTGCTCTCGCGAGGTCTGTTCTTCCTGGGCAAGATGTTCAAGGGATTCAGTCCCGACAACTTCAATACCACGGACGAAATTCGCCAATTTATCATCCATAATATCACCGAGTATCGCAGGTATCTTGGTCAGGCCGTGGTGGCTAAATTTGACAACCACACCTACGACGACACTATCTGGTTTGCCCGTATGGGTAATGGCTCGCTCGGTGGCAAGGCTCGCGGTTTGGCCTTCCTTAACAGTATGTTGCAGAAATACCGCACCTACAACAAATGGGAAGGGGTGCGCATAACCATTCCGCGCACGGTGGTTGTTACAACCGACTATTTTGACGAATTTATCCGCGAGAATGAGTTGCAATATGTTATCAACTCAGATATGAGTGACGAGGATATCCTCTCGGAGTTCGTATCGTCAAGATTGCCTCAGGCACTACTTGACTCTCTGAGAGTATATATCCGCTACACTAAGGGACCGCTGGCCATACGTTCAAGTAGTAAGCTGGAAGACTCTTATTACCAGCCATTTGCAGGCGTATATTCAACATATATGATACCCAAGGCAGGTGACGATCAGATGATGCGTATGCTATCGCGAGCAATCAAGAGTGTCTATGCTTCAGTATATTTTGCGTCATCAAGGGCATACATCACAGCCACCAACAATGTGATTAGCGACGAAAAGATGGCTATTGTGATTCAGGATGTATGCGGTAGCGAGGATGGTGGCTACTTCCTCCCCACCCTTTCGGGTGTTGCTCGCTCGATGAATTTCTACCCCATTGGTGACGAGAAGCCTGAGGATGGTGTTGTGAAGTTGGCTTGCGGACTTGGCAAGGCTGTGGTGGATGGCGAACAGGTATTGCGTTTCTCGCCCCGCTACCCCAAGCACATCTTGCAACTTTCCACTCCCGAATTGGCACTGCGCGAAACTCAGCGCAAGATATATGCACTAAGCACCTCACCCGAAAAGTTCAAAACATCGCTTGATGAGGCAGTAAATATCGCCAAGCTCGATTTGATATCGGCTAAGGGCTTGAAGGCTATGCGACATGTCAGCAGCACCTGGGATATGCAGAGCCAGATGTTGGTAGATTCTCCCTTCGCCGAGGGTAGAAAAGTGATTACATGCGCACATATATTAAAATATGGCACTTTCCCGCTATCGGAGATCCTATGTGAATTGTTGCAGGTATATCAACGCGAAACCCGCTGCAATATAGAGATAGAGTTTGCTGTCAATATGGATACCCCCAACGGTGAGCCTAAGGCATTAAACCTCTTGCAGATACGCCCTATCGCCGAGGAGATGGAGGGCGCACGACTCGATTGGGACAAGGTGGAGCACAAAGGCGAAATTATCTACTCGGAGAGTGCGATTGGTATTGGCAAGACCGATGGCGTTACAGATATTGTATATGTAAAGCGCAAGAGTTTTGACTCGGCAGCAACACGCACCATTGCCGAGCAGGTGCAGGCAATAAACAACCGTATGAAGGCTGAGCAGAAGGGCTATGTACTCATTGGTCCTGGTCGATGGGGTTCGAGCGACCCGTGGTTGGGCATACCCGTTAGCTGGGTGCAGATTAGTGAAGCGAGGGTAATTGTTGAGTGTGGATTGGATAACTTCCGTGTCGACCCGAGCCAGGGTACCCACTTCTTCCAGAATCTGACATCGTTTGGCGTGGGCTACCTCACAATAAATCCCTATATGGGCGATGGCATATTCAACGAGGAGGTACTCGACGCAATGCCGGCCGTAGAGGAGACTGAGTATGTGCGCAGAGTACGTTTCGACAAACCTCTCTATATATATGTAGATGGTTTGAGCAATAAAGCAATTGTTAAACAAGAGATAGAGAATATTGACTAACTAAAAATAGAGTAAAAATGAAAAAGATTGTAAGAACATTATTCGTATGCGCAACTGCACTTTTGGCAGTATCGTGTTCAAATGAGCCTAAGGTGAAGAACATTATCTTCCTCATTGGCGATGGTATGGGTTTGGCACAGGTATCAGGTGTGTCGCTTATCAACAATTGGGAGCCTCTGGCTATGGAGCGTGCTGAGTATATCGGCTTGCAGAAGAGCTACTCGGCTAACAACCGTGTGACCGACTCGGCAGCCTCGGGCACTGCACTTGCTACCGGTCACAAGACCTACAACAGTGCAATTGGCGTGGATGTAGACAAGAATCCCGTTCCCAGCACCCGTGAGCTTGCTCAGGCAGCAGGCTATGCAACAGGCGTGGTTGCTACCTACTCGGTAACAAACGCTACTCCCGCTTCGTTTGTAGCACACGAGGAGACTCGTTACGCAGAGGATAACATCGCTCTGGACTACTTGGAGGCCGACATCGACCTCTTTATTGGTGGTGGTACTCGTTTCTTTATGGAGCGTAGAGATGGTCGCAACCTGGCTGAGGAGCTCAAAGCAAAGGGCTTTACCGTAGCAACCGATATGGCTGAGTTGGATGGTGTTACCGAGGGTAAGGTAGCAGCACTGCTGGCTCCTAACGCAATGCCTACCATCGGTCAGGGTCGCAGCAAGGATTACCTCCCCGGTGCAACTGCAAAGGCTTTGGAGATTCTCTCGAACAACTCGAAGAAGGGTTTCTTCGTGATGATTGAGGGCTCGCAGATTGACGGCGGTGGCCACGATAACAATATGGTGAAAATCTA
This sequence comes from Tidjanibacter sp., assembly GCA_017631375.1. Lineage (GTDB taxonomy): Bacteria > Bacteroidota > Bacteroidia > Bacteroidales > Rikenellaceae > Tidjanibacter. The sequence continues at coordinate 3,123 of JAGBTK010000054.1, read as the reverse complement.
CGAGGAGACTGTTGACTTTGACAACGCAGTTAAGGTTGCTTTCGACTTTGCAGACACCCACCCCGGCACATTGGTAGTTGTTACTGCCGACCACGAGACCGGCGGTCTGAGCCTCGTTTCGGGTAAGACAGACTTCACTCTTCCCGAGCAGGGCGTTAAGTATGAGTTTGGCACTACCGGCCACTCGGCAACCTGGCTTCCTATCTACGCATACGGCGAGGGCGCAGAGGAGTTCTCGGGCGTGATGGAGAACACCGACATTGCTAAAAAGATGCAGAAACTTCTCGGCCTCGTTGAGTAATAACTGGTTTTATAGGTAACAAAAAAAGGACTTCTTCAAATGAAGAAGTCCTTTTTTTGTTGAGCTACCGGGACTCGAACCCAGAACGACAGAACCAAAATCTGCTGTGTTACCATTACACCATAGCTCAAACACGGTGCCTAACGGCGGCACAAAGATAATCATTTTTTGGTTTTCCCCATATCATTGCTCCATTTTTTGAGAATTATTACCCTGAGCATTCATCGTAATATGGCAAAAAGATTAACTTTGCAGAAATAACAATAACCTATTAAACCTATAACAATATGCGTGTAGCAATTTACGGTGCCGGCTCGCTCGGCACAATACTCGGAGCATATATCACCAAAGGTGGTGCAGAGATAGAATTAATCAACCGCAACAAAGCCCACATTGAGGCACTCCAAACCAATGGGGCTAAGGTAGTTGGCACGGTAGAGTTTACACAAAAGGTGGTAGCATACACTCCCGACCAAATGAGCGGCAAGTATGATACCATTTTCCTGATGACCAAACAACAGCACAACACTGAGGTTGTAACAATGCTCAAAGAGTATCTCGCAGAGGATGGTGTTTTGGTAACTTTCCAGAACGGACTTCCCGAGCCAGGTATTGCCGACATTATCGGAGCAGAGCGTGTACTTGGCTGCACCGTTGCGTGGGGTGCAACGATGTGCGAGCCGGGCGTATGCGAACTGACAAGCAGTCCTGATGCACTCTCGTTCTCACTTGGGGCAATCACCCCGCAGCGCAACAAACACTTTGACAAGGTCAAGGAGCTGTTGGAGTTGATGGGTACGGTCGATGTAGAGGAGAATTTCATCGGCACTCGCTGGAGCAAGCTCCTTATCAATGCCTCGTTCTCGGGTATGAGTGCGGTGCTGGGTTGCACCTTTGGTGAGGCAGCAGGTGAACGCAACTCGCGCCGTATTGTACAGGCACTCATTAAGGAGTGTATTGATGTTTGTGCGGCAGGCGGTATCCGCATCGAGCCTGTGCAGGGCAAAGATATTGTCAAACTACTCGACTATAAGGGAGCTGTTAAAAAGGCTATCTCTTTCTTTATCATCCCCATTGCCATCCGCAAACACGCTAAACTCAAAGCAAGTATGCTGCAAGATATAGAGAAGGGCAAACTCACAGAGGTCGATGCAATCAACGGAGCAGTATCGGACTTTGGCAGAAAGGTGGGGTGCCCTACCCCGATGAACGACAAGGTGGTAGAGATAATCCACAACATCGAGCAAGGCAAACTCACCCCAAGTTTCGACAACCTGAAACTCTTCTAAAACAAACTAAAAACAGCCGAGATTTGCTCGGCTGTTTTTAGTTATAAATTGTAGTACTACTTATCTCCGTGATAAATGAGTTTTTTTGTTTCGGGGTCACGAGAGTACTGTTTGAAGAAGTCCCACATCATCTGAGCAGTGGGCTGGAAATTCCAATGGCCGTAATCCATAACTGCAATAATCTGGATCATAGGCACATTACCCTTATATTGAGTTCCCATCTCTACAACCAAACCACCACCCTTATTGGTAACAATCTGCTTACGGTCCTGCAACTCAAAGCCAAAGATTGGGTCTACCTCAAAGTCCAATTCATCAATTACGGGCATACCGTTCATCTGCTGATAGATGTTCCAGGCATTGAGATAGCCATTGCCTTTCCAGCGTGCAGGGGTGATAAAGGGCACAACCATATCTGCAGTACCGAGCACCGAGCAATAAGGCACCTCAACAGCACCTCGCTTCTGAGTAGCATCTGCCCACATAGCGGCGTTGTTACCCATAACACCGCCCGAGTGGCCACCAACAGCGGTGAAGAGATACGATTTGCGAACACCGAGATTGGTTGCGGTCATAGAGCCTGCCGAAAGACCCTCTGCATATACGCGTGAGGGGTCAAGCTGGGGATACTTATTAAACAACTGATAGAGCACCTGCTCCACACCGTCGTTACCCATAGCACCATAGTTGCGACTGCCCTGCCACTCCATCTCAACCACAAAGAAACGCTCCTTTGCAGCCACCTGGATAAAGCCTGAGGTCTCTGCCTGAGTACGAGGGTCGTTGGTATTGCCATGGAGAAGCACCATAACGGGCACGCTCTTCTCAGCTGCGCTCTCTTTCAAACCCTCGGGCCAATACTCGTACCACAACCAGGGCAGACCATTGCGCTGTTCGGTGATGACAACCTCACGGGTCACACCCAAATCCTCGTGGATAAGATAGGGCTCCAACTCGTATGCGCCATACTGTCCAAATTTACCACCCTCATACTGAGTGTGCTTGTAGTTATTGAAACGATAGTTACGGCGGAACACCTTAACCCAAGCGTCAGCAAAAACCTCAGCGAGCGATGCATCTGCATTCTCATTAACAACCACTCGCAACAGAGGCTCTTCGGGATTTGCGTAGATATCACCATCGGCCACTGCCTTATTGATAGCGATATAACTCTTGGCAACCTTCGCTGCTCCCTTTCCGGCAACATAAGCAGGCACACCGTACGACTCAGCGGGAGCCTTAGCCTGCTTACCACCAATAGTCAGAATACCTGCAATGTGGCTTGCAGCCTCACCCATAGCAAGTGCTGAGTTAACGAAAGTAGCACCATTACCGATACCAATCACCTTCAGGTTACCCGAGCGAGCCACCATATTGAACATCTCTACAAAAGCATCAAAATCGGCCTTATTATCATACTTATCGCCTACGGGGTTGAGCACATAGACGGTTGCATTATTCTCCTTAATAACGCCATCCATCGCCATCTCTGCCAACAGAGCCTTAGCACCATCCTCAGTAAGTTTGGTGTCT
>JAGBTK010000053.1 GCA_017631375.1 Tidjanibacter sp. | reverse complement strand
GGGAGCAACGAAAAGACTGCGAAGCAGGATTAATAATAGGAATTATAGGAGTAATAGGAGATTAGAGAGGTTAAGGAACATAGGGACAATCCTTAATCTCCCTTTTATTGAAACTTGCTGGCGTTGAGTATTGCAGTGCGTAAGCACTCGCACCTCAAAAAAGTAAAGGCTCGCCAAAAGCGAGCCTACTTTTTTGAGGTGCGAAGCGGAATCGAACCGCTGTAGCAGCTTTTGCAGAGCTGTGCCTAGCCACTCGGCCATCGCACCAAACGGAGTGCAAATATAAGTAAATTTTCCTCACTCACCAACCCCAACCCCCTTTTTCCTGTAAAAAAATCTTTAAAAACCTATTTTAACCCCCTTGGATGTCGATTTTAACACAAAAAAATTTTACCTTTACATCTTGTAAGTACCACTTTCACCCACCCTTTGCCGATATGAAAATCGAGGATTTGGCACTCACCTTGCTGCCCGGATTGGGGACGAGAAGCATTACACAACTTCTCGCCTACTTCGGCTCGGCCACCACGCTCTTTGCTCGTTCCCGTGCGGAGCTTGCCGAGTTGGGGCTTGCCGAGGGGGTGGTATCGGCTATCACCTCGAAGCAGACCTTCGCCGAGGCGGAGGATATCGTGCGCAGGATGGAGCGCGAGGGTGTGTGCGGTGTTGCCTCTACCGATGAGGAGTACCCGACACTACTCCGCGAGTGTGACGACTATCCCCACGTTCTTTATTATAAAGGTAACATAGCACCACTCTCGGGGCGCACTCTGTCGGTGGTGGGCACACGCACGATGACACCCTACGGTGGTCGTATGACCAATCGTCTGGTGGCAGACCTTGCAGAAATGGTGCCGGACCTCTCTGTGGTGAGTGGCTTGGCCTTTGGCGTGGATGGCGAGGCGCACCTTTCGGCCATAGGTGCGGGGTTGCACACGGTGGCGGTGCTTCCGTCGCCTGTCACTTCGGTCACTCCGCGTACGCATCAGAAGCTGGCTGAGAGCATCCTCTCGTCGGGAGGTGCTTTGGTGAGCGAATATCGGAGTGGGGTGGTCGGCAAGGGTACTTTTTACATCCCGCGCAACCGCATCATTGCGGGAGTGTCTCAAGGCACGCTGGTTGTGGAGTCCCCCGCAAAGGGTGGCTCGCTCCACACGGCAGAGATGGCCTATGGCTATAACCGTACCGTGATGGCTCTCCCGGGCAGGGTGGGCGACCGCTCCTCAGAGGGTGCAAATCAGCTCATCGCCTCGCGTCGTGCCGCTATGGTATGCTCGGCAGCCGATGTGGTGCGCGAAGTGGGGTGGAATGTTGAGGAGCGTGCAGTGGTGGTTACCGCCTCGGAGGATAGCCTCGGGCTGAGCGAGGGTGAGATGCATCTGCTTGGTTGCTTTGGCGAGGGTGAGACGCTGGCTGTCGATACCCTTGTGGAGCGTAGCGGTATGAGCATTGCCTCTATAAATGCTCTGCTGGTGGGGCTGGATATTGCAGGCGTGGTGCGACAATTGCCGGGTGGCCGTTACGAAAAAGTGTAGCCGCTTTATTTTAAATAGGTATATATATAAGAAAATGATAGATACACATAGCCATATATATTGTGAGGAGTTCGATGCCGACCGTGCCGAGGTGATTGCTCGTGCCCGTGAGGCGGGTGTGGAGGCATTCCTGCTGCCCGCTATCGACTCCGAGAGTCACGAGCGACTGCTCGCAATAGCCTCCGAGCACCCCGACCACTACCCGATGATGGGTCTGCACCCCACTTCGGTAGCCGACGCTGTGAGCAACGAGCGCGAGATGGCTATTGTGGAGCGACTGCTTGCCAGCCCCGACCATCGCTTTGTGGCTGTTGGTGAGGTGGGTATCGACCTCTATTGGAGTAGCGAGTATCGCTCGGAGCAGATGGATGTTTTTGCCCGACAGGTGGAGTTGTCGCTCCACCACAACCTGCCGCTGACCATCCACGTTCGCAATGCGTGGTCGGAGGTTCTGGAGGTGCTCGATGGCTTTCGCGGTCGCGGGGTGAGGGGTGTTTTCCACGCCTTTGCTGCCGAGCCTGAGGTGTGGCGTGCAGCGCGCCAGATGGGCGATATGCTCTTCGGCGTTGGTGGCGTGGTGACCTACAAAAAGAGCATTTTGCCTGAGGCTGTGGCACTTATGGGGTTGGATGAGATACTGCTCGAAACGGATGCTCCCTACCTGCCTCCTGTTCCCTATCGAGGTAAGCGTAATGAGAGTGCCTATCTCCAATACACTTGCGCAAAGGTAGCAGAGATCAAGGGCGTGACGGCTGAGGAGGTGGCTCGTCAGACCACAACCAATGCCCGACAGATGTTTATGATTTGATAACCAAATAGTTATATAGCGATGAAGAGAGTAAATGGTGACAACAGCCGACGCAGAGTCTTGTTGATTTATACGGGTGGTACTATCGGTATGAAGACCGATCCCGAGAGTGGTGCGCTTGTACCGTTCGACTTTACCCATATCCATCAGGAGTTCCCTGTTATCCAGCGACTTAATGTGGATATTGAGGTGCTGCCCTTCGATCCCATCGACTCATCCAATGCCTCGCCTGCGCTGTGGCGCGCCCTTGCCGCCAAAATTGAGGAAAACTACGACCTCTTCGACGGCTTTGTGGTGCTACACGGCACAGATACTATGTCCTACACCTCCTCCGCACTCAGCTTTATGCTCCACGGCCTGGCAAAACCGGTGGTCTTTACCGGTAGCCAGATTCCGATTGGCGTGTTGCGTACCGATGGTCGCGAGAACCTTATAACCGCCATAGAGATTGCCGCTGCCGTTGACTCCGAGGGCAAGGCGCGAGTACCGGAGGTGTCGCTCTACTTCCAGAATCGCCTCTTCCGTGCCAATCGCTCCACCAAGCAAAGTGCCGAGAGGCTGAGCGCCTTCGCCTCGTTCAACTACCCGCCACTTGCGGAGGTGGGAGTCAATATCGCCTACAACGATGCGGCAATCCACCATCCTGCCGAGGATGAGACCTTTGGCGTGGAGTCGTTGCTCGCCTGCGATGTGATGGTTGTCAAAATTTTTCCAGGTCTTACGGAGCAGACACTCAACGCTATGCTCTCGGTTGAGGGGCTGAGGGGTGTGATACTTGAAACCTACGGCTCTGGCAATGCTCCGAGTGGCGATTGGTTTATCGACTCGCTGCGCCGAGCAATGGAGCGCGGGGTGTGCGTGATGAATGTAACTCAGTGCGCCGACGGTAAGGTAGATATGGAACTTTATGAGACGGGTCGCCGAATGCAGGAACTCGGAGTGGTCAGCGGAAGGGATATCACTTTGGAGGCTGCGGTGACAAAAATGATGTTTATGCTGGGTCGCGGAGCGAGTGGCGAAGCACTAAAATCAGCATTAAGAACATCTTTTAGAGGAGAAATGAACGAATAAATTTTTTTGTTACGAAAAAAAAATTGTATATTTCGGGGATTTTTGACGTGTAATAGGTTTTGACGGGTTGGTTTAAGAGCCCGGAAAGACCGATTATGTGTTAGGAGAAAGTCCGTTAATTGTTTGTGGTACAGACGATTAGTGGGTAGCGGAATTGGAGAAATGACCGAGTGGCTGAAGGTGCGCGCCTGGAAAGTGCGTATACCCCAAAAGGGTATCGTGGGTTCGAATCCCGCTTTCTCCGCAAAATTTTTTTGAAAAAAAATAAGACAACAAACAAACTTTAAAAAACACATAAGTCTAATTAATCTTAAATTTAAATTATGAAAAAACTTTTTCTGATTCTGTCGATGGCAAGCGTAATGAGCTTCGCGGCAGTTAACGTTTATGCACAGGATGAGGCTGCAGCAGCTCCCGAGGCTGTTGAGGCTGTTGAGGCTGTTGAGGCTGAGGCTCCCGCTATGGATCCTGAGGTTGATGTAGAGGGTGTTGCTATGCACCAGGCTATCAAGAGCAAATTTATCGAGGGTGGTGCTGGTTGGATGACCCCCGTATTGCTCTGCTTGATCTTCGGTCTTGCAATCGCTGTTGAGCGTATTCTCTACCTGAGCCTTTCGAAGATTAACACCAAGAAGCTTATCGCAGACGTTGAGGCTGCTTTGGCAGAGGGTGGTATCGAGAAGGCATTGGACGTTTGCCGTAACCGTCGTGGTCCCGTAGCTAGCATCTTCTATCAGGGTTTGAGCCGCTACGATCAGGGTCTTGATGTAGTTGAGAAGTCGGTTGCTTCGTATGGTTCGGTTCAGATGGGTCTTATGGAGTCGGGTCTGACTTGGATCAGCCTCTTCATCGCTCTTTCGCCTATGTTGGGCTTTATGGGTACTGTAGTAGGTATGGTAGGCGCATTTGACGCTATCGAGGCTGCTGGTGACGTATCGCCCACCCTCGTAGCAGGTGGTATCAAGGTCGCTCTGCTTACCACTCTTGCAGGTCTTATCGCTGCTGCTGTTCTTCAGTTGTTCTACAACTACATCGTTAGCAAAATCGACGGTCTCGTTGTAACTATGGAGGATTGCTCGATCACTTTGGTTGATATGTTGACCGCTTATAGCAAGAAATAATTTATACCTTATTTCTAAAATCCGATCAAAACTATGAAGTGGACTAAATATGTACAGCTCGTTCTGATGCTTTGCGGTGTTGCTGTGTTTGCTTATTTCGTATTGGCAGGCGAGGCAGCAGTAGGCGCAATGCTCGTGTGGGCTTATATCATTTTGGGTCTCGCTCTTGGTTCGGCGGTAGTATTCCCCTTGGTTAGCATGTTCTCCAATCCTAAGGGTGCAATTCGCACTTTGGTAGGTTTGGTAGTAGCTGTTGCTGCCATCTTCGGTCTCTACTCGCTCTCGAGCGCAGCACCTATGATGCTCCCCAACGGAGACGTAATTGACAACGTAACTACTCTGAAATTGACCGACACCGGTCTCTATATTGCATACATCGTTCTTGCAGCTTCGTTCGTAGCGATCCTGTATGGCGAGTTGAAGAGTGCCTTTAAAAAATAGTAATATCTATTATGGCTATTAATAAGAAGAAAACACCGGAAGTTAACGCAGGTTCGATGGCGGATATCGCCTTCTTGCTCCTTATCTTCTTCTTGGTGGCTACCACAATGAACGTTGACTCGGGTATCAACCGTACGTTGCCTCCCTGGGTTGACGAGGAGCAGCAGGATGCACCTCCTATCAAGGAGCGTAACATCTTGAAGGTCTTTGTGAGTGCCTACGACCAGCTGATGGTTCAGGGTGAGCAGATTCACATCTCTGAACTGAAGGATAAGGCAAAAGAGTTTATGTTGAACCCGTATGACGATCCGAATCTTCCCGAGAAGGAGGTTGTTGAGAACGACATTCTTGGCAGCCACGTCGTTTCGAAGGGCGTTATCTCGTTGAAGGCTGACCGAAGCACCACCTATAACACCTATGTTATGGTGCAGAACGAGCTTTCGCGTGCATTTAACGAAATTCGTGACGAACTCTCGATCGAGAAATTCGGCAAACCCGTGGCAGAGCTTACCGATGACCAGCGTAAGGCCGTTAATGAGGCTATTAAGTTGTCTATCTCGGAGGCCGAGCCCAGAGATTTAGGAGCTAAGTAAAATTATGGCAGTAATTAAGAAAAAAGGCGGCAAAGAGGTACCACCTATTTCGACAGCCTCGTTGCCAGACGTTATCTTTATGATTCTCTTCTTCTTCATGGTATCGACCACCATGCGTGAGGTTGATCTCTTGGTGATCTTCAAGGCACCTGAGGCTACCGAGGTACAGAAGATGGAGAAGAAATCATTGGTAAGTTATATCTACATCGGCCCTCCCACTCTCGCTCAGCAGGCTAAATGGGGTACTTCGCCCCGTATCCAGCTCAACGATAGCTATCGTTCGGCAGCTGAGATCGGCGAGTTCATCGCATCGGAGCGTGACAAACTCGATGAGGCAGACCGTAACTCGATGACTACTTGTATCAAGGCAGACCGCGATACCAAGATGGGTATTATCACCGACGTTAAGCAGGAACTTCGTCGTGCTAACGCTCTGAAGATTAGCTACGCTGCCGCAAAGAGTCAGGGTTATTAGTAGAAATCCTATTTAGGCTACGGCCTTAAGTACATATCACAGAGGGAGGGAGTTTTTAGGACTCCCTCCCTTGTGTTTTAAAAAAGCCATATAATTGGGGAATTTGGCGTTGCGGGTGCTTGGTAAACCTCTCACATACAATTAGTATGCATCGAGGCTTCCCAGACATCCTTGCCTTAAATTTCCTCAGCCAATCCGATTTTTAAGGGAAGATGAATGTATGACGAGTAGAATAGAAAAGCGTTTGCTAAGCCCATATAAAATAAAAATCCCCACAAAAATCTGATTCTTGTGAGGATTTGAATAGTAATAAGCAAGATTGAACAGCATCCGCGATGCCTGTGATGCATCTGCTATTCTTCGCTATTCATAATGATATTCTGGCGGTTGATACTCTCGATATGGATGGCTTCGAGGACTGTTGTGAGGAACTCCTCGCTGAGTTGCAGCTCTTTGGCTTGGGCAATAACCCTTTCGGTGATTGAGTTCCAGCGACCACTCTGCAAAATTGCCACATCATTATCCTTCTTCACCCTACCGATCTGCTCGGCAACCCTCATTCGGCGTGCCAGCAGGTCGAAGAGTTCGGCATCAATCTGGTCGATCTCGCCACGAAATCTATCGAGTGCCATCACAAATTCCGGGCTATCGGTACTCCCTTTGCGCCAGCGTATTTTGTCGAGCAGTGCGATAAGTTCTTCAGGTGTAACCTGTTGTGCAGCATCGCTCAGAGCCTTTGCGGGGCAGTTGTGGCTCTCGATTATCAGACCGTCAAAACTGAGGTCGGCTGCTTTCTGGCCAATCTCGTAGAGGTATTCGCGTTTGCCGCTGATGTGTGAGGGGTCGCACACCATCATCATCTCGGGGTAGCGGCGGCGCATCTCAATTGCCAAGTGCCACATAGGAGCATTGCGGTAGCGGCTCTTGCCGTAAAACGAGAAGCCGCGATGTATCAATCCCACATTTTCGTAGCCCACAGTGCGGGCTATACGCTCCACAGCACCGCTCCACAAGTCAATGTCGGGGTTCATCGGGTTCTTGAGCAGTACGGGTATCTTTGTGCCACGCAGTGCGTCGGCAATCTCCTGTACGCTGAAGGGGCTGACTGTGGTGCGCGCACCGAGCCACACCATATCCACACCATAGGAGAGTGCGGTGTACAGGTGTTTGGCGTTTGCGACTTCCACAGTTACGGGCAGTCCTGTTTCACGACCTGCGCGTGCCATCCACGCAAGTCCCTGCTCGCCCACGCCCTCAAAAGAACCGGGGTTTGTGCGGGGTTTCCAGATTCCGGCGCGCAATATATCGACCTTACCACTCTCGGCAAGCGCACGCGCGGTGAGGAGGAGTTGCTCCTCGCTCTCGGCACTGCACGGGCCGGCAATTATCATTGGTCGTTTCGATTTCAAGTCAATCATAGCTATTTCAGTATTCTACGGATGCTGTTGGCGTGGCGCATTGTCTCGGTGAGTCCCTCGGCATCGTCGCGCTCAATCATCTTGCGCAGCACCTGTAATTGATGAATATGCTCTCCAAGAACGTCGAGAACATTGTATTTGTTGCGCAGGAAGATGGGTGTCCAGGTCTCGGGCGCACTTTTGGCAAGTCGCACGGTGCTCTCAAAACCCGCGCTTGCGAGGTCAAAGATATGCTCCTCCTCGCGCTCCTTCTCCAACACTGTCAGAGCCAGAGCGAATGATGTAATGTGCGAGATATGAGAGATATAGGCGCAGTGAACATCCTGCTCCTCAGCCCCCATATAGATTGGTGTCATCCCCAGCTTGCTGTACATATCCTCCACAAGCTGTCGGGCATCGCTGTCGCTACGCTCACGCTCGCAGATCACCACACGACGACCCGCAAAGGCACCTCGCATCGCTGCCTCAGGACCGCTATGCTCGGTACCCCACATCGGGTGGGTTGCTACAAAACGACCTCGTGCAGGGTGTTGGCTGATCATCTCGCATAGCTCCTCCTTGATTGAGCCGACATCTATCACCGTCTGGTGTGGCGCAATTTTATTGAGCACCTTGACAGCCAGCGTGGGTATAGAATCAACGGGGGTGGCAATCACAATAAGGTCGGCGACAGCTATTGCCTCATCGAGAGGGGCTACCTCATTGACAATCCCCAACTCCACAGCGCGAGAGGCGTGTGAGGCACTACGCTCCACACCAATAATGCGCTCCGCCAGCCCCTGCTCACGCAGACATAGAGCCAACGAACCACCAATAAGACCTGTTCCAATAATTGCAGCAACCATCTAACCTGATTTTTTTGTAGGTATTTTAAAGAGTTTAAGGAATTTAGGGATTTTTATACAAATATCCCTAAACTCCCTAAATTCTCAAAAGTAGTTATGGCTTAGTAAATTTTGAGCTTCTAGTGAAGGGCAAAACCTACAAGTCGGGCAACTTTTGTATTAGAGTTTCAGACCCTTGCGAATCTTCTCAATAGCCTTAATAAACTTCACCTCGGGTGCGCACAAGCAGACGCGGATATACTTCTGACCCTCGCTACCAAAGATAGCACCGGGGGTGATGAATACATCGCAGTTGTAGAGAATCTTGTCCGAGAATGCGAAGCAATCATCCTCGCCCTCGGGCATACGAGCCCATACGAAAAGACCTGCCTGGTCGCGGTTGTACTTACAGCCGAGAAGGTCGAGCATCTCGAATGCGAGTTTCTCGCGCTCGCGATACATTGCATTGAGGTCGTTGTACCACTCCTCGCCCAGCTCGGTGAGTGCCACAGCTGCTGCTGCCTGCATAGGATAGAACATACCCGAGTCCATATTGCTCTTGAAGCGCAAAATCTCATCCAGACGCTCCTTCTTACCGGCAATCATACCCACACGCCAGCCGGCCATATTGTGGCTCTTACTGAGCGAGTTGAGCTCGAGTGCGGTCTCCAATGCGCCCTCTACCTGCAAGAGGCTCAGGGGCTTGTCGTTGCGGATAAAGCTGTATGGGTTGTCGTGAACGAGCAAGATGCCATTGTCGGCAGCGAACTTCACCGCACGCTCAAAGAGTTCGATGGTTGCCTTAGTACCGGTAGGCATATTGGGGTAGTTCATAATCATCAGCTTAACGCCGGTGGGGTCGATAGCATCGAAGTCGGGCAACCAACCATTCTCGTCGTTGAGGTGATACTCAACAACCTCGCCACCCGAAAGGGTAACTGCCGAACGATAGGTGGGATAACCGGGATTGGGGATCAATACCTTGTCGCCCTTGTTTACATAGGTCATACAGATATGCATCAAACCCTCCTTCGAGCCAATCAAGGGGAGGATCTGGTTCAGACCGTCGAGCTCCACATTGTAGTACTTCTTATACCACTCTGCAAATGCATTGCGCAGGATGGGAGCACCGGCGTAGGACTGATAGGTGTGGGTGGTGGACTTTGCAGCCTCCTCAGCCAACTTAGCAACCACGATGGGGTGGGGAGGACAGTCGGGGCTACCAATGCCGAAGTTAATCACATCGTGACCCTCTGCACGCAGCTGATCAATCTCACGATTCTTCTTCGAGAAGTAGTACTCGCCTACTCCATTTAAACGATCCGATACGGTAAACTTGCTCATAGTATTAATTTTTAGTCGTTATCTATTTGTATTTTTTATATTTATCTCTCTTTCTTTGTCTATCCCACAAACTCCCTGCCTCGCTTGTAAACACCATAGACATGCACGCTCTGTGCTACCTCCTGGAGTTTGTCCAGCACCCGCACCCACTCGTAGATGGAGTCGAACTCCATATCAACATGGAACATATAGTGCCACGGCTCGCTCGGTATGGGGTAACTCTGCAACTTGGTGAGGTTCACCGCACTGCTACCCATCTCGCGCAGTACTTTCAGCAGTGAGCCCTGTTCGTGGCGCGCGCTGAAATAGAGCGATGCCTTGTTAGCATCGGAGGCTATTGTGTGGTCGTGGCGTTTGAGGATCATAAAACGAGTGTAGTTGTTCTTGATGGTGTGGATATCTGCCGCCATCACCTTCAGACCGAACAACTCTGCCGCCAATCGGCTCGCCACCACTGCACGAGAGGTGTCGCCATCGGCTGCCAACAGCTTGGCACTTAGGGCTGTATCCTCAGTCTCGACCAAACGCCAACGATGATTTTCAAGGAACTCGTCGCACTGCATAAGTGCCATATGGTGGGAGTGTACCTCGCGGATATCCTCCATCTTCACACCGGGGAGTGCCAATAGGTTTTGTCGGATGGTGAGTATTGCCTCGCCCGCCACCTGTAAATTGTCGTTTTGTAGCAATCGATAGTTGGGGAGGATACTACCGGCTATCGAGTTCTCAATAGCCATTACACCACGCTCTACCTTGCCTTGCTCAACGAGTGCTGCCACCTCTTTGAAGGTATCGCAAGGGACGATGACTATCTCGCCTCCGAAATACTCACGAGCCACAATGTCGTGGAAACTACCTTCATAACCTTGTATGGCGACTCTCATCTATTGCTTTTAACCCAAACCGGTGCTTGATAAGCATAGCATATCACGACAAATATACGAAAAATTTCCGTTGGTTATCCATTCTGGCCACATTTTTGTCGTAAACCTCAAGATAGAGAGCTTTTGTTAAAAAAATGGTGATAAGTTTGGTGGAGGGATAGAAAAAAACCGAATTTGCAGTTATACTTTTGTAACATTAAAATGGATATAAGGCAATTTATTAATTGATAAAACGATGGCAGAACAGAACCACATCGAACTTGACCTCGATAAAGAGGTGGCACAAGGCCAATACTCAAACCTTGCAGTCATCACACACTCCGTGTCGGAGTTTATCATCGACTTTGCAGAGATGCTCCCCGGACTCCCTAAGCCCAAGGTGGTCAGCCGTATCATTCTTACCCCTGAGCACGCTAAACGCCTACTCCTATCCTTACAGGAGAATGTGGGGCGTTACGAGGCAAATGTTTCCAAAATTGATCTGTCACTTCGCCAGCCGTTAGGTTACAAAAACCTCGGTGAGGCATAATAAAAAAGTAGTCTGCAAAACTTGCAGACTACTTTTTTTATTGGTGTATTTCTCTGTTACTTAACCTCGAAGCTCAGAGGCTTACCCGAGTTGCTGTCGCCGGCAACCCACAGCTGGAACTTACCGGGCTCAACAGCCTTAACAAGCTCCGAGTTGTAGAATGCGAGCTCCGAAACGGGAACCTCAAATACGATATGCTTGGTCTCGCCAGCCTTCAGGGTGATGCGGTCAAACTTCTTCAACTCGCGTACGGGGCGTGCAACCGAGCCCACCAGGTCGCGGGTGTAGAGCTGTGCCACCTCAGTAGCGTCGTAGCTACCGGTGTTTGCGAGGTCGAACTCCACGCGGATAACATCGTTCATACCATATACCTCCTTGTCGAGTTTGATATTCGAGTATTCGAAGGTGGTGTACGACAGACCGTAGCCGAAGGGGAAGAGAGGAGTGTGCTCCACATCGAGGTAGTTGCTGGTACCACCCACCGAGGTCTGGTTCTGCTCAACGGGGAGGTCAGCCAACAGACGGATAGGACGGTTGGTGGGACGGCCACCCATATTGTGGTTATAATAGAGAGGCACCTGACCTACTACACGCAGGAACGACATAGGAGTCTTACCGCTGGGTACTGCCTTACCAAAGAGAAGGTCAGCAATAGCGGGACCACCCATAGTTCCGGGGTGGAACGAGTAGAGCATAGCGTCGCAGTTTGCCAGATCCTTACCGATGGTCATAGGACGGCCTGCCATAACAACAGCCACAACGGGTTTGCCGGTTGCTTTGAGCTCAGCGAGCAGCTGGCTCTGTGCGCCAAGCAGATCGATGTTTGCCAACGAGTGAGCCTCACCCGAGAGGCGTGCCTCCTCACCAACAAATACAACCACAGCGTCTGCACTCTTGGTAGCAGCCACAGCAGCGGGGATATCTGCGGTATCGTTCGAGCGTACATACTTCACACCAGGCTCATAGATAATCTCTACATCCTTGCCATACATATCGCGGAGTGCAGCGAGGGGAGTTACAGTGTGCTTCTGGTCGCCATCGAAGATCCAAGTACCCAACTGATCGTAGGGAGCATCTGCCAATGGACCTGCAACAACCAGACGCTTAACGCCCTTCAAGGGGAGTACATTATTGTTGTTCTGCAAGAGGATTACCGACTCCTCAGCCGACTTTTTAGCAATCTCGAGGTGGTCGGGAGCATAGAACTCCTTCTCGGTCAGACCCTCCTCAACATAGGGATTTTCAAACAGACCGAGGCGGAATTTTACGCGCAGGATGTTACGAACAGCGTTGTCCACATCCTCCATCTTAACCTTACCCTCCTCAATCAGCTCGGGGATATAGTTGATAAATGCACCGGTGGTCATATC
Source organism: Tidjanibacter sp. (assembly GCA_017631375.1). Lineage (GTDB taxonomy): Bacteria > Bacteroidota > Bacteroidia > Bacteroidales > Rikenellaceae > Tidjanibacter. Next base: position 38,679 of record JAGBTK010000053.1, on the reverse strand, counting down.
CATATCCACACCAGCATTCAGTGCGATGCGACCTGCATCCTTGTTGTCCTCAGCAAAGCCGTGAACAACCATCTCACCTGCCGAGTTCCAGTCGGTTACCACAAAGCCATCAAAGCCCCAACTCTCGCGCAACACATCGCGGAGCATATAGCGGTTACCTGTTGCGGGGATACCGTCGTTGTCGTTGAACGAGGTCATAGCAGTCTGAGCACCTGCCTTAACTGCTGCCTCGAAGGGGGGCAGATATACATTGTGCATCAGGGTAGGAGGAATATTGGTCGAGTTGTAGTCGCGACCACCCTCAGCAGCACCATAACCTACGAAGTGCTTTACGCAAGCAGCCATAGCGGTAGGATCAGCGAGGTTGTCGGTCTGATAGCCACGCACCATAGCCTCTGCCATACGGCTGTCCAGATAGGGATCCTCACCCGAACCCTCAGCAACACGGCCCCAACGGGGATCGCGAGCGATATCAAGCATAGGCGAGAAAGTCCAACGGATACCTGCTGCGGTAGCCTCCTCGGCAGCCACGCGAGCACCAGCCTCTACCATTGCGGGGTCAAACGATGCCGCCAAGCCCAGAGGAATGGGGAAGATAGTCTTGAAACCGTGGATAACATCGCGCGAGAAGAGTACGGGAATACCAAGACGCGACTCCTCAACAGCAGCACGCTGAATACGGTTGATAACCGCGGGATCAACGAGGTTGAGGATAGAACCAACCTTACCTTCCTTGGCTGCCGATACCATCGGCTGCTCACGCGAGTAGGAGAGCTGGTTCATCTGACCTATCTTCTCTTCGAGAGTCATCTTTGCGAGAAGCTTCTCAACGCGCTTCTCAACATCATCTTTGGGTGCAGTAAAACCGCACACCAGACCTGCAACACACACAGTTGCAATCAGTCTAAGAAATTGTTTCATAATTCGGTTTTTGTTTGGTTTTAAATAAGGTGTTTATTATTGTTGTTTATCTAAAAAATCGCTAACAATAAAGGTACTGCCGCCCACCAGAATCATATCATCGGGACAAGCAGCCTCGCGTGCTGCCTTGTAGGCCTCCACCACATTGGGCTGTACCTCGCCCACTAAGCCGTAGCGGGTGGCTGCGGCAGCCAACTCTTCGGCAGGCAGTGCCCTCTCGACAGAGGCACGAGTGAAGATGTAGTATGCATTTTGCGGGAGCAGGGGGAGAATCTCGCTCAGATCCTTGTCGTTGGCAAGACCGAGAATCACAAAGAGTTTGCGATAGCGGCACTTAGCAACCTGAGCTGTTACCTCCTTGATACCGTGAGCATTATGTCCTGTGTCGCATACCACCATCGGCTCGGTGAGCACCACCTGCCAGCGACCACGCAGACCTGTTGTCTTGCACACTGTGCGGCAACCGCTGAGCAGAGCGCGGGTGGAGATATTCAGGGGGGTGTCGTGGCGGAGCAGGGTGATTGCCGTGCGTACGGTGATGATATTTTTGCGCTGATAGTGACCTGCCAAATCGAGTTCGAGGGTCTGGGTGCGACCATCGCAGGGGCGACAGATGTAGAAACTACTCTTGTGGTCATCAAAGCAGCTATCCACCACCTCCCAGGTGCGGTCGGCAAAGATGAGTTTGGAGTGGTTGCGCTTTGCTGTCTCGCGGAACACCTCGTCGGTCTCGGGGTGGCTTTCGCCAATCACTACGGGAACATTGCGCTTAATGATGCCCGCCTTCTCGCCTGCAATTTTATCGAGTGTGTTGCCCAAATAGCGTGTGTGCTCCAACCCTATGTTGGTGATAATCGAGAGGATAGGCTTGATGATATTGGTTGCGTCAAGACGACCACCAAGACCTGTCTCGATAATTGCCACCTCCACATCCGAGTCGGCAAAGTATTGGAATGCCATAGCCGTTGTGGCCTCAAAGAAGGAGAGTCCCAGACGCTCCATCTCCTCGCGATGCTCCTCAACGAAGCGCACCACATATCGCTCCGATATCTTCACACCATCAACCTTGATGCGCTCGCGGAAGTCGGTGAGGTGGGGCGAGGTGAAAAGACCAACCTGATAGCCTGCCTGCTGGAGTACGGAGGCGAGGATGTGGGCCACTGAACCCTTGCCGTTGGTTCCGGCAATGTGGATTGTGAAGTAGTTGTTTTGTGGATTGTCGAGTTGTTTGCAGAATGTAGCAATGTTCTCGGTCCCCTCCTTGTAGGCTCCTGCGCCAACATTCTGGAACAGCGGGAAACGGTTGAACAGGTATTGCACCGTCTGCTGATAAGTCATTCTGTTATCCATATTTTTTCTTTTTTTGCTTATTTTTTCTTCTTGATGTTGGTGGAGTTTGGTTTGGATTTGGGTGTTGGCTCATCTGCCTTGCGACGGAAGTAAATCGCTATGTAATAGAGTATTGCAAGCAGGAAGAGGAGATTACTGATACGGGCAATGTAGTCTCCCATACGCGAGTAGAAGGTCACTCTGTTGTTAAGTGCCACCTCAGCCGTTATCGCACCGCGCTCATCCCAACCAAGTTTCTCGTCCAGCACCTTGCCTGTGGGGGTGATGAAGCCCGAGATGCCGGTGTTTGCCGATCGCGCTATTGAGCGACGATTTTCGATAGCTCTCAGACGCGAATAGGAGAAGTGCTGACGATGACCGGGGGTGTCGTGCCACCAACCATCGTTGGTGATCACAAACATCAACTCTGCGCCCTCGGCTACGGGTTTGGAGAAGTGCTCGCCATAGATGGACTCGTAGCAGATTTGTGCCGATGAGGGGGCGTTATAGCCGCGCTGGTCGCGGAATACGGTGACAAAGTTGTCGGTGCCAAGACCGCCCGTCGTACCCCCAAGGCTGACAATTGTATTCTCCAAAATGTTTAAAATTTTCCAGTCGGGCATCATCTCCACACCGATAACAAGTTTTGACTTGTGGTGGCGTGCGAGAGTGTCGGTGCCGTTGAGTCGGAAGGCCGTATTGTAGCGGTCGATCCAATATATGCCGAGTTTGCGTGCTGTGCGTGTGGGGCGTGTGTCGCTCTGGTATCGGCGCGAGGTCATCGCACCCACCACCAACTCCGCCTCCGGGTAGCGCGCAGCCATAAAGCCGTTGTAACGCCTCATCACCTCCGACGAGAGGGGTTCCTCCTCCCAGATCCACTCCGACGAGGAGATGTCGCCCAGCACTGTTTCGGGCAACACGATAAAATCGACATCCTCAGGTGCCTCGGCAGCGAGCGAGAGCATAATCATATCCTGCTGTTCGCGCGGGATGGTATATTTTTCCTCATAGGGCTCAAAGTTGGGCTGTACGACGGTCACCTTTGCCTTCGGCATCTCCTCGTAGTCGGGCTGGCATAGAGCCACTCCACCCGAAACAACCATCGGCAGGACAATCACTAGTGCAGCGCGCACCGCCTTAGTCTTGCAACCCTTGCCGGCTCTGATTGCCTCGAAGAGGGCGATGTTGGAGAGCAACACCCATAGTGAGCCGCCAAAGACACCTGTCCACTCATACCACTGCACCGCCCACGGCTGATTGGCAAATCCGTTGCCGAGCAACAACCACGGGAACGACACCTGTCCACGCAGGTAGAGGTGTTCGGCAGCAATCCACCCTGTCACAAGTATCAGGTAGGCAAACGAACGCTTTGTGCGCAAGCGGAAGAAGTGATACAGCATCATCACCGCTCCGAAGAGGGTCATCTGTACAATTGTTGCAGCAATGGTTCCCACTGCGGCGGCATACCATACCCACCAGGTGCAGGCAGCACACCACAAACCGAATGTGAGTGCCACCCATCCGTAGGCACGCCAGAAGGGGCGACGACCTTTGTCATACTCCTCCAGAAGAAGGAGCAGGGGTGTGAGTGCGGGAAGAAGGAATAAGCCTCCACCTCCCAGCCACGCAAGGCTGAGAAGCAAAACGCTCGATAGCGATAAAAGAACTCTTTTTGACATCGCGATTAGGTATTATACTGCAAATATAATGTATTTTTGCTATTTTTGCACGCAAAGAGATTTTTGGTGTAAGAAGTGTGGCGAAAACCTGCACTTTACCCGCCCTGAATACAACCGACAGAGTTATGTGGATAGATCTTTTTCTTAGAGGATTACTTATCGGAGTCACCGCTTCGCTCCCGCTGGGGCCTGTGGCGATTCTCTGCATACAGCGCACTCTGAGCAAGGATCTGCGCTCGGGATTCATCTCGGGTCTGGGGGCTGCCTCGGCAGATATGATCTATGCGGCTATGGCATTTTTTTCGCTCTCCTTTGCACAGGCACTCTTTACCGAGCACGCCACGATAGTCAAGTTGGTGGGCGGTGTCTGCATTGCCACCATCGGTATCCACATCTTTCTCACCAACCCTGAGGTGCAGATTCGTCGCAACCGTTCGGGTAAGGGGTCGCTGTGGCAGGATTTTTTGTCCGTCTTCGGTGTTACGCTTGCCAATCCGACCTACATACTGATCTATGTCACTCTCTTTGCCACCTTCGGACTCAGTAACGATATTGGCGAGTTGCAGGGTATGGCTATGCTGACAGGTGTCTTTGCCGGATGTGCGGGGTGGTGGTTGCTGCTGACCTCGCTGATCAATCTGCTGCGTAGCAGGTTTACCGTCAAGCACTTGCGTTGGCTGAACAGAATTTCAGGCGGAGTGATTGCCTCGCTCGGCACAATAACTTTGTTATCAACTTTGTTTAATCTCTATATTGAGTATATAGATGAACTCTTCTAAAAGCAGAAAGAAAATCGTTATCGCCATCGACGGCTTCTCATCGTGCGGCAAGAGCACCTTTGCCAAGATGATAGCTGCCCGATTGGGGTATATCTTTATTGATACAGGTGCGATGTATCGCGCAGTGACTCTCTATGCGCTCGAGAAAGGTGCAATTGAGAACGGTATGGTCAATGAGCCGAAACTCAAAGAGTTGCTTGACCGCATCGCGATAAAATTCCGCTTCAATCCTCAGCGTGGCGCGAGCGATATCTATGTGGATGGCGAGTGGGTTGAGGGTAAGATTCGCACTATCGAGGTGAGCAACCTTGTTAGTGCCGTGAGTCAGATTCCTGAGGTGCGCACCAAGCTGGTGGCTATGCAGCAGGAGATGGGCAGAGATAAGGGCGTGGTTATGGATGGCCGCGATATCGGCACTGTGGTATTCCCTAATGCCGAGCTGAAACTCTTTATGACTGCCGATCCCCGCATCCGCGCACTGCGTCGCTATGAGGAGTTGCGCGAGAAGGGCGACGAGGTGTCGCTCGAAGAGATTGAGAAGAACATCGTAGACCGCGACCGTGCCGACCAGAGCCGAGCTATCAGCCCCCTGCGTCAGGCAGAGGATGCGGTGGTGCTCGACAATAGTTATATGACTTTAGAGGAGCAGATGGATTGGTTGTTCCGCGAAACTGTTCTGGGTCAATTGGTTGATTAGCAGATGATTGAGCAGGTAATCATAGACGAAAAATCGGGCTTCTGCTTCGGAGTGGTCAATGCCATCAGCAGTGCCGAACAGGCACTTGCCGAGGGTGGTGTGCTCTACTCGCTGGGCGATATTGTCCACAACGGCAGTGAGGTGCGTCGCTTGGAGCAGATGGGACTTATAACCATCGACCACTCGCGCATCCCTTCGCTGGGCGGACAGAAGATGCTGATTCGCGCACACGGCGAACCACCTACGACCTATGCCACAGCCAAGGAGTATGGCGTGGAGATAATAGATGCCACCTGTCCTGTGGTGGCTCGTCTGCAAAGGCTTGTGGTTGAGGCGTTTGAGTGTATGAAGAAGGTCAATGGTCAGGTGATTATCTTTGGTAAGCAAGGCCACGCCGAGGTGGTAGGTCTGACAGGACAGATCGGCGGTAAGGCTGTTGTTGTGGAGAAGATAGAGGATTTGGCGAGTGTCGATTTCTCGCGTCCCATTTTCCTCCTTTCGCAGACCACGCAGAGCAAAGCGCAGTTTGAGCAGGTGCGAGATTATGTGCTCGACCGCGCTCTCGATCCCGAGCAGGTGGTGATTCGCGATACCATTTGTGGTCGTGTGTCGGGTCGTGAGGGTCATCTTCGCGAGTTTGCTGCCGCGCACGATGCAGTGGTATTTGTCTGTGGCAAAAAGAGTTCCAACGGCAAGGTGCTTTTTGAGGTGTGTCGTTCGGCAAACCCCAACTCCTATAAGGTGGAGGATGCCACAGAACTCGATATGGGGCTGCTAGCCGAGTGTCGCTCGGTGGGTGTGTGTGGTGCAACCTCAACACCGCTCCGGCTGATGGAGGAGGTTGCCGAGGCTATTCGTAACAAAGGATAAAAAGCAAACTAATAAACGCAAAACGGTCGATAGCAATACGACCAAAATGTACAAAAAAATGGGAAAGTATTTTAAGAGAGCAATTTGCTATTTCATTAAGATAGTGGCACTTATCATTGGTATCTACGCTCTGATGTGGGTTACGGGTACTGCGCGTGTCAGCACTGAGGCTTTTTGGGCGGAACTCTTCACCACCAAGCGTGGAGTGTTGTTGTGGTGTGCGGTATTTGTGGTGTCGTTGCTCTACCCCCTCTACGGTTTTGTGCGTCGCACCGTCAAGGCGAGCGTTACGGCAGATTGGGAGGAGATCTATCGTGCCTTTATCGTGGCAGGCTATGTCAAGGGCGATAGCGTGGGCGGTGTCACCACCTTCCGCGTGTCGAGCCCTGTGCGTCGCCTGATTATGGTGGGCGACGATGCAATCACCGTTACCGATAACGGTGATGGTACAATCACCCTTGACGGCATCCGTAAAGAGGTGGTACAGATTGAATTCCGCATCCACTCCTATATCGACAACAAGATTGTTGACCCCGTTGAAGAGCATTTTGAGCGCGCTACACAGCAGGCGGAGGTTGTTGAGGCGGAGGTTGCCGATACCGACTCTGCAGACAAAAAGTAAAGAAAAGGTTATGAAAAAGATAGCTCGTTGGTCTATAATCACTCTTGCGGCTGTGGGGTCGTTGCTCTTTCTCCCCTCGGCTGTGGTGGGCGATGGTTTCTCGCTCGGCAAGAGTATGGAGATACTTGTCAATGTTCTTCGCAACATTTCTCTCTATTATGTTGATGAGGTTGACCCCAACCAATTGTTGAAGGATGCCACAACAGGTCTGGTGCGCAATCTCGACCCCTATACCGAGTTTATCTCGGAGAGTGAGGTGGAGGGATTTGAGCTGATGACCACCGGCAAGTATGGCGGTATCGGCTCGCTGATTCGTCAGAAGGGGGATTGGGTGCTCTTTGCCGAGCCCTACAAAAACTCTCCTGCCGACAAGGCGGGTATCCGCATAGGTGACCGACTTGTGGAGATTGACGGTCGCTCCGCGAAGGGTATGACCACAGAGCAGGTGAGCAATGCCCTGAAAGGCGAGCCCGGCTCGAAGATCAAGATAAAAGTGCAGAAGTGGCTGACCGACGAGGAGGTGGAGCTGCGTATAGATCGTGAGATAATCACCATCCCCGGTATCCCCTACTACGGTATGGTGAGCGACAGCGTGGGTATCATCTGCCACAACGACTTTACCGAGAATTGCAGCGTAGAGATGCGCAGGGCTGTTGAGGCTCTCAAGGCACAGGGGGCAAAGGCTCTGATCCTTGATTATCGCTCCAATGGCGGTGGTCTGTTGAGCGAGGCTGTCTCGACCCTCTCGCTCTTTGTGCCACGCGGCAGCGAGGTGGTGAGCACCCGCGCCAAGGATAGTGCAAACAACACCACACTCCGCACCCAGAGCGATCCGATAGATACCGAGATACCGATTGTGGTGCTTGTCGATGGCAATAGTGCTTCGGCTGCCGAGATTGTGTCGGGTGCTATTCAGGACTACGACCGAGGAGTGCTGATAGGACAGCGCACCTATGGTAAAGGCTTGGTACAAACCTCGTTGCCTACGGGATACGATACTTTTGTCAAGGTTACAACCGCTAAGTACTATCTGCCCAGCGGTCGCTGTATTCAGGCTATCGACTACGCCTCGCGCGATGCGAATGGCGCAATCCACGCCGTGCCCGATTCGCTGATCAACGAGTTCTCGACCCGTGCAGGGCGTAAGGTATATGATGGTGGCGGTGTGCTGCCCGATGTAGTGCTTGAGCCTGAGTATGCCAGTAGCTATGCCTATGTGGTCTATAATATGAATCTTCTGAGTGACTTTGCCGATCTCTTTTGGAAGCGTCATCAGGATTCGCTCACGGTTATTCCGCGCGAGTATCGCTTCACGGATGCCGATTGGGAGGAGTTTGAGGCCTTTATGGCGGAGCAGGAGGTGCCCTGGGAGTCGAACACCAAGCGCGCTCTGGAACTTTTGCGCGAGTCGGCAGAGCAGGAGCGTTACCTGGAGAGTATCGAGGAGCGTATTGCCGTTATCGAGGAGCAGGTGAGCAGCAAGGAGAGGACACTCAATCTCCACCGCGAGGAGCTCAGAGATTTGATTGAGAAGGAGATGCTTCTGCGCTTTGCCTACACCGAGGGGGCAATCGACCACTCGATGCGCGACGACAAGACGGTGGCGCGTGCCTTAGATTTGCTCCACAACCCCAAGGAGTACGCAAAGATGTTGCAACCTGCAGAGTAATAAACAGATATGGCGATGAAGGCGAAACTTAAACAACTGATGTCTTACCGCAACCGATTTATTGTGATAATCGCTTGCGTAGTGGTGGGTGTTGCCTCGATTATAACAAGTTCGCTCCTGTCGAAGCAGTTGCGCGAGAAGGAGAAAAACGAGGTGGCACTCTGGGCATACGCAGTGGGACGTTTCGGCGAGATGTCGGGCGAAGACCCACTCGTAAATACCATCATCAACAACCACAAGATACCTTTCATCATCACCGATGAGCGTGGCAATGTGCGCCAATCGCTCCTCATCCCCGAGAAGATTATCAACCACCCCGACCTGCGCAACAAAAAGATTCTGGAACTTGCCGAGCGCAACCAACCCATCGAGATTAACTCGTGGAACGGCCACCGATATATGCTCTTCTACGACAACTCTTCGTTGCTGAGTTCGCTGCTTCTGTTCCCCTATATTCAGGTTGCGGTTATCGCTGTCTTTGCCACTCTGCTCTTTATCTCGTTCCGCTCCACCAAGGAGGATCAGCAGAACAGAGTGTGGATTGGTATGGCAAAGGAGACGGCACACCAACTCGGCACACCTATCTCCTCGCTGCTCGGCTGGATTGAGTATCTGCGTAGCCAGGAGATAGATAGCAGTGTGGTTGATGAGATGCAGAAAGACCTCACCCGACTGATGAAGGTGGCCGACCGATTCTCCAAAATCGGCTCCGAGACCGACCTCTCGCCCGCCAATATTAATGAGGTGGTGGGCAACTGCGTACTCTACTTCCGCACCCGCGTACCTCGCAATGTAAGCCTCACCTACAACGGCTTGGCTATGGCACCTATGCAGGCGATGATTAACTCGGCACTCTTCGAGTGGGTGGTGGAGAATCTGCTCAAAAATGCCCTTGATGCCCTCCAGGGACAAGGCTCGATAGATGTACACATCTCCGAGACGGATAATTGGGTCTATGTCGATGTGAAGGATACGGGTAAGGGTATTGCCAAGGCGAATATCAAGCGTATCTTCGACCCCGGATTTACCACCAAGACACGAGGCTGGGGCTTGGGATTGTCGCTGAGTAAGCGCATTGTGGAGGAGTACCACAAGGGTAAAATCGGCGTGTTGGAGTCGGAGGTGGGCAAGGGTACAACTATCCGCATAGCGGTACAGACCCCCTCAATGTTTAAGAAATAGAGATTTTAAGGATGGTACTTTTGCAGATAGATAGTTTGGCTGTGGGGCTTGTCGAGGTTTTTGGCGACAAGGCGCACCTGCTCCCCTCCTACGCCACAGAGGCGGGGGTGGAGGTCGGTGTTGTCACCTCGCACCCTCTCTACCACCTGCTGAGTCTGGCTTTGCTGGGACTCTGGGCGTTGGTGATTTATAGCTATCGCTCTGAGGTGCCGATGTTCCTCCGCTCGGTGTTGATGACCAAGAATGTGATCTCCGAAGAGGCAAACCCCATCTTCTCCTCGCTGATGCGTATGGCACAACTCCTCGCTATAGCGGTCTGTGCGCTGCTTGCCCTGAGAATTGTGGAGTGGGAGTTCTCGCCCCTGCCCGAGTGGGCTGAGAAGTGGAATGTTACACTTGTTGTGGGGCTGTTTGTGGTGGTGTCGCTATTGTTGATGTTGCAGAGTCTGGTGCTGAGAGGTATTGGTTTTGTGTGTGGTGCGAGCGAATTTACCCACGAGGCGATAACTGTAAAAAACCTTTTTCTCGGCAGTTGGGGCTTAATTGTTACCCTCCCCACACTGCTGCTCCTGCTCAACCATACGGTGACGGAAACATTTGTGCTTCATTTCATTACCTTACTCACCATCCTCGCATTACTGACCTACACGTTTAAAAGTTTATTGCTCTTTCGCCGTGCAAAAATTTCTATTTTGATTTGGTTTTTGTACCTTTGCACCGTCGAAGTGCTGCCGGTAACACTTTTGATGGTAGGCATCACTCGACAGTTGTAAAGATATTGTCAAACAAAAGACTGATAAATTGGAAGTTAAGAAGATTTTAGTGTCACAGCCGGCACCCGCAGTCCCCGAGAAATCCCCTTTCTATGAGGTTACCAAGAAGTACTCGGTGGCGGTAGATTTCAAGCCCTTCATCAAGATTGAGGGCGTATCGCTCAAAGAGTTTAGGAGCCAGCGCATTGAGATTTTGCAACACACTGCAATCATTTTCACCAGCCGATCGACTATTGATAGTTTCTTCCGCATCGCAGAGGAGAGTCGTACGACAATACCTGTGACGATGAAGTATTTCTGTATTACTGAGGCAGTTGCACTCTATTTGCAGAAGTATATTGCCTACCGTAAGAGGAAGATTTTCTTTGCAAACGGCAACTTTAATAACTTTATGGAGCTGTTGCTGAAGCACAAGGATGAGAAGTATATGCTCACTCTTGCAGAGCCCCATAACCCCGAGATCCCTTCGACTCTTGAGAGATTGAAATTTGATTTCCACCCCGTAGTGCTTGCTAAGACTGTAAGCAACGACCTTAGCGGTGTAAAACTCGATGACTATCAGTTGCTTGCGCTGTATAGCCCGATGGAGATTCAGACCCTGACCACCACTTTCGGCACCGAGAATCTGCCTATGGTGGTTACTTTTGGCGAGAATGCTGCACGCGCAGCTGCTGAGGCTAATCTCCACCTGGTATGTGCCGCACCCACCCCTGAGGCTCCGAGTATGGCTAAGGCGGTGGACAATGTTCTTGCTCTGATCAAGGCAGGCAAGAAGATTGAGCCTGTTGTTCTGAGTGGCACCAGCAAGAGCGAGGAGTTTATCAAGGCGCAGGAGGCAAAGCCCGCCAAGCGCACCCGCGCAAAACGCAAACCGGCAGAAGAGTAGGCGTAAAACACTGCCACATACAGAGTTACAATAAGGGGGCAGGAGTAGTTCAGCCCCCTTTTTTAATGATATTAAGAAGTGAGCGACATCGTCAAGCAGTTTGGGCTCAGTAAGAGTGAGCGCATCTCGGCTCAGGGCCGTATCGACCGCCTGTTTCAGGGTGGCAGGGTTGTCGTGTCGCCACCTCTGCGCAGCCACTACCGTCTGGAGGAGGCGAGCGAAGAGATGCCTCCCATCTCAATTCTGGTCTCGGTGCCTAAGAAGTACCACAAGAGGGCGTGGCGCAGAAATCTGCTCAAACGCCGCATCCGCGAGTCGTTCCGCCTGAATAAGTGCGAGTTGGGCAAGGTGTTGGCCGAGAAGGGCAAACATCTGGATATCGCTTTTGTCTATACGACTAAGGAGGTTTTCGATTATCAGACTATCGAATATGGAGTCAAAAAGTGTTTGGCAAAGATTCAGAAGCATCTGTAAACGAGTTTTTTCGTGGCCACTGCTGATATTGGTTAAGTTCTACCGTAACTGCATTTCGCCACTCACCCCTGCCTCGTGCCGCTTCACCCCCACCTGCTCCGCCTACGCTTTGGAGGCCATTACCAAGTATGGTCCGATCAAGGGCGGTTGGCTCACTCTGCGACGCCTCTTGCGTTGTCACCCCTGGGGTGGCAGTGGTTACGACCCCGTTCCATAAAATAAACGGCTCTTTCCTGTGGGAAGAGCCGTTGTTGTTTATTGCTTTCTGATGCGTGGGGCGAGGTATTTGAGAAATGCCCATCGGAGAAGCATTGAGAGGAGCGTGCCAAGCATCAGGCCGAAGAGGATCTGCGAGGGGAAATGTGCGCCGAGATAGACTCTCGACCAGCAAACCATCATCAGCCACACGCCCATAGCCCACCAATAGACCTTGCCGCCAATCTCCCTGCCGAACATAATGTAAACCACTGTCGAGAGTGTAGCGTGGGCAGATATTGTGCCATAGAGTCCTCCCTTATAGCCCCTCACCGAGTGGAGTGTCTCGGCAACTCCGGGTGTATGGTTGGGGCGCAGGAACTGCAAACCATCCTTAAACAGGTTGCAGATCTGGTCGGCAAGCCCCGCACCTGCGATGATAATCAGCAGATACCAGAGGGCGTAACGCCACCCCTTGCGGCGTATCACAAGGGCCAGAAGGAAGATGTAGAGTGGTGCCCAGGTGAGTTTAGACGAGGTGTACCACATCACATTATCGAAGAATGCCCCGCCATTGAAGTTGAGCAGGTCGAGCAGTGCCAAGTCAAGTCCGTTCATATCTTTTTTACGTTTTCGGGTTTTGTACTACTTAACAAAACAAATAAGTCTAATATAGTTCCTTAGAATTGGAAGTAGATAAAAGGTTGTATATCGCCTGTGCGCATCTGCATCACAAACCAGATAACCGCCACAATAACAGCTGCTTGCGCCCAGAGGGGAGCATTGGTGAGTCGCTCCTGAGTGCGGTCGATAAATCTCTTCGGGGCAGCGTGCATCAGGTAGCCTGTGGCAATCATCGCAAAGACGATGGGATAGCCCGCAATCACCTGAGGCACAATAGAGAGGTCGAAGGCGGTGAATATCTGCGAGAGTATCTCACCTACTGTTGAGAGCGAGTCGGCACGGAACAAAATCCAGCCGAGGCAGACAAAGTTAAAGGTAAATATCACACCCAACACCCTGCGCCACAGGCTCATATCCTTGCCTAGTGCGGGCGAGGATGTGCAGCTCATCAGCCACTTGTGCGCCGCAAGTCCGCAGCCGTGGAGTGCGCCCCACAACACAAATCTGCCCGATGCACCGTGCCACAGTCCGCCTAGCAACATAGTGAGCATCAGGTTGATATAGGTGCGACGACGACCCTTGCGGTTGCCACCCAGAGGGATGTAGAGGTAGTCTTTCAGCCACGACGAGAGCGAGATATGCCAGCGACGCCAGAACTCGGTGATGGTGGCCGAGCGATATGGCAGATCGAAGTTGGTGGGGAAGCGGAAACCGAGCAACAGAGCAATACCGATAGCCATATCGGAGTAGCCCGAGAAGTCGCAATATATCTGTAAGGCGTAGCCGTAAACACCCATCAGGTTCTCAAAACCGGAGTAGAGGAGTGGCGCATCGAAGATACGATCCACATAGTTGATGCTGATATAGTCGGAGATTACAGCCTTCTTAATCAGTCCGATAAGTATGAGGAAGAGTCCCCTGCCCATCATCTCTCGGGTGACGAGGGTGGGCTGATGGATCTGAGGCAGGAAATCCTTTGCCCTCACAATGGGACCTGCCACCAACTGCGGGAAAAAGCAGAGGTAGAAAAGGTAGTCCGACCAACTGCGAGCAGGCTCAATATCACCACGATAGACATCAATCACATAACTGAGCGATTGGAAGGTGAAGAAGGAGATGCCCACAGGCAGGAAGATATCGCCAAACGAGATGTTGCCATCGGTAATTGCCGAGAGCATCTCGCCAAACAGTCCCGTATATTTGAAGTAGCAGAGTACTCCGAGGTCTAAGATTACCGATGTGGTTACCAGCCATTTACGATGCTTTGGCTCCTTGTCTGTCGCCAGAAAAAGTGATATGGTGTAGTCCGTCAGCGACATCAGGATTATCAGCAGGAAGTAGATTCCGCCCGTCTTGTAGTAGAAGAAGAGCGAGAAGAGGGTGAGATAGAGATTTCGCCAGGAGATCTTGCGGCTCACCACCGTAAATATTGCGAAGAAGGGGAGGAAGAGCAGCAGGAAGTCGCGCGAAGAGAAGAGCATCGGCGACTCGGGCGAGTAGGTGAATATATCAAAAAAGTTACCCATACTATATCTCCTCCACGCTCTCTATCAATTGGTTAGCAATGCTGTCTGTCGCCTCTTTACTCTCTTCGGTAGCCTTCTCGGCCTCCTCGTTTATTTCGGTCGCTGCCTCAATCATCTCGGTTGCTGCCTCAATCGTTTCGATCGCCATCTCTGCGGGCAGGGTGTCGATGATGGGCTGAGCGAGCGAATCTGTTGCAAGAGTGTCCGCTGCGAGCGAATCTGCCAAAATCGGTTTTATGCCCAACGAGTCTATTGCCAGACTATCGGTAGCGAGAGTATCTGTGTGTAGCGTATCAACTGCAAGTGTATCTGTTAGGCTATCAGCCTGTTGTATTTTTTTGATGGGGCCGTTCAGGCTGACTGCTCTCTCAATAATCGAGCGCGCCAACTCGTTTGCCACAGCCGCACCACCCTTGAAGTTGATGTGGGTAAAATCCTTGGCCGCCCAGCCCTGCTCCACAAAATAGGGCATAGCGTTGGGGCCACCCATCGCCTCGAAGGTGCTCCAAAAGGCTGCACCGGCGTTGCGTGCCGCAGTGCGCTGAGCCTCGACCATAATCGGCACCACCGACATAGTGGCCGCCTTGCTACCCTTCTTCTGGGCGCGGTCGCTGACACTCATCACAAGGATTGCCGCATCGGGGAACGAAAGTCGCAGATAGTCAATCGCTTTCGTCATCTGCGAAGAGTAGTAGTCGTAGTTCACCACATCGGGCGACATCACGTTCAGACCATACTGCAATATGATAAGGTCGTAGTGTAACCTATTGTTTATCTGCTTATTAACGGTGCTGTTCATCGAGAAGGTCGCCAGACCGCTGTTGCTTCGCACCGCATAACTGTCAACCGCCACACCACCATCGCTCTCAAAGACCACGCCGTAGCCCACAAAGCCCTCAGCCTCGGGGAGTCGCATATCGAGTGTGCTGATAGGGCCGGTCACCACAACCTCTTGAACATCAGTGCTTTTTGCGATAGGATATTCGCGCTCCTCGCCACCATTGATCGCTATCAGCAGACGGCTGTTGCCACTATTTTTGAACAAAAGACGAGCGCGCTCCACCTCGCCACCGCCTGCACTGTTAAGCTCGAAGTGTGCCGTAGCTCCCGCTTTGGGAGTGTAGATCATACCCGCGATGGGGAACTCGCCTTGCAGATGCTCGGGAGCCTTTTTGCGCTGAATAACCGTGTAACTATCCCACCCCTCAAAGGTGTGTTTCAGTGTCGGGCGATACTGCGCCAGAGGGTTTGCGAATCCCACAAATCCGACACCACGACCGCCATACTCGCCTTGCAAGGTTCTGCGCAGATCGCTGGTGAGAATGTCGCTTTCGGTAAATGAGTCGCCCATAACTGCAATGCGTACAGGTTGTTTGCTGCCCGATGCAAGGCGATTGTAGAACTTACTCATCATCTCGCCTCCCGCGCTGTAATCCTCAATCACCACCGCAGGACTCTCTGCCGTGCGTGGCACGAAAGGGGTGTCGGGCGAGAATGTCTTCACTTCGCTTGTTGTGCGTGCCTGTGCCGCATCACGATGCTCGGCAACCGGTGTAGTGGTGGTAGCGGTTTTTACAGGTGTTTTGGCTACACTCTCCGCCACACTCTCGTTCTCTCGCTCTGCACGAGCCGATGAGAGCAGGCTGTCTATATCGGAGGGGAGGTCGGCGAGATAGGAGGTGTCGAGCACTTCGCTGCTATGCAAGCCAAGCGACTCGGGCATCTTCTCCTCAAAGGTCACAAGATCGCCCAGAATGTTGGCACGACGCACCTCCATATTGCCCAGACGCCACGAGGGTATGAAGCTGATGGCAATCAGCACCACAACCACAATGGCGATCAGTTGCAATATGTATGAGAGTTGGTTCTCCTTCGTCGGCTTTTGCTTCACTTCTTTGGGTCAGTTTTTTTGTGTGGGGTGTGAAACTAATCGTCGCGACGAGCAAATCCGAGATAGTAGAGGAGTACTGCTACTGCGCTGAGGGCACTCACCAGATAGGTGCGGGCAGCCCAGCTGAGCGATGTGCGTGCCATAGGTAGTGTTCGCTCGTCGAGTGTGCGACTCATCTGCAACCACTGCAAGGCTCTTGCCGAGGCGTTGTACTCCACGGGGAGAGTAACGAGCGAGAAGAGTGCCGAAGCGGCAATCATCGCAATACCCAGCCAATAGATAGCGGGGAACGAGTTGAGCATCAGTACGCCAATCAGTACAACCCAGGTTGACCATGTTGACGAGATGTTGATGATAGGCACAAGTGCCGAGCGCATTTTCAGAGGTGCATACTGCACGGCGTGCTGCACTGCGTGACCGCACTCGTGGGCTGCCACGGCAGCCGCTGCCACCGATCTGCTGCTATATACACTCGCACTCAGATTTACGGTGCGGGTGGTGGGGTTGTAGTGGTCGGTCAGATGGCCACGAACAGATACTACTTTTACATCGGTGATACCATTGTCACGCAACATCTTCTCCGCCACTTCGGCTCCTGTCAGACCGCCGGGGAACATCACCTGGCTGTACTTGCCGAAAACGGACTGCAAACGACCCTGAACAATAAATCCGACAATACCGATTATGACAATTAACAGATAATCAAAATTATACATTTTTACACATTTTATATCCGTATTACAGCAAGGCCTCTCGGGGAGGTAAATCCTACTCTGTAATACTAATTAAACTCTATCTTACTTACTCTTATTGCTCAATCCTATCGGCTCCTATTCACATAGTAGGAGTTGGCTTGTGCTTTGGGGGTGAGTACTATCTCGTCGATGTTTACGTGGTCGGGAGCCTCTACAGCCCAGAGTATTGCCTCGGCAATATCGTCGCCTGTCAAGGGCTCTACGCCTTGATAGACGGCTGCTGCGCGTGCCTCGTCGCCGTGGAAACGCACTTTTGAGAACTCGGTCTCGACCATTCCGGGACGGATCTCGGTTACTTTGATGCCGTGCGAGAGCAGGTCAATGCGCATCGCCTGGCTCAGTCCGTGTATTGCGTGCTTGGTGGCGCAATAGACATTGCCGTTCTCGTAGGGCTGAGTGCCGGCAATCGAGCCGAGGTTTACGATGTGGCCACTGCCGCGCTCCACCATCTGGGCAGATATGATGCGTGTTACATTGAGCACTCCTTTTATGTTGGTGTCAATCATTGCGTTCCAATCTGCGTGGTCGCCCTTGTCTATATGCTCCAGACCGCTTGCCAGACCTGCGTTGTTGACCAGCACATCTACCCTGCGACACTCCTCGGGGAGCGAGCCGAGGGCGGCCTCGGTGGCTACTCGGTCGCGCACATCGAAGCAGAGCAGCAGTACGCTGCACTCGAAGTTCTCCTCAAGAGTGCGCTTGAGTGCTTTCAGACGCTCGCTGCGACGCCCTGTCAGGAGCAGGTCGTATCCTGCCTCTGCAAATGCCCAGGCTGTTGCCTCGCCAATACCGCTGGTTGCGCCTGTGATAAGTACTCTCCTTTTCATAATCTCCAAATTTTTGGTAAAAGTACCATATTTTTTTCATACTTTTGTAAAATCTCCAAATGATTTTTATGACCAAAAGATTTGCCGAACTGTTCATTTCACGCCGAATCTCTCTCCGCGAAGGTGGGGAGCGAAATGTTATGGTGCGTATCGCTACCCTCTCAGTGGCTGTGAGTGTGGCAGTTATCATCGTGGCGATGTCGGTAATCATTGGTTTCAAGGAGCAGATTTCCCGCAATCTCTCGGCTCTTGTTGCTGATGTTCAGGTGACGGCACTTTATAGCGGCTCGGCGGTGGAGAACACCCCTATTACCCGCCTTCCTGCCCTCGAAGCCGATGTTGCAACCCTGCCTCTGTTTCGCTCCGCAGCCCCTTATGCTTCGCGTAGCGGCATCATCCGCAGCAGCGATGCCATCCACGGCACAGTGCTCAAAGGTGTGGGTCCCGAGTATGACCTCTCCTTGCTGGAGGAGGCCCTCAGCGAGGGAACACTGCCCCGCATAGGTGGAGAGGAACGCTATAAGGATATCCTTATCTGTCAGGCGGTTGCCGATATATTTGGCTACACAGTCGGCGACAAGGTGGAGATTATCTTTGTCGGTGGCGATAGGCCTATTCGTCGCGATAGTTACCAGATCTCGGGTATCTATGCTACGGGGATGGAGGAGCTTGAGAAGACGGTTGCGCTGACCGATATCCGCAATGTGCAGAGGCTCAATGGCTGGCAGGAGGATCAAATCTCGGGCTATGAGCTGCGCTCCACCTCGCTTGAGAAGGTCAATGACTTTGGCAATGGGGTCTATGGCTTTACTCTAAAACACGCCCTCGACGATGAGCCGCTGCGCGTGACAAGCGTGCGTACGCTCTATCCCAACATCTTCGACTGGCTCCGCACTCACAACCTTAACGCAGTGGTAATCATTGTTATTATGTTGGTTGTGGCACTTATGAATATGATTTCGGCACTCCTCATCATAGTTTTGGAGCGTACCTCAATGATTGGTATTCTCCGCGCTCTGGGTATGACCACAGCGAGTGTGCGTCGCATCTTCCTGCTACGCTCGGCACGCATTGTCGGCAAGGGACTCTTGTGGGGCAATGTGGTGGCGGTGGCGGTGCTGGCAGTGCAGCGATTTACCCATCTTATCACCCTCGACCCTTCGGGGTATATGTTGGCTGAGGTGCCTGTGGCGCAGAGCGTGTGGTGGCTTGTGGCGATAGATGTGGCAGTGCCGGTGGTGATGTTGCTCTGTATGATTATCCCTGTGGGTATCACCGCACGCATAAAACCCGAACAGACAATTCGTTATCAATAAGTAAGTTAGATATGAAACCATATAACAACCAAGAGTCCAAGAAGAGCCAGGTGCAGCGAATGTTCGACACCATAGCACCCTCCTACGACCGACTGAACCACCTTCTCTCATTTAACTTCGACCGCCTGTGGCGCAGGCGTTTGGTGAAGATGGTGGCTGAGGAGAGGCCTCGTGTGGTGGTGGATGTGGCAACAGGCACGGGCGATGTAGCACTTGCGATTGCGCATCGTATGCCTGAGGCAAAGGTGGTCGGCATCGATCTCTCGGAGGGTATGCTCGCTGTGGCAAAGGAGAAGAGCAAGGGCTGTAAGGTGACCGAGCGTATTGAGTGGCTTGCGGGTGATGGCGAGGCTCTGCCGACTGAGGATGGGGTTGCCGATGTGGTGACTGTGGTCTTCGGTATCCGCAATTTTCAGAATGCCGAGGCGGGCATTGCCGAGGCTTTTCGTACGCTTCGCAAGGGTGGCTGCTATATGGTTATGGAGTTTACCACGCCGCGAGGCAAAATATTTGGCGCACTCTATCGTTTTTATTCTAAACACATTATGCCTCGCGTAGGTGCGCTGGTGTCGAATGATAGGAGCGCATATACCTACCTGCCCGAGTCGATTCCCGAGTTTGCAAATTCGGGTTTTGAGCAGAAACTCACCGATGCGGGCTTCCGAGTGGAGCGATTGTGCCCCCAGATGAGAGGGATAGCAACCATATTTGTAGCACGCAAAATAGATTGATTATGAGAAAGTTGGCTAAATATCTGTTGATTGTCTGCTCGGCAATGCTGCTGAGTGGCTGTATCATTTCGCGCGAAGATTTTACGCTGGAGAAAGTGAGCAATGTGCAGCTCGACGGGTTTAGTGCGCTGACGGCAGATATGACCATCACCAGCGACGCTCCGGTGGGCGTGAAGATTGTTGGTGGCGAGTTGGAGGTTAACTACCGCGGACAGAAGGTGGCGACCCTCACCCTTGAGAACGATATTCGCATTCGTCGCAATCGCACCCAGACGGTAGGTGTGGAGGTTAGCATCCGTCTGCATAACCCTCTGACAGCTATGGCGGCACTCACGGCAGCAACTACCAACCCCGAACAGGTGACTATCAACGGCTACGGAGAGGCAAAAATAGGCCCATTCCGCAAGCGTATGGTGCGAGAAAGTGTACCAATTTCAAAATTTATCGCTATCTTTGGCGACATAAGTAACTATATTTAGGACTAAGCGTGAAATTTTTATACACATTTTTAGTGCTTGCGCTTCTGAGCGTAGGCGAGGCGATGGGTCAGAGCTATGCGGAGTTCCGCAGAGAGCTTTCGGCTCCCGACTCGCTCTACTTCTCGACTGTTGAGGTTACCGAGCACTCCTCAGCCGCAACTGTCGAAAGACATATTATCTCGCGAGAACAGGAGAATATCAACGGCTACCGCATCACCATCTATCTGGACAAGGGTCAGAAGGCTCGTACTGAAGCTTTTGAGGCTCGCGACAAGTTCCAGTTGCTCTTCCCCGGTGAGGCGACCTATGTTTCCTACGAAGACCCCTATTGGGTGGTCTCGGTGGGCAACTGCACCACGAGTGACAGCGCGATGATCCTCCTCGGCAAGGTGGGCAGAGTCTTTGAGAAGGCCTACCTCATCCGTGCCGCAATCCCCGTTGAGGAGATTCTCAAAGAGCACAACCCCGCACTCCCGACCACAGTGATAACCGAGTAGGGCGAAGAGAGGCTGTGCGGAGTAGTGCAGGAGCATATTCTTTATTGAAACTGTCTGTTAATACAGAAATATAACCGTTTAATAACTAACAACTTTTATTAACCAAAACTTCTGTCTAATTATGAAGAAATTCTACATTTTGGCTATTGTTGCAGCCCTTGCAATGGTGGGTTGCTCCAAAGGCGAACTACAGCTTAACGAGAAGAATGTTAAGAAGGTAGTTAAGGCGATGACCACCGAGGAGAAGATCCGTCTGGTGATTGGTACAGGTATGCGTGGTTTCACAGGTGAGGGTGGCGAGACCGTTATTGGCGAGACTCGTAGCATCGTTCCCGGTGCCGCTGGTACTACTGCTCCTATTCCCCGTTTGGGTATCCCTGCAACCGTATTGGCTGACGGCCCTGCTGGTCTGCGTATCAGCCCCACTCGTGAGGGTACTGAGGATACTTTCTACTGCACCGGTTTCCCCGTGGGTACCGTGATGGCTTGCTCGTGGAACACCGAGCTTGTTGAGCAGGTAGGTAAGGCTATGGGTAACGAGGTGTTGGAGTACGGTGCAGACGTTCTGCTTGCTCCCGGTGTAAACATCATGCGTAACCCCTTGTGTGGCCGTAACTTCGAGTACTATTCGGAGGATCCTCTGCTCACCGGTAAGATTGCTGCCGCTATGATCAATGGCGTACAGAGCAACGGTGTAGGTACTTCGATTAAGCACTTTGCTGTAAACAACCAGGAGACCAACCGTAGCCGCAACGACGCTCGTCTGTCGACCCGTGCATTGCGCGAGATCTATCTCCGTGGTTTCGAGATTGCTATCAAGGAGTCTGATCCTTGGACCATTATGACCTCTTACAACCTTATGAACGGTACTATGACCTCTGAGGATCGTGAGTTGCTCAAAGGCATCGTTCGCGAGGAGTGGGGTTACGAGGGTATGTTTATGACCGACTGGGGTGGCGGTATCGACGCTGTCGCTCAGATGCACGCAGGTAACGACCTTCTTATGCCCGGTAACCAGCGTCAGGCTGATGCTATTGCTGCTGCTATCGAGGATGGTAGCCTCGCAATGGAGGATCTCGATGCTTGTGTTGAGAACGTGCTCAATATGATCGTTCGCTCGCCCCGTTTCAAGGGCTATCAGTATAGCAACAAGCCCGACCTGAAGGCTCACGCTGAGGTTACTCGTAACTCGGCTGCCGAGGGTATGGTACTGCTGAAAAATGATGCTAACGCTCTGCCTTTTGGTGCTGATGTTAAGAATATCGCTGTATTCGGCGTTACCTCCTACGACTTTATCGCTGGTGGTACCGGTTCGGGTAATGTGAACAAGGCATACGTTGTTGACCTGAAAGAGGGTCTGACCAATGCTGGTTACAAGATGGAGCAGGAGGTTAGCGACTTCTATACCAACTACATCGCAGAGGAGAAGGCTCGCCTGGCTACTCAGCGTCGTGGTATGTGGGGCGCTCCCACCATCGCAGAGGTAGAGGTTAAGGATAAGGTTATCGAGAAGGCTGCTCAGAACGCTGACGTGGCTCTGCTCACCATCGGCCGTCAGGCAGGTGAGGGTTCGGACCGTAAGAACGCTCAGGGCGACTGGTTGCTCACCGACGTAGAGCAGAATATGATCGCTAAGGTTACCGAGCAGTTCCACGCTGCCGGCAAGAAGGTGGTTGTTATTATGAATATCGGTGGTGCTATCGAGACCGCAAGCTGGAAGAATACTCCCGATGCTATCCTGCTCGCATGGCAGTGCGGTCAGGAGGGTGGTAACACCGTTGCTGACGTATTGGCAGGTAAGGTTAACCCCTCGGGTAAGCTTGCTATGACTTTCGCTAACACCTACGAGAGCATCAAGTCGTCGGAGAACTTCCCCGGCAACTACACTCGTCCCGCTGCTCCCGCAGATCCCAACGCTCCTAAGGTAGCTGTTGAGAACGTTGACTACACCAACTACGAGGAGGATATCTATGTAGGTTACCGTTACTTCGACACCTTCGGTGTTGACGTATCTTACCCCTTCGGTTACGGTTTGTCGTACACCACCTTCGCTTACGATGAGGCATCGGTTAAGGCTGTTAAGGGTGGCTACGAGGTTGCTGTAAAGGTTACCAACACCGGTAAGGTTGCTGGTAAGGAGGTTGTTCAGGTTTACGCTGCTGCTCCCGCAAACGCTGCAGGTCAGCCCGCACAGGAGCTGGTTGCATTTGCTAAGACCAAGTCGTTGGCTCCCGGTGAGAGCGAGGTACTGACTATGTCGTTCACCGCTAAGGATCTGGCTTGGTTTGACGAGGCTCGCAACGCTTGGGTTGTTGACGGTGGTGACTATGCTATCGCAGTGGCTGCTTCGTCGCGCGACGCTAAGGCTAACCTCTCGCTCAATGTGGCTAAGGAGAAGGTTATCGAGGAGGTTATCGGTGATGTTGCTCCTTTGCAGAAGCTTGATCTTTTGAAACAGTAAAATGCTCACGAAGCCATCTGGCTTGTAAATTTTGCACTTCCCTTGTGAGTCAAATGCTCATTTACTTTAAGTAAACTCCGCTTTGCCTCCCTGCACGAAGCCCAAAATTTCCTAAGCCATATGACTTCTTAACCTGAGAGGGTTTAAATAAAAAACTGAGAGCAATATCGAATTGCTCTCAGTTTTTTTTGTTAGGGAGATTAGGGAGATTAGGGATTCTCCTTACTCTCTCTAAGTTAATCCTGCTTCGCAGTCTTTTCGTTGCTCCCGCTCGGCATAGCCTGCAAGCAGCCTCTGCTCTCGCTTAATCGCAACGTTCCCATAATTCCTATTATTCCTAAATGATATCGCTACAACATCTTCGCTAACTTTTCTACTGCTCTACCTCTGTGGCTCATTGAGTTTTTCAGCTCGGCAGGCATCTCGGCAAAGGTCTCGGAGTAGCCTTCGGGGATGAACAGTGAGTCGTAGCCGAAGCCACCCTCGCCTCTCTCCTCGGTGGCGATGGTGCCTCGCACCTCGCCCTCGCAGAATCGTTCCTCGCCATCCTGAATCAGTGCGATGACTGTGCGGAAGCGTGCCGAGCGGTCGGCTACACCATCCAAGTTCTTCAGCAGCAGTGCGCGGTTGGCGGCGTGGTCGTGGCCAGCGGTGGCGTAGCGTGCCGAGTGCACGCCCGGAGCACCACCCAGCGCGGCAACCTCCAAGCCTGTGTCGTCAGCGAAGCAGTCGAGGCCTGTGCGCTCAAAGACATAGCGTGCCTTCTGCAAGGCGTTGCCGTCAAGCGTGTCGGCAGTCTCGGGAATCTCCTCGGTGATACCCGTCTGGGCAAGAGGTATTATCTCAAATCGGTCGCCCACAATGGCGCGCACCTCCTCTAACTTATGGGCGTTATTGGTTGCAAATACGATTTTTTTCATAGTTTGGTCTATATAAAATATACGAGAATGGTTGCTTAGAGTGCGCACGAGGAGCCGTCGTCACCCATCGGGTCGCGCTCTTTGGCGAGTAGTTTCAGTTGGTGGTCGGTGTAGATTTTGTCGATGATAGTCTTGACAATAGTATCCATCTTGCGACCCTCACGATAGTCGGCGGGGCAGATGTGCGACACGCGTCCCTGAGCAATCAGCTCCTCGCTCACCTCGCGACCCTTCTCTGAGGAGGGGTCGTAGACCGCTATGGAGTGGCCGCCGTGGTACTTCACCTGACGCATCGAGGGGATATCTGTTGTGCCGTCGCCCACATAGATCATACGGCTAAATGGGAGTGGTCGCTCCTCTTCGGGCACATAGCGGTTGACAAGACGCGAATCGCTCACCGACTCGACACCCTTATTTATCTTATAAAGAAACTGCGTTTTGGTGGTGTAGTTTACCGCTACGGCAGGCCAATAGGCATCGCCATTCTTGTCGTAGAGGAAGGCGCAGGCGTAGATATTCTTAAACTCGTGGGCTATGCTGCTACCCTCGATAATCTCTTTCAGACCCGAAGAGTTGACATAGTGCAGCATCTCGATACCTCGCTCGGCAGCATAGGCATTGATGCGGCTGAACCACTCTTTCACACCCGGATAGAGGGTCACATTGCGACCACTATCGACAAAGAGTTGTCGTTTGAGGGGCAGGTTTTTCTCCTTGGCCTCCTGCAACATCATAAACATATACGAGAGAATCGGGTCGGCATCGTGCTCTTCGGCAAGAACATTGCTTGCTGTCCAAAACTCTGCATTGCTTTTGCCCAGCGCAGGTATAAAGTCATACTCCTGCATATTGCCAGGGGAGAGAGTACCGTCGAAATCATAGACAAGCGCGGCTGTGATAGTATTCTTTTTCTCCATTGTTGGTTGTTTTTTGGCTAATCAAAAAGTAAAAATAGTTTTTTTTACTCTTATTTCACAGAAAAATCGTATATTTAACTCATAAAAAAATGAAAATAGCAGAATAGATATGGAAAAGAATTTTTTTGAACTTGTCGAGAAGCGTCGTTCTTGCCGAAAATTTAGCGAGCAAAAACCCGACCGCGCTGTTATTGAGCAGATTATGGAGGCGACTCTCACTGCCCCCTCGTCGAAGAACACGCGCACGAGTCGTTTCTTGGTGATTGACGACCCCAAGACCATTGCCCGTATGTCGGAGATGCGCGACTATGGCTCGGCGTTTATGGTAGGGGCCCCCGTTGTTGTGTTGGTGATGGGCGTAAAGAGTGCCACCGACCTCTGGGAGATTAACTGCGCCATCTCGGCCACCTATATCCAGCTGGCTGCCGAGGCTGTGGGGCTGGGTAGTTGCTGGGTCCATGTTGGCGGTCGCCCGCGCTTGAAGGATGAGCCTCAGGGCGAGCAGGCTGAGGAGTATCTCCGCACCTTCCTCCCCATTCCTGAGGAGTGTGGTGTGGTTTGTGCTGTGGCTCTCGGCTATTCGGGCTACGATGGTGAGCGCGCCAAACCCATTCTGAACAACGACGGGATGGTAAGGTATCTGTAAAGAAAAAGAGATTGAATCAATAATAAAACAAGCAAACAAAATAAAGAAATTTTTTGTGATTTTGGTGGCTGCGGCACTCGCGATGCCTACTTTCAGCCACGCTCAGGAGCAGGAGCGACGACTGCTCACAATGGAAGAGGCGGTGCTCGGCACAGGCCTTGTCACCCAGAGCCGTTCCTATACTTGGCGTGACGATAGCTCGGCCTACACCTATGTCGAGGGCAACACCCTTAAAGCTACCTCGCCCAAGAGTGGCAAGACAACCGACCTCATCACCACCGAGCGCGTACAACTCGGTATGGGCTCCAAAGAGTACGAACTCGTTGAGGTGGAGTAGTACTACATTAGTGCGAAATACTACCTTGTAATAATAATCACCCCCGCCAACTAATTTGGCGGGGGTAATTATTATTTGATATTTATAAACCTAATGGTATTGCAAGAAGCGCTAGACCAAGAGTAATACCCATACTTGTAGCATATGTATTAATCATATCTAACTCTTTTAACTCTTTAATTGTAAAATCATTGCCTATAAAACTTAACATATATTCTATTTTATTACCATTAACTTCGATGGGCAATAATAGTTTGGTCTCTGTTGTATATGGGTCTGTTTTATAAGATGTCAATACTTTTTGAGCACTTGTTTGTGAAGTAAATTTATTATCGGCTAGTGGTATATATGTCCAAACTCCACCAACATTAACAATTCCATCACTAGGAGCAAGGACATCATCGATTTTTGCCCCTTGCGGGATAACAGATGGCACTTGGGCCTTTTCTTTGTCAATAAGTTTTACGCCCATATGAATTACTCGGTGAGATGAACCACGATTATCAATGTATGCGGCCTCATCCCACAATACACGAATTGAAGAATTGTGATTATTGACGATAGTCATGTTTATCCTATTTTCTCCAACCTGCGGAGCTAATGTAACATATTCATCTGTATAAGTACCATCTTGAGTTTTAGCTACATCAGATGATGCATTTGATGTGGTGTTACGTAATTGATAGTTACCCTCTACCAAATACGAAGTAGAGTAGCAACTTGTCAATGTTGCAGCCAATAATACCAATAGAAATAGTTTTTTCATAGCATATAAATTTTAAGTTAAACAAAAGGTTTCTTTGCCGCAGATAGCAACCGTTTAACTTAAAAATAAGAGAAGCGTGGTTATGCTTAATCACGGAAGGTACGACCAAGCACCCATACGAACATAAGCACACCCACGCATACGATACGTGAGCATTTAATGTGCCTATTGTCTGTTCGTAGTATATAATTTGGTCGTTTTACCGTGAACACAATAGCCTAAATGCCATCAAAATAAATTGCGTATTCCGCAATTCACCTACAAAGTTAGGATTAATTTTCTAAACTCAAAAGATCCCTTTGGGGATTGTAAATAATGACTCAATAATTTACCCCGCCAACAATATATATTTAGTGTGCTATCAGTTCCCGATGGCTTCACGGGTAGCAAAAATGCTACCCGCGTATGTGTGGGGCTGTGATTGTTTTTGTAGAGGGGGATTGTTTAATGGCTTCACGGGTAGCAAAAATGCTACCCGTGAATATGTTGGGTTGTGATTGGTTGTTTGGGACTGCTCAACGGTTTCTCGGGTAGCAAAAATGCGACCCGTAAATAAGTGGGGTTGTGATTGGTTGCTTAGGATGCCCAGTGGCTTCATGGGTAGTAAAATTACTACCTCGGTATACAAAAGCGTTGCATAACTTATTTGAAATCACTATTTTTGTGTAAATGGAAAGATTATGGAGAATAATAAACCTATGTTTATTGACGACTACCCAGTGGTAGCTCTGTTTCGTCAATTTCCCGAGTTAAATATTCGTCAGGTAGCGCAATCGATGGGTATTAGCGAGAAACTTTTACAGCACTATGTCAACGGAAGGAAATACCCTTCGCCTGAACGTATGCAAGAGATTGAAGCGTTTCTTCACCAACTTGGTAAAAAGTTGCAAGAGGTAAAACTTTAGTACTTAATACCACCATTATTACAGTCATATTATTGGGTAGCATTTTTACCGCCCAGCAATTGATATACTTAGAATGAAAAGGTATTAGAATCACTCATTGTACTCACAGGTAGCAATTCTGCTACCTGTGAGTATTTTGTGTGCTAAATCAAGAGTGAATAGACAGAAGATGGTTCCACGGGTAGCAAAATTACTACCCGCGAGTATGTGGGGCTTAGATTGTTTATTTCGGCGGGATTACTTAATAACTTCATGGGTAGTAAAATTACTACCCGTGAGTATGGAGTGGAGATTTGTGTGTGTTGGGTGATATCAGTATCCAGTGGCTTTGTAGGTAGCAAAAATGCTACCCATGAGTATGATACAAGAGTGCTTTTTGTGACCAGCTGGCTCTATTGAATTTTGAGAGGCTTATATGTTTTTGAGCATTTTTCCTGTACTCCCCATAATTCTCAGATTAGCCTCATTACTTGCACTCCTTCGCCTCTTTTTGTTATTCTCCTTTTTTCTTTTTACTTTTGACAAAGAAACAACCCCGATAGTAATACAATCAATAAATAACAAAGCAAAATGAAGAGATTTTTTGTGATTTTGGTGGCTGCGGTACTCGCGATGCCTACTTTTAGCCACGCTCAGGAGCAGGAGCTACGACTGCTCACAATGGAGGAGGCGGTGCTCGGCACAGGCCTTGTCACCCAGAGCCGTTCCTATACTTGGCGTGACGATAGCTCGGCCTACACCTATGTCGAGGGCAACACCCTTAAAGCTACCTCGCCCAAGAGTGGCAAGACAACCGATGTTATCACCACCGAGGAGTTGGCACGCATCACAGGTAAGCAGATGCGCTCCTTCCCCCGTTTTTCGTGGAGCAACGGCAATCTCGTAATCAACACAATCATTGAATACTTTGAGATTGATGTTAAGGAGGGCAAGCTGGTGAGCAGTTGGGGTGCTCCGCTTGAGTCCAACACTACAGCATTGGGTGGCGGTTGCTATGCCTACACCCGCGACAATAACCTCTATTGGGTTGATGCTGAGGGCAATGAGAAGGCTATCACCAACGACACCGATCCTAACTTTGTGAGTGGCCAGAGTGTGAGCCGCAACGAGTTCGGCATCAGTGGCGGTATCTTCCCCTCGCCCGACGGCAAGAAGGTTGCCTTCTACCGCAAGGACGAGAGTCGCGTGACCGACTTCCCCCTGCTCGACATCACCACTCGCACCGGTACGCTCCGCAACATCAAGTACCCGATGAACGGTATGCCCTCCGAGCGCGTACAACTCGGTATCTACGACTTGGCAACAGGTGAGACCGTGTGGGCGCAGGTTGCCGACTTTACTGAGGAGCGTTACCTTACCAACATCACCTGGAGCCCTGCGAGCGACCTCGTATATATTCAGGTGCTCGACCGCTTGCAGAAGAATATGAATCTGAATGCTTACTCTGCTACCACAGGCGAGATTGTTCGTCGTCTGTTTAGCGAGCACAACGAGAAATATGTTGAGCCTCAGTACCCCCTCATCTTCCTCAACAACGATCCTACCCGTTTCATCTACGCCACCGACAACCGCGATGGCTATTGGAATCTCTATATCGGCTCTGTTGAGGGTGGTGAGCCCAAGCGTCTGACCGCTGTTGATGCAGATGTGGAGTATCTCTGCCAGACCAAGACCCATATCTACTACACCTCGCGCGAAGTGTCGCCCGTAGATAACCACCTCTGCCGTGTGGAGTTGCGCACGGGCAAGATGGAGCGTCTGACTGTGGCCGAGGGTGTTCACAGCTGCTCGGTAAGCCCCGACGGCAAGTACTTTATCGACACCTACTCGTCGCTCAATGTGCCTCGCGTGATTGAACTTGCCTCGACTGATGGTAAGAAGCGCACCGAGCTCTTCCGCGCACCTCACCCCGCACCCAACCACAACTACCTCCCCGTAGAGATGGGTACTATCAAGAGTGCCGATGGCGAGTACGACAATCACTACGCGCTGATTCGCCCCATCGACTTCGACCCCTCGAAGAAATATCCCGTAATCGTCTATGTATATGGTGGTCCTCACACTCAGTTGATTTCCAACACCTTCCTTGGTGGTACATCCCGTTGGGAGATGTATATGGCGCAGCGTGGCTATGTGGTATTTGTGATGGACAACCGAGGCACTCCCTACCACGGCGCAGCCTATGAGAAGGAGACACATCGTCAGCTCGGTCAGGCTGAGATGGCAGACCAGGTGAAGGGTATCGAGTGGCTCACCTCGCATCCCTGGGTAGATGCAGAGCGTATCGGTGTTCACGGCTGGAGCTATGGTGGCTTTATGACCATCTCGCTGATGACCAACTATCCCGACATCTACAAGGTGGGTGTTGCGGGTGGTCCCGTGATCGATTGGCAGTGGTACGAGGTGATGTATGGCGAGCGATATATGGAGAACCCTGAGATCAATCCTGAGGGCTTCAAGAAGACCAGCCTTATCAACAAGGCAGCCGATCTGAAAGGCGACCTGCTCATCTGCCAGGGCGCAGTGGACGATGTGGTGGTATGGCAGCACTGCCTGAACTTCATCTACGAGTGTATCAACAATGGTGTGCAACTCGACTTCTTCACCTATCCCACTCATCCTCACAATGTTTCGGGTATCGACCGAGTACACCTGATGCACAAGGTTACCAACTACTTTGACCTCCACCTCGGCAATGAGCCCCGATAACGAGAAGCGTGTGGCAAGAGCCGTCGAGCTCTTCCACCAAGGATATAACTGCTCGCAGAGCGTAGTGGCGGCCTTTGCCGACCACTACGGCCTCAGCGAGGAACTCGCACTGCGTATGGCGTCGCCATTTGGTGCCGGCATAGGTCGTATGCGCGAAACCTGCGGTGCGGCGTGCGGTATGTTCCTGCTCGCGGGGTTGGAGAGTGGCAACACTACCCCCGATGTGGCAGCCAAGGGGGCTACATATGATGTGGTGCAGGCCCTCGCGGCTCGATTCAGGGAGGTGAACGGCTCGCTCAACTGCGGCGAACTGCTCGGTCTGCGCAAGCCCGCCGAACAACTTCCTGCTGAGGCCACACAGACCACTCCCGAAGCACGCACAGAGCAATACTACAAAAAACGCCCCTGCGCAAAGATGGTCGAGAGTGCAGCGCAAATCTTCGCCGAATATCTCGAAAGCAAGGCCTAAGCAGAGGCAAACCACATAACAGAAGGCAATCCGAACGAGCGGGTTGCCTTCTGTTTTACATATAAGTCTATGGGTAGATTGGGCGTGTAAAGGAGTAAGGCACGGAGATTGTTTCCCGTAACCAGCAATAGTTTAATTGTCAATACCTATGTCCATATCTCGTTCATCGCCTCCTCGCCCCCATCATTTCACACTCTTGCCCTATCTGGCACTTGTGGGGTGCAATCTTCTGTGGGCGGTAGATTATCCGCTCTACCATATCCTGATGCCCCACTACATATCGCCCACTCTGCTGTTGACGGCCGCTCTTCTCTCTACCACTATCTTCGCTCTTATCCCCGCCTTTGGTGGGCATATCAGCCGTGTGGAGCGCAAGGATATCCCGATTCTGTTTGGTGCAGCCCTCCTGCTTGGCGTTATCCACAAGGGAACACTGATGCTTGGTGTGTCGCGCACCTCGCCTGTTGACGGGTCGATTATTAATACTATCGGTCCTCTCGTCGTACTTGGCCTGTCGGTAATCAAGGGGGTGGACAAACTGACTCCCAAGCGTGTTGTGGGGTTGCTGATAGGCTTGTCGGGTGCGTTGGCGGTGATCCTTATGGGCGACCACTCCTCATCGGAGGCTGTCACTACGGAGGGTAATCTCTTTGTCGTGTGTGCAGTAGTGGCAACGGCACTCTATACCGTCTTTCTGAAAAATATGCTTGTCAAGTACAATGTTGCTACGGTGCTGCTGTGGGTCTATGCAATCTCCACAATTGTCGTACTGCCATTTGGTGTTGACGAGGTGCTGCACTACGACTTTTCGGCTTGGGATCATCGGGCGACACTCTGCTTTGTGATAGTTATGTGCCTGCTGACCTATCTCCCCAACGCACTCTATAACTATGCTCTGCACCACATTGAGCCTTTTCGCACAAGTATTTTCAGTTATATCCAGCCCGTCGCCGCAACAATCATATCGGCACTTCTCAAACTCGATACCCTACGACTTCCGGTGCTCTGCTTTGCGGTGGTGATTTTTGTCGGGATAGGGATTGTGCTATCCTCGTATCGCCCTGCTCGTAGGAGTGATAATCTGCTAAAATAAAGGGGTTTAGAAATTTCTAAACCCCTTTGGCAGTAATTAAAGTTTCAGTTTGATTTTGACCTTCGAGAGTACGCCGGCTATCCATACGCAGAGTAATGCGAAGATGAGTGCGCGGAAGAATCCGGGTGCGCCGTGCCACAATGCAGCGGGGTGGGGTATGCCCAGCAGAGAGTCTATGCCGTACCAGAGGTAGGGTATCATATAGCAGGTGAGTGTTGCACTGCCTGCGGGTGCTATCCAGCGCGGTATGTGGTGCTTGCCACGCATATCGGTCAGTGCGTAGATGAGTGCCACTGCGGGGAGGAAAATCGCCAAACAGAGGCAGAGCCAGGTGGGGGTTGCCTGAATCTTGGAGATTATCCAGTGGGGATGGCAGAGGAAGTAACCCACCAGCATCACCACAGCCGCTGCGCAGAGTATGATGATAAACTGCTTGGGACTCTTGCCCTTAGCGGTGTTGTGGCGCAGCAGCATCGACACGACAATACCCGTCATACCGAAGGCGTGGAGTGTCCAGTCGCTCGGCACGAACGAGAGGGGTGATATGCCTGAGTGTTGCAGGAAGGCGAGGAGTACAACTGCTACCCATACGCCAATAGCTACCCACAACGAGCGGCGGACAACCATATAGAGCAACGCACATACGAGATATGTCCAACCGATAAGTCCGAGAATGCCCCACCAATGTTGCTGAAAGGGTGCTCCCTCGTGACCTTCGTAGAGGAGGAATAGGGTGAAGAGTAGTGCTACGCCTATGGCTCGCAATACCCACCAAAGACCCTTGCGGGCGGGTTTATCTGTGCGAGGATAGTCGTTCCACACAAGGAAGAAGCCCACAATCATCAGCACCTCCCACACGGGATAGGAGAGCGGACCACCGCCATAGTTTTCGAGATTTACGGTGAACAAACCCATCACCACAAGTGCTGCACTGCGCAACAGTATGTGGCCTGTGGTGCTCAGCAGACTATCGCCACGCTCTATGCGCTTTTGCAGAGCAAAGGGTATCGAGAGGCCGAGCGCAAAGAGAAAGGCAGGAAAGACGATGTCGGAGATACCCAACATATCCTCGTTAGAGGCTGCGTGGTAGAACCAATGAGGCAGCCCGCGCACTCCTGCATAGTCGTTGACGAGCAACATCAGGAGCATAGTCAGTCCTCGGAGCAGGTCGATTGTTGTCAGCCTGCCAGAGGTGTTTGTAAGTGGGGTAGTTGCCATAATACGCTTATTCTATGTGAGTTGCGGTTGCCAAAGTTTCGGGCGACAGCAGCGATGCGGCATCGCGGTCGATGAGGAACTCGCAGTTGGGGTGGAGTTGCAGTACCGATGCGGGAAGCTCCTCGGTCACGGGACCCTCAATCATTCCGCGTACCATCTCAGCCTTGTGAGTACCCTTAGCCACAAGCACGATGCGTCGCGAGTGCATAATGTCGGCAATGCCGAGTGTCAGACCGCCCAGATAGTGGTCGTCGGGCACACCTGTCTCTCTGCGTACGCGCGCCTCGAAGATGGGGTCCATAGGCGATACCCATACCCTGCTACCAAAGGGCGTACCCGGCTGATTTATACCGATATGGCCATTTGTGCCAAGACCCAGGATTTGCAGGTCGATACCTCCTCTGCGCTCCAACTCATTGACAAACTCGCGACACTCTCTCTCGTAGTCGTCGCTGATTGTCTGGGGCATAATGAAGTTCTCCTCGGGCACATTGAGCGGATCGCAGACCTGAGCCTTAATCATTGTATAGCAACAGCCGTCGTAGGAGCGGGGCAGATTGGTAAGCTCGTCAACGTTGAAAAGCGTAAGGGTATCAGTCTTAAATGGTTGCGCGGCATAGTCGGCAGCCACCAAGGCGTGCATGTTCTTGGTTGTCTGGCCTGTCGAGAAACCGATGCAGGCGGTGGAGTTGGACTTCATCTCGCTGAGGATGCGGTCTGCTGCTACGCGGTCGAATACCTCCTCGCTAGCGGCAATTGTGATTTTGAGTTTCATTTTGTTTGGGTGTATTTGTTTGTTATTCAGATTGTTGCATTGCTACTGCTGCTGCACCGATTAGCCCGATGTGGCGTGCATCAAGTGAGGTGCGTGTTGTTCCGAGTGTCACAAAACGCATAGTGTGCGCTCCGAGAAGTGCGGTTATCTTGTTCCAAATGTAGTCGTTCGACACAATACCACCGCCTAGCACTACCGCCTCGGGATCGCTCACACGCACCAGATTCATAATGAGGTCGGCAGCCGCCTGTGCAGCATTGTTGATGAGGAGTGTGCAGAGCGCATCACCCCTCTCGGCCAGAGCCACCACTTCGCGCACATCCACACGACCCTCGGCTGGGAGTTTCAGTTCCGTTTCGGGATAGGCAGGAGCAAGGAGTCGTGCGCAGGCGTCAAAACCCACACCTGCCGAGATAAGTTCTGTGCAATCCCTGCGCTCGCAGATGCACTCTATACCGAGGTGTATGCCCGACGAGGTGTGTCCCACCTCGCCCGCGTTGTGGTGACTGCCGCGTATCAGACGACCGTCGGTGACCACTCCCGCTGCAATGCCGGTGCCTATGTTGATGTAGATAAAGTCGCGCGTGCTGCGACCTATGCCAAAGAGCTGCTCGGCGCGCGTTGCGCACTTCACATCGTTGTCGATGTAGCAGGGCAGACCGTAACGCTCCGATACCATCGATGCCAGGGGCAGGGGTGCGGTGCGCAAGGAGTCTATCTGACACCAAAGTCCTGCTGGTGAGTCTATTCGGCCAACCAGACCAATGCCTATTGCCGTCACGCCGTCGGGATTCTTAATCCCCTCAGTAGCCATAAAATCGTCTACCGAGGCAAAGATAACCTCTGCCGCGCGCTGTTGGTCGATAGGGCCTGTGGGGTAACTCTTGGATGAGATGATTGTGCCATCGGCCGCCACTTCGCCAATGAGCAGTTTTGTACCCCCGAGGTCGAGGGCGAGATATGATTTCTGCATTTTAGGTGTGTTTTAGTCGTTTGCTCTACAAACTTACAATTTTTTTGCCAATAAAGCAAACTGTAAAAAGTGAGCCGATATAGGGCGTCCCCACTTCGGTTATTTGTTAGAAAATCTCCGACAAGATTTTGAGCGACTTTACTTGGTTGATGGCGTCGAGGTGGAAGCCGTAGTAGAGCAACATCGCTGCGAGGAAATTGGAGCGTTCGGTGCGTGAGAGGCGGATGGTGCCGAGGTCGGAGAAGGGGGTGCGGAGCATCCTGTCGAGCAGGGAGCTCTCCGCAGGAGCGAAGTGGAGGCCGTGCATCGGCTGTATGGGGGTGAAGCAACCATCGGTGATGTCGAAGTAGTTGCCCTCCTCGTATTCGTTGGTGGGGTAGAAGCCGAGGTGGCGGCTCAGACCTGCCAGGAATCGGAGGTGAAAGTTTGCCACACCCTCGGTTGCGCTATCCAATGCCAGCACCGTAGAGCGCACATAATCAAACAGTTCGCTATCCGGCTGTTCCTCCTTGACAAGGCGATAGATAACCTCCGCCATAAAGAGCGCGATGGTGCTCTTGGCGATGTCAAAGGGGAGAGCCGAGAGGGGTTCGAGGAGTCGCACCTCCTTGATACGGTGCAGCTCCATCTTCGAGGAGGTGAGTCCCACGATTTCGAGCGGGAACATAGGTTGCAGAAGCGCAGATTTCTTGCTTTTTCCGCGTGCACCGCCCTTGCCAACTCCCTGAACTATATAGCTTTGGCGGCCATAGAGCGAGGTGAGCATATAGGCGATTACCGACGAATCACCATACTTGATTGTGTGGAGTACAATGGCCTCTGTCTTGTAGGTGTTCATCGGTATTCGGCTGTTAGGTTATACATATCGCCCTGATGCGCGCCAAGCGAGGCAAGGCGGGCTTCGAGGAGTTGTATCAGTTGGTCGTGGCCCTTGATGCCCCAACCGGCATTAAGGCGGTAGTGGTGCGGTACTTCGCTCGCAAATCGCTCTATCACAATATCTTCGCGCAGGCGACGAACAATATCGACCAGCAGATCGAGATACTCTTCGAGCGACATCAGGTGGTAGTTGTCGGGGTTGGCGCGGAAATCATCTGCCATTGCCGTTCCGCGGAAAATTTGGAGCTGGTGGAATTTTATCGTGCTGATTGGCAGTGAGTTGATTGTGTCTATTGCATCTACCATCATCTGCCTTGTCTCGTGGGGCAGACCTAAGATAAAGTGTGCGCCAACGGGAATGTTGCGCTCGGCAGTGAGTATTATCGACCGCTTGGCACACTCGAAGTCGTGACCGCGATTAATCTCTGCAAGCGTCTGATTATAAACACTCTCCACGCCATACTCAACCGCAATATAGACTCCTTTCTGCTGATATTCAGCGAGCAGATCGAGAATCTCTGGCGTGATGCAGTCGGGGCGGGTGCTCACTATCAGACCAGAAATTGCGGGGTGGGCGAGTGCCTCATCGTAGAGCGCGCGTAACTCCTCCACGGGAGCGTAAGTGTTTGAGTATGACTGAAAATAGGCAAGTCGGTGTTCACTCTCGCGCCCTCGTTTTGCGTGAAATTCTATGCCGTTATCAATCTGCTCGGTGATTGTGAGCCGAGGGGTGGAGTAGGAGGGCGAAAAGGCCTCGTTGAGGCAGAAGGTGCAACCGCCCGTGCCAACTCGGCCGTCGCGATTAGGGCAGGTGAGACCGCTACTCACCGCAATCTTCTGCACACGTGCGCCAAACTGCTCACGGGTGTAGCGGGAGTAGGAGTTGAAGCGACGAGTGTCGCCCCACGGGAATATCTGCCCTGTGCAATCCATTAACTATTAGCCCTTTATGCTGTTAATTACCTCGGGGAAATTTGTCCACAAAACCTCGGTGGCCAGCCACAATCGGCGTGCTCGGGTAGCGCGCGAGGGTCGTTCGCTCTCCAAATCGGCTGCGTAGGCAGGGGTTATGGGGTGTGCCTCAGCGCAGAACTCCGCAAAGAGCTCGGGGTGACGGCTGCGCAGGTTGGCCACCGCCTTGCCGAGATCGCTCTTGCGATTCTCAAGGAGTGCCGCCCAGATGTTCATCACCGCCTTGTAGTCGCTGCGCTCGTCGAGGTCGAGTTCCAAATCGTGGAAACACTCCATATCGCCCAGAGCGAGGTAGTCCCACGCAAGAGTCTGTGTGGTGCTGAGGTGGTCTTCGCTGTCGAGTGTCAGGGCAAGTTCTGCTGTTGCGGCTGAGAGTTCCCACTCGCCCGCGAGGAACAAGTCAACCGCCGAGGCTGCCGCACACTCGATGGCAGCGCGCGCCTCGGTGTCGTTCCAGTCGAGTTCGGGCTCCTCCTCATCGCCAAAGGTGTCGGCCAGAAGGGTCACAGCCTCAAAACGGGTGGCACACGCCTTATCGAAGTCGCCCGCTCGCTCCTGCTGTGCTGCACGGCGAAGAGTATCTGCAAATGAGAATCCCTCGGCACACTCGATGCCGAAGAGGTCGGGGGATGTGGGTATCAGTTGAAATTTCTCCATAGTCTGTTTTGCGCCATTTGTGGCTCTCGGCACGAAGTTACGGAAAACGGACGAGTTTCCCACGCACAACGACCGAAAACGAGCAAAAATTTTGGATTGTTGGGAAAGTACGAGTATCTTTGCCCTCCGAGAGTGCCGCAATAGCTCAGTTGGTAGAGCGTTTCACTCGTAATGAAGAGGTCGCGGGTTCAAGTCCCGCTTGCGGCTCTACGCAAAGCAGAGGTTCAAGAGAGAACTTCTGCTTTTTTTGTGCCCTCCCCTCTAACTGGCGCGCGCGTGTATATATATAGGTATTGTCAAAAGTATTGCGTGAAATTTAAATTTACAGATGATCTATCCAGTTCTAAGATTATAATGTGCCGAAATATTTTATTTGTTTAAACAATCTCTCTCTCTCTCTCTTGTTCTTGGACTACACTTTGACGCAGATGAGTGCGGGGCCCCCGAACAGATCCGGGGAGAAGTCGGTGATGACTCCCCGGATCTCTTTGCCGTAGCACCGGAACTTGACGGTGTCGCCGATTCTAAGTTCAGTCCTGGGCTGCATGCTTGATGGTCTTATATACCGGTTCGTTGAAGATGTTGAGCTCCTTGAGACGGATGCGCTGGGTCCTGACAACCTGGCGTCCGAAGGTCTTGGGCGTTTTCGGCCGGAGGTGGTCTCTCTTAAGCTTGCGTTTTGACGCGCCCAGAGACACGCGCTTTTCAAATCTGCTCCCGAAAGGGGTGTCCTTCGCTCCCATCGAGCGAAACGAACTGGCCCGGCGGGCCTTCTTCGCTTGAGTGTGTTTGAGTTTCATACCGTGATAAGTTTTTGTCGTCTTTTGACAATACGTTGTCATATTTTGAAGCGGCGGGCAGACTCGAACTGCCATCTCCACGCACCCCGAAAGTTTCGCCCAATTTTACCGTAGTTGAGTTGGGGCCGGGCGTTGTTACCACAAACTTGCACCACGCCGCGTGTCGGGTTAGTCAAGTAACAGATCCAGGATCTGCGTGGGGCGCTCGTCTACGCACACCGGCGTCGAGTCTCCCTGGAGGTAGACTTCGGTGTACCGGTCCTCCTCGATGATGCAGCTGATCCGTTCATCCTTGATGTAGACGGCTCTGCCGTCGGCATTTTCTGTGAGTTTGATCCAATTCATGGCCGTAGGAATTAGCAGAGGTCGTCGTCGTCTCCGCCCGGCATGTCGTTGGCTTCGATCTCCGCGCCGAACACGGACTCGGCGGAGCTGCGCCCGCCCATGTACTGGCCGT
>JAGBTK010000052.1 GCA_017631375.1 Tidjanibacter sp. | reverse complement strand
CTCGCCCTGACCCTCTTCTCGGTATGCTGCTGCTTGCTCTTTGAGTGGCTGATTCAGCGTTATATGTTGCGTGGCAAACTCACTATCAACAACCTATCGGCTGCTGTGACCGGTGTTTTGCTCGCATTTAACCTTCCTGTGAATATTCCTCTGTGGATGGTGGCTATTGGCGCATTGGTTGCTATCGGCGTGGCTAAGATGACCTTTGGCGGTCTGGGTAAGAATATCTTCAACCCCGCACTCGTTGGTCGTGTCTTTATGCTGATTGCCTTCCCCGTTGCTATGACTACCTTCCCCGAGGCTGCTGATGCTATCTCGGGTGCTACGCCTCTGACTATGGCTAAGGAGGCACTCAAAAATGGCGTGCCCGTGGCCGAGGTTATGCAGAGCGTAAGCGTTAAAGATATGTTTATCGGTATCGAGAGTGGCTCGATTGGTGAGATTTCGGCTCTCGCACTCCTTATTGGTGGTCTTTACCTCTTGTGGCGTAGAGTTATCACCTGGCATATCCCCGTGGCTGTGCTTGGCACTATGGCTATCTTCTCGCTCATCACTTGGCTTATCGCTCCCGAGGCTTATATGTCGCCTCTGTTCCACTTGATGGGTGGTGGTGCAATGCTCGGTGCTTGGTTTATGGCAACTGACTATGTCACCTCGCCTATGACTCCCAAGGGTGCGATTATCTTTGGTGTGGGTGTGGGTGTGATTACCATGCTGGTACGTTTGTGGGGTGCATATCCCGAGGGTATGTCCTTCGCAATTCTGATTATGAACGCGCTTGTGCCTCTGATTGACAAGTATGTCTTGCCTAAGCGTTTTGGTGCAACCGCTAAAAAATAGGAGGGAGAGAGTATGAAAAGCAGTTTGAAAAATATGGTGTTGGTGCTCGCTTGCATCGCATTCGTTTGCTCGGCCGCTGTCGGTCTGGTATATAAGGTCACTCTCGACCCCATCACTAAGGCAGAACAACTCAAAGTTACTCAGAGTATCGCTGCCGTGCTGCCCGCTTTTGAGCAGACTGCAGAGGATGTGGTGACTGTCGATGGCAAGGAGTTTAAGGTATTTACCGCTACCGATGCGTCGGGTGCAGTGGTAGGATACGCTTTCGAGGCATACACTATGAACGGTTTTAGTGGCGAGATTCGCCTGATGGTAGGTTTCGATACTGAGGGTACCGTATCGGGTATTGAGGTGTTGAAACAGGCCGAGACCCCTGGTCTTGGTGCTAACTTGGCTAACCCCGACAATGTTGTTCGCAAGAGCATCGAGGGCAAGAAGGCAGGTGAGTTGAACCTGAAGGTTAAGAAGGATGGTGGTGATGTGGATGCACTTACCGCCGCTACAATCTCCTCGCGTGCTTATGCAGAGGTAGTTGCTGCCGCATACGAGGCGTTTAAAATGGTTAACAAATAATAGGTAGGAGGATAGAATTATGAGTAAATTGAGTATTCTTACCAAAGGTATTATCAAGGAGAATCCTACCTTCGTGTTGATTCTCGGTATGTGTCCCACTTTGGGTACTACCACCTCGGCCGTTAATGGTCTGGGTATGGGTGTGGCGACTATGTTCGTATTGATTATGTCGAACATCGTTATCTCGCTGATTAAGAACCTCGTTCCGGGCAAGGTGCGTATCCCTGCATTTATCGTGGTGATTGCATCGTTTGTGACTGTTATCGAGCTTCTGATGAAGGCTTATGTTCCCAGTCTTTACGAGACTCTGGGTGTCTTTATCCCTCTGATTGTGGTGAACTGTATCATCCTTGGCCGTGCAGAGGCGTTTGCTTCGAAGAACGGTGTTCTGGATTCGGCACTCGATGGTGTGGGTATCGGCTTGGGCTTCACCCTCTCTCTGACTCTGCTCGGTGCAGTGCGTGAGTTGCTCGGCACAGGTGCTATCTTCGGACAGCAGCTCTTCAATGCCGACAACGGTATCCTTATCTTCGTCTTGGCTCCCGGTGCATTTATTGCTTTGGGCTACTTGATGGTGATTTTTAATAAACTGACAGCAAAACTTAATAAATAGCCGTTATGGAGTATCTGTTAATTATCATCGGTGCGATATTCGTTAATAATGTCGTATTGTCCCAGTTTCTGGGTATCTGCCCCTTCCTGGGTGTGTCGAGCAAGGTCGAGACCGCAGCAGGTATGGGTGCTGCCGTTACCTTTGTGATGGCTATTAGCTCGATTGTTGCCTACCTTGTTCAGTACTATATCCTCGTGCCTCTGGGTATCGAGTTTATGCAGACCATCGTCTTTATCTTGGTTATTGCATCGCTCGTACAGATGGTGGAGATTGTATTGAAGAAACTCAGCCCCTCGCTCTATCAGGCGCTCGGTATCTTCCTGCCCCTGATTACTACCAACTGCGCAGTGCTTGGTGTGGCTCTGCTGCTTGTGCAGAAGGAGTTTAACCTCCTCGAGTCGTTTGTATACGCAGTAGGTACCGCAATTGGCTTTGCGCTGGCGTTGATTATCTTTGCAGGTATCCGCGAGCGTTTGGCGATCAATGGTGTTCCTAAGTCGTTCAAGGGTGTGCCTATCGCGCTTGTGACTGCAGGAATTTTGGCGATGGCCTTTATGGGCTTCTCGGGCCTGGTGTAAAAAAAGCCATATAATCGGTGAATTTGGTGTTGCGGGTGCC
The DNA here is from genome assembly GCA_017631375.1 of Tidjanibacter sp. Taxonomy (GTDB): domain Bacteria; phylum Bacteroidota; class Bacteroidia; order Bacteroidales; family Rikenellaceae; genus Tidjanibacter. The sequence goes on along the minus strand of JAGBTK010000052.1, from coordinate 4,173 downwards.
TTGCCAAGTCCTCACATACGCAAAGTATGCTCCGGGCTGGCAAGACACCCGCGCCTAAAATTCCCTCGATTATATGACTTTTTTAGGGTTGTGGGGTTAAAATAGGAAAGCGTCTATGACGCCTGCGCGGCTCCCCAAACACCCTCGCCTAAAAATACCTCAATCATATGACTATTTTAATTCAGAATTCAGAATTCAAAATTCAAAATGATATTAAGAGCTGAGAGCAATATTGAATTGCTCTCAGCTCTTTTTGGTTAAGGATTATCCCTACACTCCCTAATTTTCCATAACTCCCATAATTCCCATATCTCCCTACACTCCCATTGCTCCTTAGCCTCCCTCTAAAAACAACACCCGAGAGATATTTGGTATCTCTCGGGTGTAACTCATTTGCTCTATTTACTCCTCTGTTGGTGGGGTAGGCATTCGCATTGCGGGCAGACCGAGTGAGTCCATACCTTTGCCCTGGATAGTCTCAATTCGGCTGCGGAATGCTTCGCCTGCCTCCTCACGAATATAATCCCAACGGACAAATACAAGTATCACCAGCACAACAATGCTCACTATCATCACCTTCTCCTGGCGCGAATAGTGCTTCCAACCTTTCTGTGGTGTCTGACTCTCTTTTTCCATCTCTCTTATCTCTTTTTTGTTCACTTTCCGCAAAGTTTTATTACTTTTGCAAAAATAAGCATTTTTGTAAAAAGAGTATTGTAACATACAAAATAATATAGTTATGGCCTACAATTCCAGACCCGTTGTCAAAGTCAAGGATAAGACTTTTAAGATTTTTAAGCCCTACGAGGAGATTGCTGCGGCTATCGATGCTGTGGCGGAGCGTATAGAGGCTGACTATGCCGATAAGGAGTGCCCTCTCTTTTTGGGTGTGCTCAATGGCTCGTTTATGTTTGCTGCTGAGCTGATGCAGCGTGTGAGCCTCGAAAGCGAGATTCAGTTTGTTAAGCTTGCTTCCTACTCTGGTACAAGTTCGACAGGCTCTGTCTCTAATCTAATTGGCTTGAAGAACGATATCAAGGGTCGCCACGTTGTGATAGTTGAGGATATTGTTGATACGGGCGGTAGTATTGACCACCTGATGAAGACTCTTGCTGAGCATGAGCCTGCAAGTGTGGAGGTGGCAACGCTTCTCTTTAAGCCTGCATCCTACACCAAGCACTACAACATCAAGTATCCTGCAATGGAGATTCCCAACGACTTTATCTTGGGCTTTGGCTTGGACTATGATGAACTTGGCCGTAACCTGAGAGATATCTATATTCTTGCTGATGAATAACGAAATTTTCAATGGCGGAAAACTCCTGCCACTTGTAGAGGATTTCTACACAGTGCAGGGCGAGGGTTACCACACAGGTAAGCCTGCATACTTTATACGCCTTGGCGGATGCGATGTGGGATGTAAGTGGTGCGATGCCAAATTTACCTGGAATGCCGCCGCTTTTCCTCCGCGCCCCATTGAGGAGATTGTGGAGCGTGCCTCGGCGTGTAGTGCCCGCTCAATAGTGATTACAGGCGGCGAGCCACTACTCTATCCGCTGGAGCCACTGACTGATATGCTACATAAAAAGGGGTTGGAGATTTTCCTCGAAACATCTGGTACTCATCCGCTGAGTGGTCGTTTCGATTGGATCTGCCTCTCTCCTAAGCATCGCCACGCCCCATTGAGCGAGGTGTGTCGTGCTGCGCACGAGTTGAAGGTGGTGATTGAGAGTCCCGAGGATTTTGCCTGGGCTGAGGAGTGTGCCGACAGAGTGGGGCGCAGGTGTCTGCTCTATCTGCAACCCGAGTGGAGTAAGTTTGACGAGGTGATGGAGCCGATTGTGGAATATGTGAAGGCTAATCCGAAGTGGAATATCTCTTTGCAGTCGCACAAATTTATGAGAATACCATAGTGAGATTTTTCAGACGATATTGGCATTGGATGTTGGTCACCGCACTCTTTGTTGTGGTAGTCTTTGTGCTGGCGGAAGTACCCGTCGGTGAGGTGCGCCATATTCGCCAGAGGGTGGAGGAAATGACGGCCGAGCGAGATATGTATCGTGCTCAGATTGAGGCCGATAGTATCTTCTTGGAGAATCTCAAACAAGATGACTTTTTGGAGCGTTATGCTCGCGAAAAGTTCTATATGAAGGAGGAGGGCGAGGAGATCTATGTGATTTACGAAGATAGCCTCGACGACTCTATTTATACCAAACAGAAATAGTTATAAGATATGAAACTGCTGATTGTTAATGGCCCTAACCTCAATTTGCTTGGCAAGCGCGAGCCGGGAGTATATGGTGTGGCGAGTGCCGAGTCTATCTTTGAGGGGCTGAAGAGTGGCTATCCTGATGTGGAGTTGGAGTACTACCAGAGCAATATCGAAGGAGAACTTGTTGAGGCTATCCAGAAGGCGGATGGTATCTTTGATGGCGTGGTGCTCAATGCCGGTGGCTATACTCACACCTCGGTAGCTCTGCGCGATGCTATTGCGGCTGTTGGGGTAGATGTTATTGAGGTGCACATATCAAATATACTCTCGCGTGAGGAGTTCCGCCATACATCGTTGATTGGTGGTGTGTGTCGTGGCTCGATAGCGGGCTTTGGTGCTGACTCATATCGCCTGGCAGTAGATTATTTTGTGAGATGTAAATAAGTTACCCTAAGCGCGGACTGATTATGGAATTAAGACAACGAGTTGTAAAAGGTGTGGCTTGGCAGAGTGTCGAGAAGGTTGTTACTGCCTTGTTGCAGTTTGCTGTGAGTATGGTGCTGATGAACCACCTCACTCCGAGCGACTATGGTAGTTGGGCTATCCTCTCGATATTTTTGGCTATCCTGCTCCCCGTTGTCGATAGTGGTTTTTCGCAGGCACTGATTCGCAAGAAGGAGATTAAGGAGGGTGATTACTCTTCGGTCTTTTATGTCAATGTGCTGATAGCCATTGTGTTGTATCTTATTCTGTGGGCTGCAACACCTTTCTTGTCACGATTTTTTGAGGACGAACTTTTCGCTCAGATAGCCCCCGTCCTTTTCCTTTTGTTCCCTATCAACTCACTCTCGATAATCCAGAGTACTATCCTCTCGCGTCAGTTGGAGTATCGCCGCCTTTCGGTCTATACTTTGGTGGCCTCTGTGGTGTCGAGTGTTGCCGCTATTGTGATGGCACTCAGTGGTTTTGGCTTGTGGGCTTTGGTGGCACAGAGGATGTTGTCGCTGGCTGTAAAGGCACTCTTGATGTGGGTGATGAGCGATTGGAAACCGGAGCTCAAATTCTCGTTGGATAGTATCAAGGGTATGTTCCGCTACGGCTCACGCATTATGTTGTCGGATCTGGTGAGCAATATCTATTATCAGATTTCGGGCTTGTTTATCGAGCGAGGACACGGCAAAGCGCAACTCGGCTTCTACGACCGTGGCAATAAGATAAAGGAGCTGCCCGTAAGCTCCTCAATTAATGCTGTTATGGGTGTATCGTTCTCTTCGCTCTCGCGCTTGCAGAGCGATGAGGAGCACTTCCACGATAGCGCACGCAAAATTTACTTGCTGTGGGGCTTTGTGATGTGGCCTGTTATGATGGGACTGATCTGCGTGGCGGGCGATATGTTCCGCTTCCTGCTTCCCGAAGTGTGGATGCCTACCGTGCCCTTTATTCAGATTCTCTCGCTGGCGGGACTGCTCGCTCCTCTGTCGGTTATCTCGTATAATATCGTGAAGATTAAGAGTGACGGCAATATGATATTCCGCATTGAAGTAGTGAAAAAGGCTTTTGCTACTATTGTGCTGTTTATTACCATACCTATCAGCGTTAAGGCTATCGCTTGGGGTCAGGTTGTTATCTTTACCTCGGATATGCTTGTCAATGCCCTCACGGCCTATCGCTATTCGCGTCGCTGGACTTTGTGGGCGAGAACAAAGGATATGCTCCCCTATATCTTTGCTACGGGCGTGATGGTGGGCGTGTTGGGCGTTATCACCCTGCTTACCGCAAATTGGGCGGCAGGCTGGGTGCTACTTGTTAAAGTCTTGGCAGGCGTGGCTGTCTATTGTGGCGTGAATGCTCTGTTCCGCTTCGAGGCTTGGCAGGAGATGATGATCATCTTGAAAGGATATGTAAAGAAGAATTAAAAATAATACAAGCGAGAGATATTCGATATATCTCTCGCTTGTTGT
>JAGBTK010000051.1 GCA_017631375.1 Tidjanibacter sp. | reverse complement strand
GTAAAGGGCACACAAGAACGGTGTAGTTTGTTCGAAGACCGGCCGTGAGTCGGAGAGCACACGACTCGGTGTTAAGTTGTTTGGCGGCGAATTTGCCAAAGCAGGCAACATCATTGTACGCCAGAGAGGTACTGTTCACAACCCCGGCGAGAATGTAGGTATGGGTAAAGACCACACTCTCTTCGCTTTGGTTGATGGTACTGTAACCTTCACTAAGAAGGCAACCGGCAAATCGTTTGTAAGCGTTACTCCCCTTGGCGAGTAATCACAAACAATGACAACAAAAAAAGACCTCGATTATGTCGAGGTCTTTTTTTGTCGGAATAACTGCAAAATTATTTCTAAGCAGCTGAGGCAGGTTTGTTTGCTCAGTTGCTACATAGCTCCTTTTAGTGTGCAGGCATAGGCTGAAGATTCGGTTGCAAGTTTGTGTGCTTCGGCAAGTGTGTCACCTCGCAGCCACGCCACCACAAAGCCTGCCGTGAAGGCATCACCGGCACCAACCGTATCTACCACCTCCACATCCACCACTCCGCGCTCATCAGCCTCTGTGGCACTCACCACAAGACTACCTTTTGCTCCTCGCGTCAGGACAACCGCCTGCAATCCGTAGCGCGACAGAAGAGCTCGGCATCGGGCAGCATCATCGCCCTCCACCCCAAGCATCGGGGCTACAATCTCCATCTCCTCATCATTAATTTTGAGAATATCGGCAATCTGCAACGACCTCTCAATAATCTCCTGCGAATAGTAGTGTTGACGCAGATTTATGTCGAACACCTTAAGACACGCAGGGGGCAGTGCAGCGATAAAACTCTGAATGGTAGTACCCGACACCTCCGATCTCTGGGCGAGCGAGCCAAAGCATACGGCTGCGGCATCCTCGGCAAGGTTCTGCATTGCATAGGTATAGGGGATATTATCCCACGCCACACCCTCGCATATCTCATAAGAGGGGACACCGCGCTCGTCAAGGGTTACCGCCACCGTACCGGTAGGATAGGTCACTCGCTCGATGTGCGCTGCAAGCCCCTTTTCGGCAAGCAAATCGACAATCTCGTCACCGAGGACATCACTACCCACAGCACTTACTGCCACGCCAGCACCTCCCAAACGGGTCGCGTGATAGGCAAAGTTGGCGGGTGCTCCACCGAGTGCCTTGCCTGTGGGGAGCATATCCCAAAGTATCTCCCCAAGTCCTATAATCTTGTCAGCCATAATCACTTACTCCATTTTATATACGGTAACATCCTCGGCTTTCAGACTCTTGCCATCGCTGAAAAACTCGATTGAGTCGTAAGGCTCATTGGGAAATACGCAGTTGGTAAAGACCACATCGCCATCGTTGATGAAGAGTTCTGTCGAGTGCTTATCCACATAGAGTTCCAACTCGTACGACTTCGCCTCGGGCACGGGAGTCACAATGGGGGTTGTTATGTAACGCTCCGAGAAATCAACCTTACCACTCTTCGAGCGGTCGAGGGTAAGAGTACCCTCAGCAGGGTCAAAACGGAACTCGGCATACTCGCCCAGCGAGTTGCAAAGACGAAATCCGTACTCGCCATTACCCTTGGGGGTAAGACGCATAGTCATACCGTACGCACCATCGAATCCATCCATCAAGTCACCGATATAAGCCTTACCTTTTACCTTAATATCCACAGGCTCAGTTGCCTGCTTACGGGCAGCATATACCTCAGCAGCAGGACGGCTGGCCAGGAAGAGGTGGTTGCCATTGTGTTTCAGACTCAGTTCGCGAGGCAGGGTCATTGCGTTGCGGTAGTAGCGTGTGGGGGTAAAGTTGGAGTAGTTCCAATTGCTCATCCAGCCCATAAATACATGACGACCCTCTACATTGCCGAAGGTTACACCCGCATAGTTATCCACACCCCAATCAATCCAGAGAGGATAAGGGAGAGGATCGGCGTGGAACTCCTTACCATCAAAGTCACCTATAAAGTATTGGGTAACACTGCCGCCATTGGGACCACCGGGGTTGATACTTACGAGCAACACCCACTTCTCTTCGCCATTGTACTCCATACGGAGCAGGTCTGGACACTCCCATACGGCTGCGTGTGAACCGATACCGCGACCGAACTCGCTAAGTTTCTCCCAATTCTTCAAATCTTTTGAGCCATAGAAGGTTATCACCTCACCCGTAGCAAGCGACATCACCCACTTGTCGTCAATCCACGCCACCTTCGGGTCGCGATAGTCACGGTGTGCGGGGTCTGCCAACACAGGATTACCCTCATATTTGGTAAAGGTGCGGCCTCGGTCGTTACTCCACGCAATGCTCTGACGCTGCATACGACCTGCCGAGGTGTAGATGGCGACAATTGCATCCTTGCCAAAGCCGGCAGTGTTGTTCGCATCGACCACCGAACTACCCGAGAAAATAGCACCAAGCGAGTCGGGTGCAACAATCAGGGGCAAGTTCTCCCAATGAATCAAATCCTTCGACACTGCATTACCCCAATGCATATTGGAGTGGGTTGTGCCGTAGGGGTTGGACTGGAATGCGAGGTGCCACTCGCCATCGTGATAGACCATACCGTTGGGATCGTTTGTCCAGCCAAAGTAGGGAGTAAAATGGTATTTGGGACGATACTGCTCATCGTACTCCATAGGTATCAAGTCGGCAAAGCGCACATCATCTGCCACACCGCCCGCGATTGTTACCGTAACCTTTTTACCCATCTTGTCCGCCATATCAATAGGAATCCAATAGGCGGCACTCTCTGCCGAGGCCAGACGGATGGTCTGAGGCTCTCCGAGCAACGACTCGCCATCCATCGTAAGGGTCAGGCGCGCCATTGAGCCATTGTCGGCAGCGGGCACTAACATATAGCGCGCCGACACGGTCATCTCTCTCTTCGATTCGTTCATCTGAGCGCGTGGTTGCGCCACCAATGCAACACTAAATAGCACCGAGACGATTAGTGCGGATAAAAATCTAAATTTCATAAATTAGGTTAGTTATTAGGTTAATATTTCATTAATTTACCATTCCATTATTAAAATAATTATAATAATATATATTCGTTTTTAATATTATTTAATATACTAAGGTTAAAAATTCGAAATAATACAAATTGAATTATTAAAATAATTTAATATATTACTTGCCGTGTTCGATATCGCAACCCGCGCAGTTGCCCGAGCAGAGCGACTCATCGCCACAATCCGACCCATCGCCACGCTCGGCAGCGTCCATTTCGCGAGTCTCCTGAACAGCACACTTAATGCCACTCTGTCGCATAATTGGGTTGGTACTAATTTCCGTCTCCTCACGATGTGAGCCATCCTTCTTGGTGAGTGCAATAGTCATCGCAAAGGCGAAAAAGGCGATAATCGCAACAGCAGCCAGCAGTGTTACAAGCGTTTCAGACATAATTCAAGAGTTTTATAGTATAACTTTTATCAAGTTTTTGCATTTGATTTCTGCAAAAATAGTAAATTTGCATCAATAATCATATACGAAAATATGAAGATAGTTATTGCAGGCGCAGGAGAGGTAGGCAACCATCTTGCCAAGATGCTCGGAGGTGGCGATCACGACCTGACGGTTATCGACACCGACATTAAGTTGCTCGAAGATGTCAGCAGTGTGGCAGATGCCATCACTGTTGAGGGCGATTGTTCGTCGTTTTCGGTATTAAAAAAGGCTGCCGTACGCAAGGCAGATCTCTTTATCGCCGTAAATCACGACGAGAACCTCAATGTCCTCTCGGCAATCCTCGCCAAACAGCTTGGTGCCAAGAAGTCCATTGCACGAGTGGACAACAAAGAGTATCTCGAGCCCAACAACAAAGAGATTTTTATCGATATGGGCATCGACTATCTCTTCTATCCTGAGCAGATCGCTGCCCGCGAGGTCATCACTCTGCTCGGTCAGTCCTCAACCACCGAGTATGTCGATTTCTCGGGTGGCAGATTGTCGCTTGTCGGCTTCCGTCTGGATACCGGCTCGCCCTTTATCGGCAAGACAATCGCCGAGATTGACCAGTCCATCCCCAATGTGCAGTTCCGCATCGTAGCAATATCACGCAACGACAAGACAATTATCCCCAACGGCAAAATACAGGTTGACGAGGATGACACCATTTACATCATTACCAATCGTCAGCATGTACGCAACATCGTCGATTACTCCGGCAAGACCAATATCGAGATTAACAATCTGATGATTCTTGGTGGTAGCCGTATCGGCATGCGAGTAGCAGCCGATCTGCAGGAGGAGGTCAATGTAAAACTGATCGAATACAACGCAGACAAGGCATACAAGTTGGCGGAATTGCTCGACAATACGCTGATCATCAATGAGGATGGGCGAGATCTTGAAACAATGCTTGAGGAGGGTCTTGCCAATATGGATGCATTTGTAGCTGTTACAGGTCGCTCCGAGACCAACATTCTCGCTGCAATGATTGCCAAGCGTATGGGTGTCAAGAAGGTGATTGCCGAAGTTGAGAACCTCAACTACATCAATCTGGCCGAGAGTATCGGCATTGACACCATCATCAACAAGAAACTTATTACTGCAAGTAATATATTCCGCTTTACGATGAGCACCGATGTACAGGCCATCCGCTGTCTAAACGATAGCGATGCCGAGGTTATGGAGTTTATCGTTAAGCCCAACTCCCCCGCGACAAAGGTTGCCGTTGCCGACCTCGACTTCCCCGACGAGGCCATTATCGGTGGTGTGGTGCGTGGCGACAAGGTATTTATTGCCGAAGGTTCGACCCGAATCCAAGCCTACGACAGAGTGGTGGTATTCTCACTCCCCTCTGCAATTGGCCGTATTGGAAGATTTTTTAACTAATGACAGATGACACTGATCAACAAAGCAATTAACATTTTCTTCGCCCCTCGCCGCAAGGAGATAGAGTACTTCAAAGAGCACCCTATCGAGGTTCAGGCCGAGCAATTTGCACGCCTCATCAACGAGGGTAGTCGCACCAAGATTGGTGCCGACCACAACTTGCTGCGCGGTAGTTCCTACACCCAGTTTACACGCAAAATGCCCATCGTCGACTATACCGATATGGAGTCGTATATTGAGCGTATCCGAGGTGGCGAGGCGAATGTACTCCACACTTCGCCCGTCAAATGGTTTGCAAAGAGTAGCGGAACGACCAATTCAAAGAGTAAATATATCCCTGTCACCACTGCAGGTCTGCGCGCCAGCCACCTCAGAGGTCCTAAGGATACGATGGCTATCTTCTGCCACACATTCCCCAACAGCAAGATACTCGACGGCAAGATGTTGACACTGGGCGGGTCGAAGAAGTTGGAGAACGACTCAGACAAAATTCTAGCAGGCGACCTGTCGTCCATCCTCATCGACAACACCCCTCGCTGGGCTTCGTGGATGCGTATGCCGAGCAAGCGCACCGCACTGCTTGCCGACTTTGACGAGAAGGTACGCAAAATTTGCGAGGAGTCTATCCACCAGGACATTCGCTCGTTCTGCGGAGTACCGTCGTGGAACCTGGTAATGCTCAACAAGGTACTCGAATACACGGGTAAAGATAACATCCTCGAGGTGTGGCCAAATATGGAGTTGTTCATCCACGGAGGTATGAACTTCGGCCCCTACAAGGAGCAGTATGCCAAAATCATCCCCTCGCTCGACATGAAGTATATGGAGACCTACAACGCTTCCGAGGGATTTTTCGCTATTGCCGAAGAACCATACACCAACGAGATGCTCCTTATGCTCGACCACGACACCTTCTACGAATTCCTGCCCACCGACTCGCTAAATAATCCCTCGCGTGCCGTTCCATTGGAGGGCGTACGCACAGGTGTAAACTATGCGATGATTATCACAACCTCGAATGGTTTGTGGCGTTATATGATTGGCGACACGGTAGAGTTCACCTCCACCTCGCCTTACAAAATTCGCATAACGGGTCGCACCAAACTCTTTGTCAACGCCTTTGGCGAGGAGATCATTATCGACAATGCAGCACGCGCCATAACCGCTGCCTGCAAGGCGACCGATGCAGATGTGGCCGAATATACTATGGCACCCGTCTATATGAGCGGCAAGGAGAAGGGAGCGCACGAGTGGATAATTGAGTTCCATCGCGAGCCTAAGGATATTGATATTTTCAGAGATGCGCTCGATGCCGCATTGCAACAGGAGAACTCCGACTATGAGGCCAAGCGCAAGGGCAACACAACCCTCCAGGCACCTATCATTACCGTAATCCCCAAGGGAACATTTATGGAGTGGCTACGCAGCGAAGGACGCTTTGGCGGTCAATGTAAAGTACCCAGATTGAGCAATGACAGAGGACACGTAGATAGCATAAGAGCCTTTCTGCACATAGACAAGTAAAACTACTAACCACCATAAAATCAATCTACTATGTATATTGCAATTGCAGGTAATATCGGTAGCGGCAAGACATCGCTAACCCAACTTCTCGCACAGCGATTCAATGCTCGTGCCTATTACGAGGACATCGACAACCCCTACATTGGCGACTTCTACGACGATATGAATCGTTGGTCGTTCAATTTCCAGATCTACTTCCTCGCAAGTCGCATCAAGCAGACCAAGGATATGCTGGCCGGAGAGGGAAATGTAATTCAGGATCGCACCATCTATGAGGATGCGCACATCTTTGCGGGCAACCTCCACCAAATGGGACTGATGTCGTCGCGCGACTTCGGTACCTATATGAGGATTTTCGATCTCACAAACGGACTTGTACCCCAGCCCGACCTGCTGATCTACCTCAAAGCGAGTGTTCCCACTCTGGTAAGCCAAATTCTCAAACGCGGTCGCAACTATGAGATGGGTATCGATATCGACTACCTCGAAAGACTTAACAAGCGATACAACGATTGGATTGAGAATAGCTACAAGGGCAAAATTCTCACAATCGATGTTGATAACAACGACTTTATTCTCAACCCTTCGCTGATTGACGAGATTGAGAAGAAGGTCAGAGAGATGTGTGCCGAAGAATAGCACAGACAACCAACAATCAGATGGGAAGAGTAGCCATTAAAGAGGAGTTCAAGATGATGATGGAGGGTATTCTCGGAGCCGAGAGTACCGATCTGCTCGCAGCACTCGACACCGAGCCGCAGGTGAGCATCCGTTACAACCCCTTCAAGGTACAGGCACGCCCCGAGGGCGAGAGTGTGCCTTGGAATCGCTATGGCTACTACCTCAGTTCCCGCCCCGTCTTCACCTTTGATCCGCTCTTCCACGCAGGCAACTACTATGTGCAGGAGGCAGCCTCAATGTTTGTCGGCCACCTGCTGGCAGGTGCTATCGACGAGGAGGAGGGAGTGCGACTGCTCGATCTGTGTGCTGCCCCTGGTGGCAAGACCACACTCTACTCCGCACAGGTGGGATTAGAGGGACTGGTAGTTGCCAACGAGCCGGTCAGGAATAGAGCCAAGGTATTGGCAGAGAATGTGCGCAAATGGGGACTCGGCAATGTGGCAGTAACGATGAACGACCCGCAGGCAATTGCCGAAACTCTACCCGAATGGTTCGATGTGGTGGCTGTCGATGCGCCTTGCTCCGGTGAGGGTATGTTCCGCAAGGACGACCGCGCACGAGAAGAGTGGACACCCGAAGCCGTAAGGATGTGCGCGCAGCGTCAGCGCACCATACTCAGCGAGGCATGGAGAGCTCTGCGCCCCGGAGGTGTATTGATATACAGCACCTGCACCTTCAACCGCGCCGAGGATGAGGAGCAGGTTGAGTGGTTGGCGGAAGAGTTTGACACCGAGAAGATTGATATAGAGATAGACCCTTCGTGGGGAATAACCGTCACCGAGGCAGCAGGCCACGATTGCTACCACTTCTACCCCCATCGCTCGCGTGGCGAGGGACTCTTTGCAGTGGTATTGCGCAAGGGCGAGGCAAGGAGCAAACAACGCCCCACCCGCCCCCGTCGCACCGCGCTGGTTCCTGCACCCAAGAAGGAGTATGGTGAATTGGGTCGTTGGGTGGCAAGCCCCGAGGCGATGCGCTTTGCAACGGCAGGCGACCGCTATTTTGGATATTACGAGTGGCATAGCGAGGCGATGAGTTATGTGAGCGACAGGCTCAATGTAATCTATTCGGGCGTATGTATGGGGCAGATGTTTGGTGGTAAGTTACGCCCCGACCACGCGCTGGCACTATTCCACGACCTCAATGAAAAAGTAGCTCGCACCGAGCTGTCGCGTGCGGAGGCTATGGCCTACCTGCGCAGAGAAAGCCCTGCCGAGATAGCCACAAAGATGCAGGAGGGCATCGGTGCGCTCTGTTATGAGGGGTGCGCCATTGGTTGGGCAAAGAGGATTGGAGCAAGAATTAACAATATGCTACCCTCAGAGCTGAGGGTACTCACCAAGGAGAGCGAAGAGGAGATATGGCAAGAATAGTTATCGGACTTTCGGGAGGCGTTGACTCCTCGGTTGCGGCATACCTGCTCAAAGAGCAGGGACACGATGTCGTGGGGCTCTTTATGATAAATTGGCACGACACGGAGGGCACACTCAGCGGTGCTTGCCCGTGGGAGGAGGATAGGCTGATTGCCGAGATGGTGGCACGCAAGCTCGATATCGGTTTCTATGTGGTTGACCTCAGCGAGCAGTATCGCCAGAGGGTGGTCGATTATATGTTCTCGGAGTACGAGAAGGGACGCACCCCCAATCCTGATGTGCTGTGTAACAGAGAGATAAAGTTCGATGTGTTTGTCGAGGAGGCAAAGCGTCTGGGGGCTGAGTATGTCGCCACAGGACACTACTGCCGCAAGGAGAGTTTTACCGATGAGCAGGGCATAGTTCGCCACCGTCTGCTTGCGGGTAGTGACCCGAATAAAGACCAGAGTTACTTCCTCTGCCAACTCTCGCAAGAGCAACTATCGATGGCACTCTTCCCGATTGGCAACCTGCTCAAGCCCGAAGTGAGAGATATTGCCACCAAACTACACCTTGCAACCGCCACCCGCAAGGATTCGCAGGGCATCTGCTTTGTAGGAAAGGTTGATTTGCCGGTATTTCTGCAACAGAAGCTGAAGGCCAAGAAGGGTAGGATTATTGAGATTCCCGCCTCGTGGGAGGGCTATGCGCAATATAACGAATTAGACAATGAGGTAAGCCGAAACATTGCCGAGGGCAAGACGCCGAGCGTGGAGCAGCTCTCAGCACTCGCCACCCCATTCGCCTACACCCCTGCCGACGGCAAGAAGGTAGGTGAGCACGGCGGCGCGCATTTTTACACCATTGGCCAGCGCAAAGGATTGGCTGTAGGCGGCACTCCCGAACCCTTATTTATAATAGGTACGGATGTTGTGCGCAATATCGTCTATGTCGGCCAGGGCAAGAATCATCCTGGACTTTACCGCAGGGCGTTAAGTATGGCGGGTGAGGAGATACATTGGATACGCCCCGACCTGGCAGTGGAGAGCGGAGAGAGCGAGCGATACTCTGTGCGCATCCGCTACCGCCAACCGCTCCAGGAGGCGACATTATACCGCACCGAGGAGGCGGGGTATATATACTTCGACGAACAACAACGAGGCGTTACAGCAGGACAGTTTGCCGCTTGGTACTCCGAGGAAGAGTTGATTGGCTCGGGAACAATAGATGGTTAGAGTGGTTGCAATGGTTATTGCAACCACTTTTTGTTTGAAAGGTTAGAAAAATAGACGGAAAGAGTAAAACTTGAAAATGGTGTGCAATAAAACATATAGTTGGGCGTTTGTATAGTGAAAGCAAAAGCAGGGAGAAATCCTTGAAGTTTTTCATAAGTTTTTAGGGGGAAGTCGATTCTAACAATCGGCTTCATATTGGGGGCCCGACGAACAGAAATGTTCGTCGGGTTTTTTGGTAGTAATGAGGGAGATTAAGAAGATTAAGGCAAATAGGAGCAATAGGAGTTCGCTACTCTCTCTAAATTCTTTAAACGCCCTAAAACAACAAACGAGAGTAGTTCAACACTACTCTCATTTGCATACAACTCTTAATTGCCTCGATTATAAAACTTCGCTTGTATTCCCAAAGGAATCAAAATAGAAGTCCAACAACTCCTTCGCTGCCACAAACGAACTAACTTTCGCACCAAGAACTCTCGCCTCGTACTCTGCCAAACGACTCTTCACCTCGGGATGAGTATAGAAGTTGGATTTGAGCACCTCGTTGATACTCTCATACATCCAATACTTGCTCTGTCGGTTGCGGTTAGCTGTGTAGTAGCCGTTGCGCTCCACAAAGTCGATATACTCAGCCACAGTGTTCCACACCTCAACCAGACCTATGCGATCCTTAGACGAGCATGTGAGCACCTTGGGACGCCAACGCGACTCAGGCTCGGGGAAGAGGCGGAGTGCATTGGTGATCTGAGCCTTGGCAAGTTCTGCTCGATGCACATTCTCGCCATCGGCCTTAGTCACCACAACCATATCGGCCATCTCCATAATACCGCGCTTGATACCCTGCAACTCGTCGCCCGCGCCTGCAATCTGCAAGAGCATAAAGATATCGACCATAGAGTGAACAACCGTCTCGCTCTGGCCAACGCCCACGGTCTCGATAAACACCACATCAAAACCGGCAGCCTCGACCAGCACCACCGACTCGCGTGTCTTACGCGCCACACCACCCAGCGATCCTGCCGAGGGGGAGGGGCGGATAAAGACATCGGGGTTGGTTGTCAGGGTCTCCATACGGGTCTTGTCACCAAGAATCGAGCCGCCACTACGCTCCGATGAGGGGTCGATAGCGAGCACGGCAAGCTTATGGCCCAGCGAGGTCACCGTGCCACCCACAGCCTCGATAAAGGTCGACTTACCCGCACCCGGCACACCCGTAATGCCCACACGGATAGAGCGACCTGCGTGAGGCAGGCATCGCTCGATAATCTCCTGCGCCTGGGCATAGTGCTCGGGGCGATTGCTCTCAACAAGGGTGATTGCCTGCGAGAGGATGGTTATATTGCCCGCCAGAATACCCTCCACATACTCATCTGTGGTGAGCTGGCGTCGACGCACACGCTTGAAATATGGGCTTACCACAGGTTGATCGCTCACACCCTCAGTAACGTGGAGTGCGCTGTCGTGGTGTTCTTTGAGGTACTCGTCCTCATAGTGTTCTATCTTAGCATCCATATTGTGTTCGATTTATACTTTTACTCTATACTTTCTTCTATCTGTTTATCGGTCAGCGACTTGGAATTGCCAAGCCACGCGAGTCGTCCCTTGCTGTCAACAACTACCGAGTAGGGAACATACTTAACCCCATAGGCATTATGTATCTTGCGGGCGGTATCAATTGCCACGAAATAGCCCGAAGCGGTATCGATCACCTCCTCCACTATCTCAATAGGTTGCGAGGTCACGACCACCACCTTCATTCGACCGTCATATTTCTTGGCCAAGCGTGCGAGTTCTGCTACTCTGGCCTTTGCATCGCGGTTAGAGGTATGGAAAAACTCCACCAGCACCGGCTCGTTCTGCACGGTGAGTTGTGCGCCATACCACTCGGCAGGAGCGAGGGCAGGCACCTTGGTACCTATCGACATATTTTGCGCACTAGCCACAATGGTTGTAGCAATCATCAGCGCAAAGAGAACAAAAAACCTTTTCATAATTAAACGAGCGGTTATAATTTCTACGAAGATACTACATTTTATAATAGTAGCCCAATTTTTATGCATTTTTTCTCCTTACCCCACAATTCTGTACCTATATTGAATACCCTTATACAAAAAAGAGTTATCTTTGCGGGGTTATGAAATTATCTGCACAATATCTCTTTTGCGCTTTTGCGGCATTGGCGATGATGGGTTGTGGCGGTACAAGTGGTGGCAACCACAAGGGCGACCTGCTCTACTCTCCTCGCTATGCCACAGGCTTTGAGATACGCGCCATCGGCGAGCACTCCTCAGTACTCACCATCAAGAATCCGTGGCAGGGGGCAGAGGGTATCGAGATCGACCTCTTCATAGGTCACAATGGCGAACTACCGCCCGAGGGCTTTGTAGGATCGGTAATGGAGGCCGGACCGGACTGCGTGGTAACTATGTCTTCCACCTACATCGCTCTGATTGACACACTCGGCTTTATCAATACCGTACGCGGAGTATCGGGCGCAGGCTATGTGAGCAACCCCGCAATACGCACAGCACACGCCGAGGGTCGTGTGGCAGATGTGGGCTACGATGCAAATATCGGCTACGAAACGATTGTGGCCATGCAGCCCGACTTGGTTATGATCTATGGCGTGGCGGGCGACAACAGCGCAGTAACCAAACGACTTGATGATTTAGGGGTAACACACTTCTACATAGGAGATTATGTCGAGAATCATCCGCTGGGCAAAGCGGAATGGGTGGTGGCTATGGCAGAGATCTATGGCTGTCGTGAGCGTGGCGAGGAGATATTCGAGGGGATAGCTTCCCGTTATGAGCAGCTCAGCACCCTCGCAAGCGATAGCGAGCACAAACCCTCGGTAATGCTCAACTCCCCCTATCGCGACACCTGGTTTGTGCCTGGCGACAGGAGCTATCTGGTGACGCTGATCAACGATGCGGGTGCTGAATATGTCTGCGCCGGCAACGACAGCGATGCCAGCCGCCCCATCAGCACCGAGACTGCTTATATATATGCCTCGCGTGCCGACTATTGGCTCAACCCCAACCAGGCGAACACCATCGCGCAACTGCGTGCCGAGAATCCCAAATTCGGCGATATCCCCGCAGTGCGCAACCTCAATGTATATAACTGCACAGCACGCTCAACCCCCGAGGGCGGTAGCGACTTCTGGGAGAGTGGCTCACTGCGTGCCGACAGAGTACTGGCAGACCTGATAGCAATTTTTCACCCCGAGGTAGCCCCCGACGAGGGTGGTTACTACTTCCTGCAACTGAAATAACCCAATGAAGAGGCGTAACACCATATTATTCACCTGCTCAGCACTGCTTGTTGTGGTGCTGTTTATGGTCGATATCCTTATCGGCTCGGTGGCTCTGCCCCTCGGCGAGGTGGTGGGCACGCTGTTTGGTGGTGGCGATGAGGTGACACGCAATATCGTGCTTAACTTCCGACTGCCAAAGGCAATCACCGCCCTGCTTGTTGGCGCATCACTCTCGGCTGTGGGTTTGCAGATGCAGACCCTCTTCCGCAACCCAATGGCAGGCCCCTATGTGTTGGGTGTCAGCTCGGGCGCAAGTCTTGGCGTAGCACTGTTCCTGCTCGGCTTGCCTCTATTCGGCATCTCTGCCAATAGTGCAGTGTCGAGTATCGGAGTGGTTGGTGCTGCGTGGATTGGCTCGGCACTGATTATGTCGGTTGTTCTGGCCGTCACGGCACGAATAAAGGATATTATGGTGGTGCTGATTCTCGGTATGATGTTCGGCAGTGCCGCTACGGCTGTAGTGGAGATCTTGCAGTATCTCAGCCCCGAAGGTGCGCTCAAATCATTCGTGGTGTGGACTATGGGCTCGCTTGGCAGTGTTTCGCGTGAGCAGCTCCTCATTATGGCTCCTGTTATGATACTTGGCCTTGCGCTGTCAGTATCACTCATTAAGCCCCTCAACGCTATGCTGCTGGGCGAGAACTACGCCAGCACGATGGGTATCAACATCCGTCGCACACGACTGACCATATCAGCCATTACCGTTATGCTGGCAGGCACCGTAACTGCATTCTGCGGGCCGATCGGCTTTATCGGTCTGGCAGTGCCACACATTGCCCGTATGACCTTCCGCGAGGCCGACCATAGGGTTATGATGCCCGCCTCAATGTTGCTTGGCGCACTCATTATGCTGTTCTGCGATGTAGCATCGCAACTCCCCGCAAATGATATGACCCTACCGATAAATACCGTAACAGCACTTATAGGTATCCCCGTAGTGGTGGTAGTGATTGTGCGTAACCATAAATCGTTCAGTTAGGATGCAGGAGGAGAGAATATATACCGTACAGTTGCAGGATGTGACCCTCGGATATGAGGATCGCCTCCTCTTCTCGCACGCCTCCGTAGGCTTCGGCTGGGGAGAGTTCACCGCACTTATCGGTCGCAACGGCACAGGAAAGAGTACGCTGCTGCGCACCATCACGGCTCTTGCAAAGCCTCTCGCAGGCGAAATCCTGATTGAGGGCAAGCCACTCAGCCGCATGAGTCGTGCAGAGGTGGCATCCAAGATAGCCTTCGTATCGACCGAGGAGGTGAGAGTACCCAACCTTAAAGTGGAGGATGTGGTGGCACTCGGCCGCATACCCTACACGGGATGGAGTGGCAGACTGCGCTCGGCAGACCGCAAAGCAGTGAGCCGCGCACTCGACCTTGTGGGTATGAGCGGATTTGCACATAAGGGCATTTCGACACTCAGCGATGGTGAGCGACAGAGAGTTATGATTGCTCGCGCATTGGCACAAGATACTCCTATCATAGTGCTCGACGAGCCGACAGCATTCCTCGACCTGCCCAATAAGTATGAGGTGTGCCTGTTGCTCCGCCAATTAGCGCATAGGGAGAAGAAGTGTATCATCTTTTCGACCCACGATCTGAGTATCGCTCTGAAACTTTGCGACACGATAGCTATGATTGTGGGCGGAAAATTTAGCTACGGAACGGCAGATATGCTCATCGCTTCGGGCGATATGGACCGACTTTTTGATGGAACAACCCTCCGTTTTGACCCTTCGGCACGCGATGTGGAGCTGAAATAGAGTGATTTGGAAGAAAAAAATGCAAAAAATGCTATTTCGATGCTCAAAAAATTTGTGATATCGAAAAACATAACATATCTTTGCACCGCTAAATTGGCAGGTTCAACTGGCCCATTCGTCTATCGGTTAGGACGCAAGATTTTCATTCTTGAAAGAGCAGTTCGACTCTGCTATGGGCTACAAGAATATTGTATAGACAAAAAGTTAAAAAGTAAAATAGATTAAAAATGGCAAATCACAAGTCATCGAAGAAGAGAATTCGTCAGACTGAGACGAAGCGTCTTCAGAACAAGTACTATCACAAGACCGCTCGCAATGCTGTGAAAGCACTGCGCAACACTACCGACAAGGCAGCAGCAGAGGCTTTGGCACCCAAGGTAGCAGCTATGTTGGATAAGCTCGCTAAGAAGAACGTTATCCACAAGAACAAGGCAGCTAACTTGAAGAGCAGTCTTCAGCTTCACGTTAACTCGCTCGCATAATCTGTGAGTGAGACTCCTCCCGCACCCTCTGGGGCGACGAGAGGATTAGATGGTGGATGTAGCTCAGTCGGTTAGAGCGTCGGATTGTGGTTCCGAATGTCGTGGGTTCGAGTCCCATCTTCCACCCAAAAGTTTTGAGAGCAACGCTTGATTATATCAAGCGTTGTTTTTTTGTTTGTTGGTTTAAGTGAACGAGTTCCCAAACCAACAAACAATAAAAACAACTTGCTTTGCAAGTCTTGCTCTCATTTTCCGTGAAAGTGGGTCTTTGGATGGTGGGTTGCGGGTGATAGGGTAAATAGCGCGGCAAAACCGCTATTTTTAATAGGTATCACCCGCGACTCCTTCGGAGTTCGAGTCCCATTAAAGGGAGTGAAAAGGTAAAAGATAGGAGTGATGAGAATTTTGGGAATTATGAGAACGTTGCGATTACTCCTATCATCCCTACAAAAAAACTGAGAGCAATTCGATATTGCTCTCAGTTGTTAGCTATTTTGAATCTTGAATTTTGAATTAAAAAAGTCGTAGAATTGAGCTATTTTTAGGCGGAGGGATTTGGGGAGCCGCGAAGCATACTTAATCGTATGTGAGCGGTTTCCCAAGTCCCTCCAACACCAAAATAGCCAATTATACGGCTTTTTTTAGCAGTTCATTGCACCGCAGCAATGTATAACCTGTCCGCTAACATACGAAGAAAGGTCGCTTGCAAGGAAGAGTGCAACATTGGCAACATCCTCGGGAGTACCGCCACGACGCAGAGGAATGGTCTTCATCCAACCCTCGCGCACCTCATCGGAGAGCTGGCCGGTCATCTCGGTAATAATAAAGCCCGGAGCGATGCAGTTGGCGCGGATACCACGGGGACCCATCTCTTTTGCAATACTTTTGGCCAGACCGATCATACCCGCCTTTGATGCCGAGTAGTTGCACTGACCTGCATTGCCCGACACGCCCACCACGGAGGACATATTGATAATGCTGCCACCACGCTGACGTGCCATAATAGGTGTTACGGCGTGGATAAAATTGAATGCCGATTTAAGGTTTACGGTGAGTACCATATCCCACTGCTTCTCGTCCATACGCATCATCAGACCGTCGCGAGTGATACCTGCATTGTTCACCAAAATATCTATACGGCCGAAGTCCTTCATAATCTCAGCCACCACAGCGTGTGTCTCGTCATAGTTGGCAGCGTTCGAGGCATAACCCTTCACGCGCACGCCGAATGCAGCAATCTCCTTCTCGGTAGCCTGAGCATTCTCGTCAATCACCAAGTCGGTGAAGGCCACATCAGCACCCTCACTTGCATATTTGAGCGCAATCGCCTTACCGATTCCGCGGGCAGCACCTGTTACGACTGCCACTTTTCCACTAAGCATTCCCATATCTATTCAGATTATTATTTTCTACAAAGGTAATACTTTTTATTTCGATTGCAACTTCTCGTTGGGCACAAGGATAAACGAGAGTTTACCCTCGCAGCACACCTTATCGCCCACCTTAGCCACCGCTTCGATAAAGAATACATTAGCCCGACGATTGGCAATGCGTGCACGAACACATACGGTATCGCCCGGATGAACGGAGTTCTTAAACTTAATCTGGTCCAGACCCGCAAAGAAGGGGGTATTACCTTTAAGTTCCTCACCCACAAGGAGTGCGCACCCCTGCCCCATCATCTCGCAGAGAATAACTCCGGGAACGGTAGGGTGACCAGGGAAGTGGCCCTGGAGAAAAAACTCATCGCCACGAACATAGTATTTGGAAATGGTATAATCGCCATCGAACTCTAACTCATCTACCAGGAGCATAGGCTCGCGATGAGGAATGTAGGTTTTAATCTCTTCTCTATTCATATCTCAAAGGTATTAATTATTTTACAAATTTACGCAAGGCCACCGTGGCATTATGACCACCAAAGCCCAGCGAGTTGGATATAGCAACGGTCGGATTAGCCTCTCTTGCACGGAGAGGAGTGTAGTCGAGGTCGCATTCAGGATCGGGGGTTGTCAGACCGATCGTGGGAGGTACAACTCCCGTCTGGAGTGCCAGGGCCGAGGCGATAAGCTCAACACCACCTGCCGCGCCGAGCATATGTCCCGTCATCGACTTGGTAGAACTAATCACCGCCTTGCGAGCCTCCTTCTCGCCCAATGCCAACTTGATAGCTGCTGTCTCGGACTTGTCGTTGAGCGGAGTACCTGTTCCGTGGGCATTAATGTAGAGTGTGTCGTGAGGTGTATAGCCCGCCTCGTCGAGCGACAAGCGTATGGCGCGTGCTGCTGCCGACCCATCGGGACGAGGTGCGGTATAGTGGTGAGCATCGCAACTATTGCCATAGCCACACACTTCGGCATAGATGGTTGCACCGCGTGCTACTGCGTGGTCGTACTCCTCCATCACCAAGACACCTGCTCCCTCCGCAATAACAAAGCCACCACGCTTTGCGTCGAAGGGCAGCGAGGCTGCATCGGGCTTTTCGCTACGCGAGAGAGCCTTGCTATTGGCAAAGCCACCAATGGCAATGGGATGAACAGCCGCCTCAGCACCGCCTGTGATAATGGCATCAGCATAGCCATAGCGAATAGCACGATATGCCTCACCTGCAGCGTGTGTGCCCGTAGCACAAGCGGTCACCACGGGCAGGCAGGGGCCTTGTGCGTTAAAACGGATAGCCACATTACCTGCGGCAATATTGGAGATCATCATCGGGATAAAGAGGGGCGAAATGCGCTCTGCACCCTCCTCAATCAACTTCGACGACTCATTCACAAAAGTACCGATACCGCCAATTCCCGAGCCGATATATACGCCCAGACGCTCAGGTGCAACATTAGCACCACTCTCCAAACCGCTCTGCTCCATAGCCTGAATAGCGGCAACCATTGCATATTGGCAATAGGTGTCGCTGCGACGGATACTGCCTGCATCCACACCCCACTTTTTGGGGTCGAAGTCGCGAATCTGACCTGCCAGACGCACGGGGAGGGGTGTATCCTCATAGCCTTTTATATAGTCGATACCGCAATAGCCCTCGGTGAGGTGTTGCCAGAACTCCTCCACGCTATTTCCTACGGGCGAAACAACACCCATACCGGTAATCACAACTCTTCTCTCTTTCATATTTTTTGTTCCTTTATTTTCAACATTCTATTTTGCCCACTCAATCAGGCAGGCAGCAGTGGTAAATCCTGCTCCAAAAGCACTCAGCACCAACTTGTCGCCTCGCTTGAAACACCCTTTGCGGCTCATCTCATCAAGCATAACGGGAATGCTTGCCGAGGAGGTGTTACCATACTTATCCACATTGCGCGGGAATTTCTCCGCAGGCTGCTTGAAATGCTCACGGATAGCCTCAATAATGCGAACATTGGCCTGGTGAAGAATATAGTACTTCACCTCGTCCTTATCTACTCCCGAATCACTCAGAACACCCTTCACATCGGCAATCGAGGAGGTAACGGCGGTCTTAAAAACCTCGCGACCATTCATCACCAACGGCACATCGCTCTCGCTCTTGGTAATATAGGGCGTGGGCTGCAACATACGCTCGTAGCGCAATACATCGCGCTTGGGGGTCGCGGTGATACGGATAGCCTTCATCTCATCACCCGCAGTCACCACCACCGCACCTGCTGCATCGCCAAAGAGGACACAGGTGGAGCGGTCTTGCCAACTCACCATACGGGTAGGCTCCTCTGCGCAGAGGATCAAGATTCGGCGAAACATCCCCGAGCGGAGATATGCCTCAGCCATACTCAGGGCATAAACAAATCCGGAGCAGGCGGCATTTATATCATAGGTAGGGCACTCCGCACCAATCAACCCCTCGACCACACAGCCGAGCGAGGGAGTAGCATACTCATTGACCACATTGGAGCATATCAGCAGATCTATATCTTTTGCTGTCAGACCAGCATCGTCAAGCGCCTGGCGTGCTGCTTCGGCGGCCAAATCTTCCAATTTCTCATCGGTGATGATTTGGCGTTGGGTGATTCCCGTGCGCTCCATAATCCACTCATTGCTCGTATCGAGTATATCTTCGAGCATAGAGTTGGTCAGAGTAAAAGCGGGATGCGCCCTGCCGGTTCCAATAATTTTCATACGCTTTGCATTTAGTTTATTCTACAAAAGTGCCTCCGAAAACGGCTCTCGGAGGACAATGCAAATGTAATAACCTGCTCTTTTTCCGCTCCTCAATTGTGGCAAACGAGGGGGCTGAGTGGCGAAAGTGGCGTTTTTTGTGGTAAAACTATTGCAATTCTACCACAAAATCACCAATTTTGTCTATCCAAACAAAAGATAGCACGATGATGAAAAATGAAGTACCCAAATATCTATTCAACCGTAAGTACTTATGGTCGTCAATAGTGTTTGTTACTATATTCTCTATGCTGTTTATGGTGATCTACACACCATTTACAGGCACAGCGTGGTTTGGCTTTAACTCACCAAGAACAGCACTTAACACCATAGTATTCTACGCAGGAGCAATCGTTTTGCTCGCCATAAGCAAGTCACTGATGGCCCATGTACAGAGCAAGCGCAATGTGATTACAATGCCTCAGTTTATAGTATGGCTGGCTGTTGAGATGGTAGTTATTGCCTCATTCTATTTGCTCTACACCTCGCTGATAATCCTTCCCGAGATGCCTATAGAGGTGGCAATCGGTCCGCTGTTGCTGCGCACAACACTCTGCGTGTCGCTGATTCTCGCCATCCCCTATACCTTTATAACTATGTATGCGGAGATTCAGACCAAGAAAGAGGAACTTGCCGCTGCCCTCACCCGTCGTCACGCACGCCACGAGAGCGCAGACCATCTGGTAAATCTCTACGACTACAATGGCAATCTAAAACTCTCGGTAGGAGTTGAATCGCTCTACTATATGGAGTCGCAGGACAACTATGTGAAGGTATATTACGAGAGCGACGGCAAACTGAACAACTATATGCTCCGCGCCCGCACCAAAGCTGTAGAGGAGATGTGTGCCGATACTCCGATGTATCGCTGCCACCGCTCCTACTTGGTTAACATTTCGAAAATCAAGCTCTTGCGCAACGAGCGAGGCAATACTTTTGTAATTCTCGACAACTCCTCTATTCGTCCGATACCGGTATCGAAGAGTTACTGTGAGCAGTTTATGGCAACCATAGAGAAGAACAAGGCTGCCACCAGCGAGGAGTAGAAAACAGAGTGGAAAAATGAACGAAGGGAGGTGCTTCACAGCATCTCCCTTCGTTTCTGGTTAATATATGCCTTAAAAAATGGTTGTGTAATCTTTTTTTTATTCTTCAACGGCTCGGTGATCGGCTAAGTCATCGACCGTAACACTCTCAATATAAGCCTCGTGCCTTGCCACCTCAGCGGCTGCATAGCGCACATAGACCTTAGCCGAGCGGGCAAACAGAGCAGGCTCTGCACTTGCATCACGCACCAAAAGGTGGCCCATAATGGTAACGGTAGCCATCTCCACCAGGCGACGAGCGCAGAAATCGAGAAGTTCCTGATTCTGACTCTCGGTAATCTTTGCAACTGCTGCCTCATACTTAGCCGCCATATTGGCAAGCACTGCCTTCAACGACTGCCACTCATCACCCACACACTCAGCCTCATAGCCACGCAACTGCTCCGCATAGAAACCATTGGTAACATAGCGGATAGCGGCTACTGTCTGCAGCTGGGTTGTACCCTCATAAATAGAGGTGATACGGGCATCGCGGTAGAGTCGCTCGCAGGCGTACTCCTTCATAAAGCCTGAGCCACCGTGGATCTGAATACAGTCGTAGGTGTTCTGGTTGGCATACTCGCTGCCCATACCCTTAGCCAGCGGAGTGAGGCTGTCGGCAAGACGCGAGTAGCGTTTCTGCTCGGCACGCTCCTCAGGAGTGAGGCTACGCTCACGAGCAATATCGTCAAGTGCCTTATATACATCAACAAAGCGAGCTGTTTCGTAGAGCAGTGTACGCGAGGCGTCAAGTTTAGCCTTCATCAGCGAAAGCATATCATATACAGCAGGGAAGTGCTCGATAGCCTTACCAAACTGACGACGGTCGCGGGCATAAGCCACTGCCTCGTCGTATGCTCTCTGCGAAAGGCCAACACTCTGAGCAGCAATACCCAAGCGAGCGCCATTCATCAGTGCCATCACATATTTGATAAGTCCCAGGCGGCGGCTGCCACACAGCTCTGCGGGGGCATCCTTATAGACCAACTCGCAGGTGGGCGATCCTTTGATACCCATCTTATTCTCAATGCGTCGCACAATTACGCCACCGCTTCGCTTGTCATAGATAAACATCGACAGGCCACGGCCATCTCGAGTACCCTCCTCCGAGCGTGCAAGCACCAGGTGGATATCTGCATCGCCATTGGTGATAAATCGTTTCACGCCATTGAGCAGCCAGCAGCCTCGCTCCTCGCTCCAAGTAGCGCGAAGCATCACGCTCTGCAAGTCGCTACCTGCATCTGGCTCGGTGAGGTCCATCGACATAGTCTCACCCGCGCAAACCCTCGGAATAAAACGCTCGTGCTGTTCGGGTGTGCCAAACTCGTAGAGCGTCTCTGCGCAGTCCTGCAAACCCCACAGATTCTCAAAACCCGCATCGGCACTGCTCACCATATCGGCAGCCATCATATAGGGTACGATAGGGAAGTTCAGACCGCCATAGCGACGCGGCATAGCCATACCCATCAATCCCGCCTGACGCGTAGCATCCAGATTTTGCTGAGTACCGGCAGCATAGGTCACCCTACCCTCGGCAAGCGTTGGGCCATCGTGATCGACACCCTCTGCATTGGGAGCAATAATCTCACCACAAATCTCGCCCACAATCTCCAACACTCTCTCGTAGGAGTCCATAGCATCCTCAAAATCGACGGGTGCATAGTCATACTCCTCCTTATCGCGATAGTCGCGCTCTTTGAGAGCACAAATTCGCTCCATCAGAGGGTGATGCAGATGATAAGAAAGGGCGGGCGTTGTCTTATAGTAATTTGCCATAACTATCTCTGTTACTTACTGTTCTGTTTGTAATACTTAATCATTTTGGGCACAACATCCTCTACCCTACCAACGATAACATAGTCGGCAATGGCATTGATTGGTGCCGCAGGGTCAGAGTTAATCGAGATGATGATTCCGCTCTCCTGCATACCTGCAATGTGCTGAATCTGACCCGAAATACCGCAAGCGATATAGAGTTTGGGGCGCACGGTAACACCTGTCTGACCAATCTGCAAATTGGCAACGCAGTAGCCCGCATCAATAGCGGCACGACTTGCACCCACCTCAGCGTGGAGCACATCCGCGAGTTCGTAGAGCATATCAAAGCCCTCTTTCGAGCCCATACCATAGCCACCGGCAACCACAATCGATGCACCGCCAAGATTATTGGCTGCAGGCTGAACGTGACGCTTCAACACCTTAACAGCATAATCAGTATCACTCACATACTCAGCCACTTTGTGTCGTACAACATCGCCTTTATAATCCTCGCTCACAATCTCGCGTTTCATCACACCCTTGCGCACGGTTGCCATCTGGGGACGATTGTCGGGATTGACAATGGTAGCCACTATATTGCCACCAAAAGCGGGACGGATCTGGTAGAGGAGGCTATCGTAACTCTTGCCACTCTTCTTATCCTCATAAGGACCAATCTCCAACGAGGTGCAATCGGCAGTCAGACCACTATGTAGTGCCGATGACACACGAGGCCCCAGGTCGCGACCAATAACGGTTGCGCCCATCAGACATATCTGGGGTTGCTCCTCGCGGAAGAGATTAATCAATATAGATGCGTGGGGCAGTGAGGTGTAGGGGAACAATCCCTCGCCCTCAAAGAGGTGCAACACATCAACACCATAGGGCAACACCTGCTGCTCAACACCCGAGAGGTCATCAGCAGCCACCACAGCCTCCAACTTAACCCCCAGCGTATCGGCCAACTTACGACCCTTGGTCAGCAACTCCTGGCTAACCTCAGCAACGCACTTGCCCTCCCACTCGCAATATACAAATACACTATTCATATCTTTTACTCCTTTCTATCCAATTGTGTGAGCAGTCATCAGTTCCTGTATCAGATTCTCAATATCGGCATCACTATCCGAGAGAGTCTTGCTCTCCTTGGTCTGGAAGACAATATTTTCCACCTGCTTAACCTTGGTGGGCGACCCCGAGAGGCCACACTGAGCAGTATCGCCATCGATATCTGCCACACCCCACTCGGTGATGTTGAGATAGGGACGCTCCTCGTAGAGGTGTGCGTATGACTCACCCTCCACACGCTCCTGACGACCCTTGGCGCGCTTGTACTTCTGCACCAACTTGGCATTTGCAGGACGACAGGGAGCAGCCGAGCCATTGACGGTAATCACCACAGGCAGAGGACCTTCAACGACCTCCACACCGCCATCAATATGACGACGAACGGCGATACGATCATTCTCAATACCCAAAATCTCCTCAGCATAGGTAATCTGAGCAACACCCAACTTCTGAGCCACTTGCGGACCTACCTGTGCAGTGTCGCCATCGATAGCCTGACGGCCACCGAGAATAATATCAAAATCGCCAATCTTCTTGATTGCGGTAGCCAGTGCGTAGGAAGTAGCCAGAGTATCGGCACCAGCAAAAGCACGGTCCGAGAGCAGGTATCCTCCATCAGCACCTCGATAGAGTGCCTCGCGGATAATCTCCGCCGCACGACCAGGACCCATAGTGAGCACTTTGACTGTCGAGCCGGGGAAACGCTCCTTCAAACGCAGAGCCTGTTCCAAGGCGTTGAGGTCCTCAGGGTTGAAGATGGCA
Source organism: Tidjanibacter sp. (assembly GCA_017631375.1). Classification (GTDB taxonomy): domain Bacteria; phylum Bacteroidota; class Bacteroidia; order Bacteroidales; family Rikenellaceae; genus Tidjanibacter. The sequence continues at coordinate 57,168 of JAGBTK010000051.1, read as the reverse complement.
GGCAGAGCGGCACGATTTACGGTACCCTCAGGGGTCATCGCATCTTTACCGACATTTCGGGTGTCGGGTACCTGCTTTGCCAAAACAATAATTCTCAATTCTCGCATTATCTCACTTTTTAATATCGGATTACCCAAAGATACAAAATATCGGGCAACCCACATACCTATTATATAAATAAAGCTCATCGATAGGACAAAAATCATCGACCTATCGACATTGCAAAGTTATGGCAAAACGCCATCGACAGGTGCTCCACTCGCCACAAACACCCCCATCAATCGCCACAGATAGGGGTATTTTGCCACTTTTAAGGAAAAACAAGGAAAGAGGAAAGAGTAAAGAGCAAAGATGAAAAGTGAAATTAGGGAGAGTAGGGATAATCCTTAAACTCCTTAAACACACAAGCCATCCTCCTTACTCAACTCATTCTCACCACGCAAATTGCCACCTCGACACCTGCCTGCTCCGCAGGCAATTCCAATCCTGACCCACCCCCAAGCCCCCGCCTCGGCGGGGGATGTGTCCCGAGGCTTTGCCTCGGGCGAAGTAGCGGGTACGACCGATTGTGGGTTTCGGAAGAAGCGGGTACGACCGATTGATATTATAGAGAGTTTAAGGAGTGATAGGAGTGATGAGAATTATGAGAACGTTCCTATTACTCCTATCCGCCCTATTAGCCCTATCAAAAAAAACTGAGAGCAATTCGATATTGCTCTCAGTTTTTATCTATTTTGAATCTTGGCGTCACAGACGCTTTCCTATTTTCCCACAAAGGGCAGTACGGAGGCAACCACAGCACAACCCCCACCACTATCCTCAATAGAAACGGGTCTGCGACCCAAAAAAGTCGTAGAATTGAGGGAATTTTAGGCGCGGGTGTTTGGGATGCTGCGAGCATACTTTCCGTATGTGAGCGGTTTCCCAAGCACCCGCAACACCAAATTCACCAATTATACGGCTTTTTTATCCGAGATATGATTTCAGATGTTTATTTCGCTGACCATTGCGCAATCTGCGAATAGCCTTCTCCTTGATCTGACGCACGCGCTCACGAGTAAGACCAAACTTATCGCCAATCTCCTCAAGAGTCATCTCCGAACAACCGATACCAAAGAAGTATTTGATAATATCTCTCTCGCGCTCGGTAAGGGTAGAGAGTGCGCGCTCAACCTCAGTAGAGAGCGACTCGTTAATCAGGCCACGATCGGCATTGGGCGAATCGGTGTTCACCAGGACATCCAGCAGGTTGTTATCCTCGCCATCGGCAAAAGGAGCATCCACCGAGACGTGGCGACCCGACACGCGCAGAGTGTCAGACACCTTCTCCTTGGGGATATCGAGCACCACAGCCAACTCCTCAGGCGAGGGAGTACGCTCATTCTCCTGCTCAAAGCGAGCAAGAGCCTTGTTAATCTTATTGAGCGAGCCTACCTGATTGAGGGGCAGACGCACGATACGCGACTGCTCTGCCAAAGCCTGCAAAATCGACTGACGAATCCACCATACAGCGTAGCTGATAAACTTAAAGCCTCGGGTCTCATCAAATTTCTCAGCTGCCTTGATAAGGCCGAGGTTACCCTCGTTGATAAGGTCGGGCAACGAAAGACCCTGATTCTGATACTGCTTGGCTACCGATACCACGAAACGAAGGTTGGCCTTAGTAAGTTTCTCAAGAGCCTCCTGGTCGCCCTTCTTGATTCGCTGGGCGAGCTCTACCTCCTCCTCTACGGTGATAAGATCCTCTTTACCAATCTCTTGCAGGTATTTATCCAACGATGCACTTTCGCGGTTGGTAATCGATTTTGTAATTTTTAGTTGTCGCATCTATATCTAGTTTAATTAATCATTTCTCATCTCTGTAACGCAAGCCGACCACATATTAGTATATAATAAAGGCGGTCGCACTTGCTCCTCAGTAGTTAGGGAGCGCATACGACCGCCTTTGTTGCAAGTTGGGGTCAGATATATCTCATCTGCCTTTCGGCGTGCTTCCTACTATCTGGGCTGTACAAGCGAGTAGGTAACACGTCTGCCATCAGGATAGAGACCCTCAATCGAGTAGATCTCCTCGCCAATTTTGTCCAGATCACGCACCGAGCGCACCTCAATCTCATTGATGTGGGTAATGATATAACCCTGACGGATTCTCGCCTGTGCGAGCACACCGCCCTGCTCAATGGAGGTCACTCTGAGGCCACCATCTATGCCTAACTGCTTGCGAGTGCGCTCGTTAACCTCCGAGAAGGTACCACCGAGTGCCTCTGCCGCGTCAACATAGTCGCTGGCTATCAACTCCGCTTTTCCTGCTTTATTACGCAAAACAGCCTCAAATTGTTTCGTCTGCTCGCCTCTTTTTACAGTAATTTTCACCTTATCGTTCGGACGGAGTTTGCCAATTATCTCGGTAAGGGTATTATTCTGGTCGAGTTTCTGACCGTTGATGTGGGTGATAAGGTCTTCGGGCTCGACACCTGCCTCCTCAGCAGCACTACCCTCGCGCACAACTGCCACAACTACACCCTCGCCATTATCATTATTACGATACTCAATGCCGAGCACTGCACGCTGCACCACACCATACTCGCGAAGATCGGTAATCACCTTCTGCACAATCGAGCTGGGAACAGCAAACGAGTAGCCGATATAGGTACCTGTCTGCGACTGAATAAGGGTATTGATACCCACAAGTTCGCCTGCGGTATTCACCAGAGCACCACCGCTATTACCGGGATTCACAGCAGCGTCGGTCTGGATAAAGGACTCGATACTATACTCGTTGGGTATTGCGCCAAGGTTACGCGCCTTTGCCGATACAATACCTGCAGTGATGGTCGATTGGAGTTCCAGAGGGCTACCGATAGCCAACACCCACTCACCCAGACGAAGTGCATCCGACGAGCCGAAGCGGAGGAAAGGAAGTTCCTCTGCGTCAATCTTGATAAGTGCCACATCGGTTGTGGGATCGGTACCAATCACCTCAGCGTCGAAAGTGCGCTGATCGTAGAGCTTCACGCGCAACTCGGTTGCATCCTCAACAACATGGTTGTTGGTCACGATATAGCCATCGGGGGAGATAATAACGCCAGAGCCGCCACCACGAATCTGTCGGGGCTCACTCTGTCGGGGCGAGCCATAGCCATAACCGGGGAAGCCGAAGAACTCAAAGAGATCTATCGAGCCACCACTACTATAACCACCCTGCACCTCCTGGATAATCTCAATGTTAACAACAGCCTGCACCGCATTTTCAGCAGCATAAGTAAGGTCGGGGAACGACTCTTTCTGGTAGCTTGCAAAGTGATTACCACCACGCTGAGTGGTGTCATATATGACTGTTGGTGCGCTCTGCTCCGCACTGCGATTCTCGCTAACAATCCACGCTGTGGTACCGCCAACCAACATAGACAAAGCGGTTGCCACTCCAATAACTAGAAGATTCCTTTTCATAATTAGACTCAATTAAACTGTTTTAATAATCAAATAAAAAGGAGAGTTATATCATAGGCGTATCTCTTAAAATGTTCTGTTTTGGTCTGTTTTACGCTAAGATAACGCAGCAAACTCCGGATTATTGTTTTATTTTCCTAATCTTTTCTATTTTTTCTCTTTTCCCCCTACTCCTTAAAAGGTGTATGGCTGAGGAAATTTTGGGCTTCGGCATCACAGATGCTTTTCTTTTTTTTTGCCTCTTACAATCCCAACTCTCACCACCTTAAAAAGGCGTATGGTTGAGGAAATTTTGGGCTTCGGCATCACAGATGCTTTTCTTTTTTTTGCCTCTTACAATCCCAACTCTCACCACCTTAAAAAGGCGTATGGTTGAGGAAATTTTGGGCTTCGTGAAATGAGGCAAAGCGGAGTTTACTTGAAGTAAATGAGCATTTTTCTCACAAGGGAAATGCAAACTCCTCCAAACAAGTGGTTTATATTATACTATTCCCCCTAAAAGTCGTATGGTTGAGGGATTTTATCAAGAATTAAGGCTAATGAACATAATTACCAATGCCACAGGAACTATGTATCTCAGCAAGAAATAGAGCACACCGAAAATCTTGGTGCTGCAAGTTCCATTGTTGGTAATCTCCTCCTCAACCCTCTTCTTAGGCAGTTTCCACGCCCAGAACAGGACAATCAGCAGACCACCCAGCGGCAACATCACATTAGACGACACCAAATCAAAGGTATCAAAGAGATTGCGGCTGCCCAATCGGAGTGCCGACTCGGGCATCTGCGACATTGCGCAGAGGGTCGCCAAAATAGCCAAGCCCACAAAGCTAACCAACACTGCTGCACGGCGTTTGAGTTTCAACTCCTCGGTTACATACGCCACAACAACCTCCAAAAGCGAGAATGCCGAGGTGATGGCAGCAAAAAAGAGCAACACGAAGAAGAGTATCGACATAATCTGTCCGCCACTAATCTGGGCAAACAACGAGGGCAGAGTTAGGAACACCAAATCCGGGCCCGAAGTAGGATTGATATCGAAAGTAAACACTGCGGGGAAGATAGCAAAACCTGCCAGTAGCGCAATAATTACATCGGCAATCAGTACATTGGTTACCACGTCCACAATGCTCTCTTTTTTACTCACATAGGAACCATAGGTAAGCATAGTGCCCATACCAACGCTGAGCGAGAAGAAACTCTGTCCGAGTGCTGCCACCATCACATTCGGAGTGATCTTCGAGAAGTCGGGTTTGACAAGGAAATTGACACTCTCGCCAAAACCACTCAGGAAGAAGGAGCGCACAACAAGCACAATGAGCAATACCGCCAGCAGAGGCATCAGCAACTTACTCGAACGCTCGATACCCTTCTGCAAGCCGCTACCCGCAATAAGGCAGGTGAGCACCAGGAAGAAGATAGCCCACGCCACAGGCTGCCAACCCGAGGCAATAAAGCCATTGAAATCGGCGGTAATCTGCGCCACATCCTTGCCCGCAAAGCTACCAATCACCGAATCCTTTATAAAGGCGAGCGACCAACCCGCAATGACCGAGTAGAACGACAGGATCACAAAGGCGGTGATCAGTCCGAGCCACCCCACCCCCTGCCAAGCCTTCTGCTTGGGGGCGAGAGTGCGGAAGGTACCCAACACATTTTGTCCACCCATACGACCGAGCGACATCTCGGCAATAAGCACAGGCGCAGTAATCAACAAGCTAATAAGCAGATAGGTAATAATAAAAGCACTACCGCCATTATCACCCACCATATAGGGGAACTTCCAAATATTACCCACTCCTACTGCCGAGCCTGCCATAGCAGCAATAACTCCAAATCGGCTCGCAAATGACCCACGTTTCTCCATATTTTTTATATTTTTTTTACTTCTAACTTAACTAACCGTAAATAGGAAATGAGAAAAAATTATCTCATAATCTGTCGGCGGCGAAATTCCGCACACACCACAGCCGTGGCCACTGCCGCATTGAGCGACTCGCTACTCCTGCAATCGGCAGGCCACGAGGGGAGAAAGAGCCTTGTATCGACCAGCTTTTCCACTTCGGCAGAGATACCCTTACCCTCATTACCTATTATAATAATACCGCTCTCGGTAATCTTCTTCTCATATATATTCTCTCCATCGAGCAGAGTGCCATAGATAGCCACACCCGCCTCTTTTGCCTCTTTCAGCATAGTCGGCAGGTCGCCATAGTGTACCTCCACGCGGTAGAGAGCCCCCATAGTGGCCTGTACGCACTTGGGATTGTAGCAATCTACCGTGTGTGCCGAACAGAAGATGTGGCGAATGCCATACCAATCGGCTATGCGGATGATAGTACCCAGATTACCCGGATCTTGCAGGTCGTCAAGTGCCAGAACCAACTCACCCTTAGCACACTGAGGCACAAACTTCCTCTTAGGGATATGCACCACAGCCAGAGCCGACGAGGGGGTACGCAAGCCTGAGATGCGCTCCATCTCCTTCTCCGTAATAGTCACAGCACCCTCCATACCGAACAATCGGCTACGCTCGGTGAGGTAGATATTCTCCACCTCCAGACCCGCACCCGACAGTTCACCGACCATCTTATCGCCCTCGACAACAAAGCGACCATAATCCGTACGGGCAGTGCGCTCCGACAGACCCTTTATATATTTTATCTCGTTCTTAAATAACATTCCGTACTACGCTTCACTTCTATTCGACAATATATCGAGTGCGGCCGAGGCGAGCATCATCGAGCCAAAACCAATCGCCCTCTTATCGGGACAAAAATCTGCTCGATGCAACTTACCTGCCCTGCCCTCGCGGAAATAGTCACCGTCGCCACCAACGCCAAGTCTGTAATAAACTGCCTGATAGCAACCCGCAATAAATCCAAAATCGTCTGCCGTAGGACGCAGGCCGAGCGACACTGTTTGCTCCTCGCCAAAAAGTCCTATACAGACCGCTTTCACCCTATCGGTCAGAGCCTTATCGTTATCCACACAGGGATAGCCATCGCTGATATTTACCTCTATTTTGGTTCCTGTTTGCTCCTCAATCTCGGCAGCAGCCTTACGGATCAGCATCTTAATCTCTCGTCGCCACTCCTCCGAGAAGGCTCTCATAGTACCCTCCATATAGACCTCGTCGGGCACTACATTGGTAGCCCCCGCAGCCTCCACCTTGCCAATCGACAAAATGGTCGGCACACTCTTGTCGGGAGCCATTGAGGGTATCTCGTGCAACATACCTATCAGTTTTGCAGCAGCAGGCACGGGATCAATCATACCATCGCGCAGAGCCGCGTGACCTCCCTTGCCGCGCACCGTAAATCGCAACTCATCGCTCGACGCCATATAGCGACCGGCACGGAAGCCGAAACATCCCGTAGGCAATGCCGGCTCCGAGTGTTCGGCCAGAGCAGCCACCACATTGCATCCCTCAAAGGGATTCTCGGCCAAAACCATCGATGCACCACCCGGGTTACACTCCTCGCCGGGCTGGAATAGTCCGAATACCACACCCGAAAAGTCACTCCTGCGCCTGTTGAGCAGCAGCAGCGCACCCACCAGAGCGGTTGAGTGCAGGTCGTGACCGCAGGCGTGCATCACACCCTCGCGCTCGGAACGAATCTCGGCAGTAGCACACTCGGTAACGGGCAAAGCATCCAGCTCCGCACGCAGCACCACCGCACGCGGCTTCTCTCCCACATCGGGCAACTCGCCACGCACCACCGCAAGCAGACCTGTACCTGCCACTGAGCGCACCTCAATACCCTCCTCGCGCAGGAAAGTAGCTATACGCTCGGCACTCTTCCACTCCGCAAACGACAACTCGGGGTTGCGATGCAGATCGCAGTAAAGGCGATAGAGAGCTACAAAATCGGCCAACGACTCATCAAACATTTTTTTGCTCATTTTGGTTTAGCGTATCTTTAACTATTGCGATTAAAACACATTTTTCACTATTCGGGCTACATTCTCCGTACGACCCATCGTGTAGAAGTGGATGATAGGCAGACCGGCACGCTTGAGTTCGGCAGCCTGCATTGTTGCCCACTCGATACCCACCTGCTTCACTGCATCCGAGTCCTTGCACTTGCGAGCCGCACGCTCCAACTCCTCGGGAATCTCAATACTGAACACCTTGGGCAACACATCAAGCTGCGCAGTGGTCGAGAGAGGCTTGATACCGGGGATAATGGGCACCTTGATACCAGCCTCACGACAACGGCGCACAAAGTCGAAGAACTTGCTGTTGTCGTAGAACATCTGGGTAACAACATATTCGCCACCGGCATCTACTTTGGCCTTCAATCGTGCAATATCGCTCTCCATATCGGGCGACTCCTTGTGCTTCTCCGGATAGCCTGCAACACCGATACAGAACTTCGAGCGGTGGCAATCCTCCACTTCGTTATCTATAAAGCGACCACTATTCATCGCCACAATCTGCCCTACAAGCTCGTCTGCATGGGCATAACCCTCGGGGTGAGGGATAAAACCGCGCTCATCCTTCATACCATCGCCACGCAGAGCCAACACATTGTGCATACCAAGGAAGTCGAGATCTATCAACAAATCCTCAATCTGATAACGCGAATGACCGCCACAAATGATATGAGGCACGACCTCTATTTTATATCTCTTTGCTATCGCTGCCGAGATACCGACAGTACCCGGGCGGTGGCGATACACCCTGCGGCGAGGATTTCCCTCAGCATCAAATTCGGTCTTTACAGCCTCGCGCTGATTGGTCACATTGATATATGCAGGACCGAGTGGTGCAAGGGTATCGATAGCGGAGAAGATACGGCTTGTACCCTCCCCTTTGAGCGGGGGCAATACCTCAAAGGTAAATTGGCAGGAGCCTGCCGATATATTCTGGTCGATAATATCTATAATTCTCATACTCTGTGAGTTTGGGTTATCTCTTTATGTTTTTTGCTATAATCTTTGCTATCTCCTCTTCACCAAGTCCGCGTCTGCGGCTATAGTCAGCAAGCTGATCTGCCGAGATGCGACCTACCGAGAAATACTCCATCTCCGCGTCCGCGAACATCAGACCGCAGAGCGACTCCCCGGGATTAATCATATAGTTCTCCGTCAGGCGAAGCGGGCTCTTCTGCTCCACGCCGAGCAGGTCGAATACCTCGCGTTTGAGCGAGTGGTCGGGGCAAGCGGGGTAGCCAAAAGCCATACGCAGACCCTGATACTTGCCATCGATAATCTCCTCGCGCGAGAGTTCGGCACCACTCTCGTAGCCCCACAATGTGCGACGCACGCGGCTATGTACAACCTCAGCCAAGGCCTCGGTCAAACGGTCGGCAAGGAGTTTCGCCATCACAGCCGAGTAGTCATCACCCTCGCTACGATAGCCACTCTCCAACGCCTCCAAGCCCACGCCTGCACTTACGGCAAATGCGCCAATCCAATCCCCTTCGGGGCACACCCAGTCGGCAAGCGAGTAGTTAGCCTCAGCACTCTGATTGCGCAGTTGCGCAAGCCTCTTCTGGCCTACGACAATATCGTCGCCCTCGCCACGAGCAGGGAGTATACCTACAATAGCGGTCGGGGTGAGTAGTCTTTCGTTCTCAATCCTGTCGAGCATATTCTGGGCATCGGCAAAGAGTTTGCGGGCCTCATCGCCACGCTCTGGGTGGTCGAAAATCTCAGGGTAGCGACCCGCCACCTTCCACGACGAGAAGAAGAAACTCCAATCAATCATCCTCCTAATCTCGCCAATGGTGATATCCTCAATATGGAAAACACCCTCGCAGGCAGGTCTTACAACCTTGTCCGCGCTCTTATGATGACCTCTTGTGCGTGCCTCAGCAAAGGGCAGCAGAGGTATATTATTCTCTGCCCACTCGGCACGCAGAGTACTCTGACGCTCTTTCAACTGAGCGATATACTCCTCGCGCTGCTCACCCAGCAGAGCTTGCAGGGCACTGACATTGTCTGCCACATCGCGGCAATAGACCACAGCACCCGAATAGCGCGGTGCGATACGCACTGCCGTATGGAGTGCAGATGTGGTTGCACCACTAATGATAATCGGAATAGTGAGTCCCTGCTTCTCCGCCTCGGCAGCCACAGCACCCATCTCCTCCAACGAGGGGGTAATCAGACCGCTAAGACCGATAGCATCGGCTCCCCACTCGGCAGCACGCGCTACAATTCTCTCAGCCTCAACCATAACGCCCAGATCCTCAACCTCGTAGCCATTACAGTTCATAACAACAGCAGCGATATTCTTACCTATATCGTGAACATCGCCCTTGACGGTAGCAACCAGCACCTTACCCACAGAGCGACCACCCTGCTCACCGAGCAGAGGCATCAACACGCCCACACCACTCTTCATCACTCGGGCACTCTTAACCACCTGCGGCAGGAACATCTTACCACTGCCGAACTGCTCGCCGATATACTCCATAGCTGGCATAAAAATAGTATCAATCACCTCCAGAGGCGACATCTGCCCCGCAGCCTCCAACGCATCCTCTGCCACATGGTCGGCAATGCCGCTCACCATAGCGTGACGAATGCGCTCGGCAGGAGTGCCACTGCGCCACTGCTCGGTCGTAGCCTCTTGTGCAGTGCCACTTGCGCTCTGCTCGCGCATCTGTTGCGCTACCTGCGAAAGGTGCTCGGCAGCATCGGCCCTACGGGCCAGCACAACATCCTCAACCGCCTCGCGGAGCGAAGGCTCGATATCGTCGTAGATAGCAATTGTCGAGGGATTTACAATACCCATCGACATACCCGCCTCGATTGCGTGGTAGAGGAATACGGAGTGCATAGCGGCACGCAGCGGTGCGATACCGCGGAAGGCAAACGAGAGGTTGCTCACGCCACCGCTAATCTGCACACCCTCCATAGTGGAACTGATGTGGCGACACGCCTCTATAAAGTCGCGGCCGTAGCCATCGTGTTCGGCAATGCCCGTAGCCACAGCCAGAATATTGGGGTCGAAGATGATATCTTCGGCAGGGAAATCTATACTTCGGAGCAGTCGCCAAGCGCGGTCGGCAACCTCCACCTTGCGCGCCAGCACATCGGCCTGTCCGCGCTCGTCGAAGAGCATAACAACCACAGCTGCGCCATATCTGCGCAACATTCGCGCGCGTCGCAAGAACTCCTCCTCGCCCTCTTTGAGCGATATGGAGTTTACAACGGGCTTGCCCTGCACACGGCACAATCCCGCCTCAACAGTTGCCCACGACGAGGAGTCAATCATAAACGGCACACGCGCAATCTCAGGCTCGGCAGCCGCTAGATTGAAGAAATGAGTCATCGCCTTGGGGCCATCAATCATACCATCGTCGAAGCAGATATCGATAATCTGGGCACCCGACTCTATCTGTCCGCGTGCGATGCTCAGCGCCTCATCGTAACGCTCCTCGCGGATCAGTCGCGCAAACTTGGCAGAGCCTGCCACATTGGTACGCTCACCTACATTGACAAAGTTTCGCTCGCGGCTCACCTCCAAAGGCTCCAATCCCGCATAACGTGTTACCTTGGGCTGTTGGCTTACCTTGCGAGGCGAGTAGCCCTGCGCAACGTGAGCAATGGCGGCAATATGTTCAGGGGTGGTGCCACAACAACCACCAATAATATTCACAAGTCCCTCACGGAGCAGAGGCTCAACATCGGCAGCCATCATATCGGGGCTTTGGTCGTAGCCACCCGCAAGGTTGGGAAGTCCCGCATTAGGATAGAGCGACACGGCAAACTCCGACACCTCGGCCAGACGGCAGACGTGGGGGTAGAGTTGCTTTGCGCCAAAAGAACAATTGAATCCCACCGCCAAAGGTTTAGCGTGGGCAATAGTTATGAGAAATGCCTCGATAGTCTGACCACTCAGCAATCGACCACTGCTGGTGAGCGATGCGGAGATGATAATAGGCAACTTGCGTCCTATCTTCTCAAACACCTCGTCAGCAGCCACAATAGCCGCCTTGCAATTGAGGGTGTCAAAGCAGGTCTCGATAAGCAAAATATCCACTCCGCCCTCAACAAGTCCCTCCATCTGCTCACGATAGGCAGCCGAGAGAGTCGCAAAATCTATATCGCGATGGGCAGGGTTATCAACATCCGAAGCAATCGAGAGCGACTTGCTGGTCGGGCCCACCGAGCCGGCCACAAAACGCTGACGCGAGGGGTTACGGAGCATAGCCCTGTCTGCCACCCTGCGCGCACAAGCAGCCGCATTGCGGGCAATGATGCGTGCATACTCCTGCAAGCCGTAGTCGGCAAGCGAGATAGCATTGGAGTTGAAACTATTGGCGGTGATGATATCGGCACCCGAGGCGATATATCGCTCGTGGATAGCCTCAATCACATCGGGACGAGTGGTGCAGAGCAGGTCGTTACAACCCATCAAAGGCACACTCCACCCTGCAAACTCCCCTGCCGAGAAATCCTCCTCAGAGAGATTGTAGGTGCGAATCATCGTACCCATTGCACCATCCAGCACAAGGATACGCTCACTCATCAGCGACTCAATAGTTTTTTTAGATAAATTTATCATTTTGCGTTCAGTTCAATTTCATAGAGTTTGTTCCAATTCTTGCCGGTCACCCAGATTCTGCCGGTAGCGGCATCGTAGGCAATACCGTTCAGCACATCGTCGGTAGGCAGTTTGTCGGCACGCTTCTGCAACCCTTCGAGTTCGATAATGCCGACCACGTGACCGTTCTCCGGATTGATGCGGACAATCATATTTGTCGTATAGACATTTGCCCACAGTTCGCCATCAACCCACTCCAACTCATTAAGATACTGCACATTACCCCTGTCAGTACGCACCGTAAACTCACGCACTGCACGGAATGTTTCGGGGTCGCGCACAACAATTTTGTCTGTTCCGTCGCTCATATAGAGGTACTGACCATCCGAGGCGAGGCCCCAGCCCTCGCCATCGTAGCGAATGGTTCTGATGGGTCGGAAATCGGAGATTTGATAGACCTTGCACTGTCCCTCCTGCCAGGTAAGCTGGTAAATATTATCACCGTGTACGGCTATTCCTTCGCCAAAAAGGCTCTGCCCCAACGATATTGCGCGAAGATCGATACCTGTCTTCATATGGACACATTTAAGCATAGACTGTCCATACTGTCCCGTACCCTCATAGAGGAAGCCATCGTGCCAAAGGAGTCCCTGAGTATAGGAGGAGGTGGCGTGCGGATACTCCGCCACTACCTTAAAATCATAACGTACGGGAGTCGCAACTTTCTCTGACTTAGTAGTTTGACTCACAGCGGCAGCCTGCCTTCCGGCAGCACCTTCAAGGGCTATTTTATTGAGGTTGCGCCCACTACATCCAAAGAAGACAAAGAGGGGCAACGCCACGATAAATACTCTTTTCATATAACCTGTCGTATTTATATACTTCTTTTAAAAAAGCAAAAATAGAAAAAAAAGTGAAAATTGGAAAGTTTATAGCGACATTAGCAGAAATAAAACCCTCTCAAATCGCTCTCAGAAGGATTTTGCTCGATATTTTTGCTCAGTTTGAGCAACTTTACTCTCAAATGATTATCTTTGCGCATTAAAACGAACAAAACAATAAAAATCATATAAGACTATGCTTACAATCAAGCAAATCAAGGAGAACAAGGAGTATACCTTGGAGCGTCTGGCAGTAAAGGGCGTGGATGCTCGCGAAACAGTTGACAAAATTATCGCTCTCGACGACCTCCGTCGTCAGACCCAGCAGCAGCTCGACAACTCGCTGGCAGAGCAGAACGCAATAGCAAAGGAGATCGGTAAGCTCTTTGCTCAGGGCAAGCGCGACGAAGCAGAGGCTGCCAAGAGCCGCACAACAGCCCTCAAAGAGCTCTCCAAAGAGTTGGAGACCAAGATGAAGGAGACCACCGAGCAGATGAACGCACTCATCGTGACCCTCCCCAACCTCCCCGCAGAGATTGTACCCCACGGTATGACCGCAGAGGACAATGTGGAGGTAAAGCGTGCAGGCGAGATCCCCACACTTGGCGAGGATGCAAAGCCCCACTGGGAGTTGGCTCAGAAGTACGACATCATCGACTTCGAGTTGGGCGTGAAGCTCACCGGCGCAGGTTTCCCCGTATATAAGGGCAAGGGTGCTGCTTTGGAGCGCGCACTCATCACCTACTTCCTCGACTGCAACACCGAGGCAGGTTATCTGGAGGTATTGCCCCCCATTATGGTTAACGAGGCTTCGGGCTTCGGCACCGGTCAGCTACCCGACAAGGAGGGTCAGATGTACCACGCAACTGCCGATAACTTCTATATGATTCCCACCGCTGAGGTGCCTGTAACCAACATCTACCGCGACTCGATTGTGGAGGAGAAGGATCTTCCCGTGTGCCTCACCGCCTACACCCCCTGCTTCCGTCGCGAGGCGGGCTCCTATGGTAAGGACGTACGCGGTCTGAACCGTCTGCACCAGTTCAACAAGGTGGAGATTGTCCGCATCAACCACCCCGACACCTCCTACGAGGCTCTGGACGAGATGGTTGCACACGTTGAGAAGATTGTTGCAAGCCTTGGTCTGCCCTACCGCATCCTGCGTCTTTCGGGTGGCGATATGAGCTTCACTTCGGCTCTGACCTACGACTTTGAGGTATATTCGGCAGCACAGCAGCGTTGGTTGGAGGTATCGAGCGTATCGAACTTCGAGGCCTTCCAGGCAAACCGACTCAAACTGCGCTATCGCTCGGCAGATAAGAAGATTGCACTTGCACATACCCTCAACGGTAGTTCGCTTGCACTGCCCCGCATCGTAGCGGCTCTGCTTGAGAACAACCAGACTCCCGAGGGTATCAAGATTCCCGAGGTACTTGTTCCCTACACTCGCTTCGATATGATTAAGTAGTCGATGTGGTAGAGAAAAAAATGGCGCAAAAGTTGGAGCAATAGAAATAAAAAGATATATTTGCGAAAGGAAACAACTATTTACAACAATTAATAACAACAACTATGGCTTACAAAATTAGTGAAGATCTGTGCGTAGCTTGCGGTACTTGCATCGGTGAGTGCCCCGTAGAGGCTATTTCGGAGGGTGATGTATATGTAATCAATCCCGATCTCTGCATCGAGTGCGGTGCATGTGCTGGCGTATGCCCCAGCGAGGCTATCTCGCTCGACGCATAACAAGCGTACACACACGACAGAAGGCCACCCTACACTATGTTGGGCGGCCTTTTCATTTATCCATACGGTCAACAAGTGTCGGATTTACAGACAAATAGCCACTCCGAGCAGGAGGTGATTGCCACACTACGAAAGTATTGGGGCTATGAGTCGTTGCGCCCGGGTCAGGCGGAGGTTATTGACTCCGTACTTGCAGGGCGCGACACGCTTGCTCTGATGCCTACCGGTGCGGGCAAGTCGCTGCTCTACCAACTGCCGACACTGATGATGGATGGTCTGTGCATCGTTGTCACCCCACTTGTGGCACTGATGAAAGATCAGACCGAGAGCCTGCGTCGCCTGCACATAAATGCTGTGGCACTTCACGGCGGTATGAGCGAGCGACATATCGAAATGGCACTCGACAACTGCGTCTATGGCGATGTAAAGTTCCTCTTCATCTCCCCCGAGCGCATAGCCTCGCACCTCTTTGCGTTGCGTATGCGATTGATGCGCGTGGCACTCATCACCGTGGATGAGGCACACTGTATCTCTCAGTGGGGCTACGACTTTCGCCCGAGTTACCTCAATATCAAGGCCTTGCGTGAGGCACACCCCGACACACCCTGTCTGGCACTCACCGCCTCGGCAACAGAGCGGGTGGCGGAGGATATTATGCATCACCTCCGTTTCGAGAGCCCGAACATATTCCGCAGCGACTTCTCTCGCCCCAATCTGTCGTTCGTAGTGCGCCAGACCGAGAATCGTCGCGAGCAACTACTCCACATTATCGGCTCGGTGGCGGGATCGGGCATCGTCTACGCCCGCACGCGCGAGATGACCGAGCAACTTGCCGAGTGGCTACGCTCCGAAGGGGTGGATGCCACACACTATCACGCAGGTCTGTCGCCAATGGAACGCTCTATGCGTCAGGATGATTGGCTGAGTGGCAGGGTACGTGTGATGGTTGCCACAAACGCCTTTGGTATGGGTATTGACAAGCCCGATGTGAGGTTTGTAATCCACTACGACACCCCCTCCTCACCTGAGAGTTACTACCAAGAGGCGGGGCGCGCAGGGCGTGACGGCAAGCGTAGCTATGCGGTGCTGCTCACCGAGGGTAACGAGGAGTCGGGAGCAATGCGCCGACTGAGCAGCGAATTCCCTGAAAACGAATACATTAAAGAGGTATACACCAAACTCTGCAACTACTTGCAGATAGGCTACGGCGAGGGTGAGATGGCAACCTTTGTGCTCGATTTCGAAGATTTCACCTCGCGCTACAAACTCTTCCGCCCCACTGCGTGGAACGCGCTGAAAATCTTACAGCAGAACGGCTACCTGTCACTCACCGACGAGGGTGAGAATCCCGCAAGAGTGATGTTCTGTGTAAGCCGCGACGACCTATACACCGTGCGTATCGAGCGACGCGAACTCGACGGAGTGTTGCGGGCACTGATGAGGCTCTACACCGGCATATTCACACAACTGCGAAGCATTGACGTTCAGGAGATTGCACTCCACACGGGCTACACAGAGGATATGGTGCGCGAGCAACTAAAACAACTCTGGCGTATGCACGTTATCCGCTATGTGCCAAAGAATTACTCCCCGCTGGTGATGTTCCTCCTCCCGAGAGAGCAGGAGAAAGATCTCTTCATCTCTGCCGACAGCACCCACCGCAGACGCGAGATGGCGGTGGAGCGATTGGAGAGTATGATGCGCTATCTGAACAACACCGACGAGTGCCGTAGTCGTCTGTTACAGAACTACTTTGGGCAGCAGGATGCGGTAGATTGTGGGGTGTGCGACATCTGTCTGGCACGCCGAAAAAGAGATAAATAGATACAAATTAGAGAAAAAAAGGTATCTTTGTAGCGAAATGCAACAATACAAACAGACCATATCCAACGACGAGCTCAAAGCACTCCCTATCGGAGCCTTCGAAGGCCCCGTAGAGATTATTGACAGCGTTGAGCAACTCGAAGAGGCGTGCCGCTATCTGCTTGACTGCAAGGTGATTGGCTTCGACACCGAGACCAAACCTTCGTTTCAGGCAGGGGTGACAAATAAGGTGTCGCTTATCCAGCTATCCACCGAAGATCGTTGTTTCCTCTTCCGCATCTGTCGCACCCGATTGGATAGGATGTTGCTAAAAATTCTGGAGAGCCCAAAGGTGTTGAAGGTGGGAGTCGATGTAGGCGGCGACATACGCAACCTGCTGAAAATCCGTTTCTTCCGTCCGAAGGGTTTTGTTGAGTTGCAGGACGAAGTAGGCAAGTTCGGCATCGAGGACAAGAGTCTGCGCAAGATTGCGGGCATCGTGACGGGATGCGCCATAAGCAAGGCGCAGCGACTGAGCAATTGGGAGAGCCGCGAACTCACACCCGCGCAGGTGAAATATGCCGCAACTGACGCTTGGATTTGCCTTAAAATTTACAGACAACTATTTGACAATGAGCAATAAACGAATATACTTAAAGCGTGGCAAGGAGGAGTCGCTCCTGCGTCGCCACCCCTGGATTTTCTCGGGCGCAATAGCGCGTGCCGACGGCGACCCTGAGGAGGGTGAGGTTGTTGATGTATTCACCTCGTCGGGCGATTTCATCGCTCGTGGTCACTGCCAGATTGGCTCGATTGCAGTGCGTGTTCTCACCTTTGAGCGTGCCGAAGAGATTAACAGCAAGTGGTGGCAAGCGCGTATTGCTGAGGCACTTGCAGTGCGCAAGGCGATGGGGCTTGCCCAGAGCGAGCAGACCACCTGCTACCGTCTTGTTCACGGTGAGGGTGACGGACTGCCCGGACTTGTGATTGACATCTACGGCACCACAGCAGTTGTGCAGTGCCACAGTGTGGGTATGTACCTCTCGCGCGAGGAGATTGCCGAGGCGCTCCGCACCAACTTTGGCGACCGACTGACCGCTATCTACGACAAGAGCAGCCAGACACTCCCCTACAATGCCGACCTCGATGCTGTCGATGGTTACCTCTGGGGTCAGGCAAGCGATGGCGATGGCGAGGTGTTGGAGAACGGCAACCGCTTCCACGTAGATTGGATAAAGGGACAGAAGACAGGCTTCTTCATCGACCAGCGCGAGAACCGCGCACTCGTGGGCCACTACGCTCGTGGTCGCAGATTGCTCAACACCTTCTGCTACACGGGTGGCTTCTCGATCTATGGCCTCGCAGGCGGTGCCAAGGAGGTTGTTTCGGTCGATAGCTCGGAGCTGGCAGTGAGCCTGACCGACAAGAATGTAGAACTCAACTTCGGCGACAGTGCACCCCACCGCTCGGCAGCGATGGACACCTTCGACTTCCTCTCGACAACCCGCAAAGGCGAGTTCGATATGATAATCCTCGACCCTCCCGCATTTGCAAAGCACCACAAGGTGCTCGGCAATGCGCTGCAAGGATATAAAAGATTGAACGCCAGAGCATTGGAGAAGATAGCCCCTGGCGGCATCCTCTTCACATTTAGTTGTTCGCAGGCAGTGAGCAAGGAGCAGTTCCGCACCACCGTATTCTCGGCAGCAGCCATCGCCGGCCGCCGTGTGCGCATCCTCCACCAACTCACCCAACCCGCCGACCACCCAATCAACATCTACCACCCCGAAGGCGAGTACCTGAAGGGTTTGGTGTTGTTTGTTGAGTAGAGAGGTTTTTGTATTGACTTTTGTTTTGCCCGCTTTTTTCTCCGCTTTTTGTAAAAAGCGGAACCAAAAACTTTTATATTATTAGTTTGCGGGTTTAGGAGTTACTTTGTAGTAACTACGACAAAAAATAGAGATATGTTCTGTTCAAATGAATTTGACAGTCCATATCTCTATTTTTCATCGTACCCTCTCCGAGGGTAATCCCCAAACCCGAAAAACCCAACTATTACACAATAGTCTAAATGGTTTTACATAAATTCTTTAGACTCCCTAATCTCCCTTCATTTCTCTTCAACTCCCATTATTCCTATTACTCCTATTATACCTACCCGCCCTACAAAAAAAACTGAGAGCAACTCGATATTGCTCTCAGTTTTTGATTTTATCCCCGCTAAGAGTAGTACGGAGGCAACCACAAAACAACCACCAACTACTATCCTCAATAGAAACGGGTCTGCGACCCAAAAAAGTCGTAGAATTAGGGGAATTTGGGGCTTCGTGCAGCGAGGCCGCCCGCAGGCGTCACAGACGCTTTTTTAATAAAAAAGCATCACACACTCCAATACCCACAACCAAAAAAAGTCGTAGAATTGAGGGAATTTTAGGCGGGCTGGTTTCTGAGGTTGCGCGCATACTTGAAGTATGTAAGCAATCTCGGAAGCCAGCCCAACACCAAATTCACCAATTATACGGCTTTTTTTATCTTCTGGGCATTCGCGGCATCTTAGGCATACCATTCTTGCCGGGGCCCGCAACCAACTTCATCATCTTCTTTGTCTGCTCGAACTGCTTGAGCAGTTTGTTCACCTCGACAAGCGAAGTACCGCTACCGCGAGCGATACGCTCCTTACGCGAGGGGTTGATAATCTCAGGATTCTCTCTCTCGGCAGGGGTCATCGAGTAGATGATAGCCTCAGTCTGCTTGAAAACATCGTCCGAAATCTCCACATCCTTCAACGCCTTACCCATACCGGGCAGCATAGACATCACATCCTTCATATTACCCATCTTCTTCAACTGAGCAATCTGACCGAGGAAGTCGTTAAAGTCAAATTTGTTCTTATAGATCTTCTTCTTCAGCTCGCGAGCCTCCTTCTCATCATACTGCTCCTGAGCCTTCTCAACGAGCGACACGATATCGCCCATACCCAAGATACGGTCAGCCATACGCTCGGGGTGGAAGACCTGCAAAGCATCCATCTTCTCGCCCGACGAGATAAACTTCAAAGGCTTCTTAACAACCGACCTAATCGAAATAGCAGCACCACCACGAGTATCACCATCCAGCTTAGTGAGCACCACGCCATCGTAGTCCAACCTCTCGTTGAACTCCCTCGCAGTATTCACCGCGTCCTGACCGGTCATCGCATCAACAACAAACAGAATCTCCGAGGGATTAACCGCCGCCTTGATAGCAGCAATCTCCTCCATCATCTGCTCATCGACAGCCAGACGACCTGCCGTATCGACAATCACCGTATTGATACTCTTGCTCTTAGCGTACTTAATAGCATTCTCGGCAATCTCCACAGGGTTCATATTACCTGGCTCGGTATATACCTCTACACCTACCTGCTCACCCAGAATCTTCAGCTGGTCGATAGCAGCAGGACGATAGACATCGCCCGCAACTAACAATACACTCCTATTCTTCTTGCTCTTCAGCAGCAACGACAACTTACCCGAGAAAGTGGTCTTACCGGAACCCTGCAAACCCGCAATAAGCACCACAGCAGGATGACCACTCAGGTTGATATCCGTAGCCTCACCTCCCATCAACTGCGCCAACTCATCACGCACAATCTTAGTCATCATCTGACCGGGCTTGACAGCCGTGAGCACATTAGCACCCAACGCCTTCTGCTTAACCTCATCGGTGAATGTCTTAGCCACCTTATAGTTAACATCGGCATCAATAAGCGCCCTGCGAATCTCCTTCAAAGTCTCCGCAACATTGATCTCGGTGATCTTACCCTCACCCTTCAATATCTTAAAAGACCTCTCTAACTTCTCACTTAAATTCTCAAACATTTTTAAACGTTCAGTTATGTAATTACATCAATTATTCTTTTTCTGTATATTACGACCGCAGTGGTGCTAATCCTGCGCTCATACTAATCAACCTTGGGAAGGTGGATTAGCGATTATTCTTTTTCTGTTTATTACGACCGCAGTGGTGCTAATCCTGCGCTCATACTAATCAACCTTGGGAAGGTAGATTAGCATTTATTATGGGAGTTATGGGAAATTTGAGAATTATGGGAGAGTTTCTATTACTCCTATCATTCCTATTATTCCTATTTCTCCAATTAACCCTCTTACACCAACCTTAAAATTCATATGGTGAGGGGATTTTTAGGCAGAGGAGTTTTGGGCGAAGCGCGCATACTCAGCGTATGTAAGCGAGAACAAAACTACTCTAACACCAAAATCACCCACCAAATGGATTTTAATTCAGGGCGGTGGCAATCTTCTCCACCATCTCATCCAACATCTTCTGCATCTTACCACCAATCATCATCTTCATCATCAGGTTCAGTTTAGCGTGCAGCACGAGTCGGATGCGGGTATCGTATGGGGCAACCTCCTTCATCTGGAACCAAAAAGTAAACTCCAGCGGAGTACCCTCGTCACCCTGGATCTTCACTACCTTGCACGGCTCCTTATCCACGATAGAGAGTCTTGCGGTAATCCCCTTAACCTGAAACGAGCAGTGGTTCTCATCGGCACTCCAGCCCTCCACCTGACCCTCCATCATCGGTGTAAAGTTACGAAAATCCGACACTATCGAGTAAATCTGCTCGGCAGAGCGACGAATCTGGTGTTGTTTGCTTTCATATTTTTCCATACGAAAAATTGCCCTAATTACATTTATTGTGTTATATTTGTTGTCACTATGAAACAGATTTTCTTTCGCGACAAACTCTTCGTTTTCCTCCCCTCGGCACCCGAGGATGAGGAGGCCATCCTAACACTCGACAATATCGAGTCGTTAGACCCTGCAAAGTTGGTGGAAAAAGTTGGAAATAACAACACCTTATGGATTGTTTCTCCCGACTGGGAGAGTCAATTCGACCACTTTTGCTCGCAATTCCCCATTGCTGAGGCGGGTGGCGGTTTGATTCGCAACACCGATGGCGAGGTATTAATGATGGAGCGCAACGGTTGGTGGGATCTGCCCAAGGGTCATCTCGAAGCAGGAGAGAGCATCGAGGAGTGTGCTCTGCGCGAGGTGGCGGAGGAGGTAGGGCTCGACTGCCAGATTGTGCGCCCCCTCACCCCCACAATGCACTTCCACCGCGCCTACGGTCATTGGGAGATCAAGCGCACACACTGGTTTGTGATGGACTACGAGGGCGACAAAACACCCATCCCGCAGCAGGAGGAGGGCATCAATCAGGTGACGTGGCTATGTGGCACCGAGCTCTTCGACAAGGTGGTAGCCACCTACTCCACAATACGATCCCTCTTTATGGAGTACTTCAACACCGAAGCAGCAATTGCAATGCAGGAGGAGCTGATGAACGAGAATTAATAACAAATAAAAACAGATAAACAATGATCAAAAAACTTGGTATTATTATGATGGCAACGATGGCTGTTGCTTGCGGTGGTGGCACGGAGAAGCCCGTGGCAGACAACCGTTACGCTTTGACACCTGCCGAGAAAGAGGCAGGCATCCTCACTCCTGAGGTAATGTGGAAGATGGGTCGTATTGGTGGCGAGACTCTCTCGCCCGACGGCAAAACCATACTCTATGGTGTTACCCACTACTCGCTCAGCGAGAACAAGTCGCACTCCGACATCTACTCGCTCCCATTTGCGGGTGGTGAGCCCGTGCGCATCATCGACAACGGCTCGTCGCCTGCTTGGAGTGCTGATGGCAAGACCATCTACTTCCTCTCCTCGCGCAGTGGCGAGATGCAGTTGTGGCAGGCCTCGGCAGATGGTCGCTCCCAATCGCAGGTAACCTCTGTGAAGGGTGGTATTGAGGGCTTTGGCGTTGCTCCCTCGGGCGACAAGCTCTTCTACATCAATCCCGTGTCAGTCGAGAAACGCCTCTCCAAAGAGATCTACGCGGATATGCCCTCCTCGGCAGCGCGTATCTACGACGACCTTATGGTACGCCATTGGGACTATTGGGATGAGGGCAGCTATCGTCACATCTTCATCGCACCGCTCAAAGATGGCAAGGCGGGCGTAGGTAAAGATATTATGGAGGGTGAGCCCTGGGACGCTCCCACAGCACCCTACTTCGACGCTGCAGAGATTAGCTGGAACAATGCAGGTACCGTCCTGGCATACACCTGCAAGCGTCAGACCGGCACCGAGTATGCTATCTCGACCGACTCCGATGTATTCCTCTACGACACCGCAACAGGCACCACAACCAACATCTGCAAGAAGGATGGCGATGGCAAGGATGTGATGCCCGGTTACGACAAATATCCCGTATTCTCGCCCGACGACACCAAGGTAGCCTTCCGCAGTATGCGTCGCGCGGGTAACGAGAGCGACAAAGAGCGTCTGTTCGTGTGGAACTCCGCAGACGGCTCGCTCACCGACCTCACTCCCGATTTCGATTACAGCGCAACCAATGTTCTCTGGAACGGCAACAGTTCTATCCGCTTCATCGCTCCGATGAACGCCACTCATCAGGTATGCGAGGTATCGGCTGCAGGTGGTCCTGTAAAGGAAATCACCGCAGGCGACCACGACATCAACACTATGACCGCCTCGGGCGACAACATCGTGGTAGGTATGACCAAGATAAGCCACGCCACCGAGCTCTTTTCGGTAGCGGCCGATGGTACTCTCTCGCAGCTCACCCGCGTAAATGGCGAGATCTACGACAATATCCGTATGGGTGAGGTTCAGAAGCGCTGGGTGCCCACCACCGATGGCAAGGAGATGCTCACCTGGGTAATCCTGCCTCCCGACTTCGACCCCAATAAGAAGTACCCCACCCTTCTTTTCTGCGAGGGTGGTCCTCAGAGCGTGGTAAGCCAATTCTGGAGCTACCGCTGGAACTTCCAGCTGATGGCGGCTCAGGGTTATATCGTAGTTGCCCCCAACCGTCGCGGTGTGCCCTCGTTCGGCACCGAGTGGGTTGACCAGATCTCCGGCGACTACAGTGGTCAGAACATCAAGGACTATTTCAGCGCAATCGACCACGTGGCAGCCGAGCCTTGGAGTGACGAGGAGCGTCTGGGTGCGGTAGGTGCAAGCTATGGTGGCTACTCGGTCTATTTCCTTGCAGGACAGCACGAGGGCCGCTTCAAAGCCTTTATCTCGCACTGCGGAATCTTCGACTTCGACAGTATGTATGGTCAGACCGAGGAGTTGTGGTTTGTAAACCGCGACTACGGTGGCGCATATTGGGATAAGAGCAATGCTGTAGCACAGCGTTCCTATGCAAACTCACCCCATAAGTTTGCCGAGAAGTGGGACACTCCCATCCTCATCTTCACCGGTGAGAAGGACTACCGTATCCCCTTCACCCAGAGCCTCGAGGCCTTCACCGCTGCCCGCGTACAGGGCATCCCCTCGCGCTTGGTAGTATTTGAGAATGAGGCACATCAGGTATTCCAGCCCCAGAACAATGTGGTTTGGAACAGAGAGTTCTTCGGTTGGCTCGATAAGTATCTTAAATACTAAAATAACCGTTGCTTAAAATACTAATTAATTAACTGCTTATCTTATGATTACTTTAATGATGGCTGCAATACTCAGTTTCACACCCCATCCCGTAGATACCTACACCGCGAAGGATGGCAAGGAGATTAGTTATATTATGTTCGGTCACGGCAGTATTGCCGTATCCTACGACAACAAGGTGGTCTATATCGACCCCGTAGGCAGCGAGGCAGACTATTCGGCACTCCCAAAAGCCGATGTAGTGCTCGTCACCCACAGCCACGGTGACCACTACGACGCAGCGGCAATCAAGACTCTCGCACCCAAGACCCTCATCTGCAACCCCGAGGTGGCAGAGAAGGAGCCGACAGCCAAAATTATGCGCAATGGCGAGAGTATGACCATAGACGGCTGGCTCAAGGTGGAGGCAGTGGCTGCACACAACACTGAGGCACGCAGTAACTTCCACCCCAAGGGACGCGACAACGGCTATGTGCTCACCATCGGCGGCGAGCGCATCTATGTAGCAGGCGACAGCGAGCCTCAGCCCGATATGCTCGCACAGAAAGGTATGGATGTGGTGTTCCTCGCGGTAAATCAGCCCTACACAATGCTCCCCGAGCAGGCAGCAGAGGTGATTAACACCATCGAGCCCGAGATCTTCTACCCCTACCACTTTGGCGGTAGCGGTCAACCAACCGATCTCGACAAACTGCAGAAATTGATCACCACCCCCAAAACCAAGATGATCGTACATCCTGAGTTGGAGTAGTAGCTTTGAAAAAAGCCTTTGGCGTGATTGGCTACTGCGCAGACTTGCAGTCTGCTTCGCTTAACGCCTCTACCGCTGGGGAGCTTAAAAAAGAGAAACGACAGAACATCAGCTCTGTCGTTTCTCTTTTTTTTTAAGTGATCCCGGCGGGATTCGAACCCACGACCCACAGCTTAGAAGGCTGTTGCTCTATCCAACTGAGCTACGAGACCATTTCGGGCGACAAAATTAAGAGTTTTTTTCGTTTTATCCAACAATCAAGCAATTTCTCCCCAAAAATATACAATAAAGCCCGACACTCAAAGTATCGGGCTGCCATAGAACAAGACGAATCACACCACTACAATGGCATAGGGGTGCTTGAGGTAATACGCTGGAAGGCCGAGCGCATAAAGCCTACATAGTGCTGTTTCTCGGCACGAACGTCGTAGTGATAATCAAGCCACAAGGTGTAGTCGGTGATATAATAGACGCGCATATCTACAACCTCATCGTCCTCCGTACCCTCTTCATTGGGGTAATGAAGTCTCAGCAGATCGTTCTTGCAGTGCCAGGTACCCTGAGCGTAGATATCCCAACCCGAGCCTTCGCTGAGATACTCCACAAAACTGCCGTCTTGCTTAAATTCAAAGCGGGTATCGCTCTCATTCTCGTCCCACTTGTAGATCAGCTCGCCATTCTCTCGGAGCCAGCCCTCAGATGCCGTCTGCTCCCAGGTGCCAGTCAATAACTGTGTTGCATCGGGACCATCGTCATCGTTACACCCCACGAGACCAAACACACACATAGCACCAATGGTAAGCATCAAAAACATAGTAATTTTTTTCATCTCTCTGTCTATAAACAAATTAAACAATTAGTTCTCCGCAAGTGGCCACATCAGACAACCTGCACCATCCCACCAAAACAAAAAGCCTGCCGTTTTTGAGTGCGTAGCGCAATGCCTTACATCCACACAGTATTGTCAGGCGGAGTTGGTGCGGAGTATGTATTTCCTGCCCTATCTTGCTGATAGTGAAAAAAAACGCCAAAAAATTGCGAGTCAGAGAAAAAGTGATTATATTTGCGGGCTATTTCGCGTGGAGACACGCGGAAAGTCAGGGGTAGAACCCTTGTAATCAACAAATTATTAATTAATAAAACGCTAAGAAAATGTCTGTAAAAATCAGATTGGCAAGACACGGTAAGAAAGGTTATGCTTTCTATCATATCGTTGTTGCAGACGGCAGGGCGCCACGTGATGGTAAATTTATCGAGAAGATTGGTACTTACAATCCCAACACCAATCCTGCCACAATCGACCTGAACTTTGACAAAGCTCTGGATTGGTTGCAGAAAGGCGCACAACCCACTGATACTTGTCGTGCAATTCTCTCGTACAAGGGTGTATTGTACAAGAAACACCTCCTTGGTGGTGTAGCTAAGGGCGCATTTGATGAGAATGCTGCTGAGGCTAAGTTCGCTAAGTGGATGGGTGAGAAAGAGGGCCGCATTGCTGCCAAGACCAACAAGATTGCAGGTGACAAGGCTGCTGCCGCTAAGGCTCGCTTGGCTGAGGAGGCTAAGGTTAACGAGGCTAAGGCTAAGGCTGTTGAGGCAAAGCGTGCTGCTGCCGCTGAGGCTGCTGCTGCCGCTGCTGCTGAGGAGGCTGAGGCTGAGGCTCCCGCAGAGGAGGCTTAGTAGTTGCCCGCTATGAGCAATCTGCCGGTAGGAAAGTTTACCAAACTCTATGGTACTGAGGGTGAGGTTGTAGCCAACCTCTACGACCGTTTTCCTGCCGACTATGATTCGGAGGAACCGTTATTTGTGAGTATCAACTCGCTGACGGTTCCTCTTTTTATATCCTCCTTTGTGCGTCGAGGTCGTGGTGCGGTGATTGCCATCGACGACTACGATACCCCACGCCGCAGCGAGGAGTTGCTCGGTCGAGAATTCTATGCCACCAACCCCGATGCCGAAGTTGCCGCCTACGATGGCGAGGATGACGAGGCGTGGAGCAGTATGGAGGAGTTACTCGGCTGGCGCGTGACCTTTGTTGGTCGGAAGGAGGAGGGCGAGATTGTGGGATATAACGACGACGAGATCAACCCGCTATTTGAGGTGGAGGTTGATGGTAAGGATGTCTATGTACCTGTCGTTGATGAGTTTATCCGCAAAATCTCCCGCCGAAAGAGAGAGATTAAATTCCAGCTCCCGGAGGGTCTGTTGGAGTTATACCTATAAAATAAATTAGGAGAAACAGAAGAGAGAGTTTAGCGTGCTAAACTCTCTCTTTTTTCTTATCGTCCTGCTTCGTGACTCAGAGGTGTCGGCAGTGTTTGGCTTAGATCGTAGTCGCCCCAATTCTCTGCCACATAGTCGAGCGTAGCGAAGAGTTCGGGGATATCGTAGAGGGTAACGAGTTTGATGCGTGTCTGCTTGAAGTCGGGCAGACCCTTGAAATAGTTGCTCAGGTGGCGACGCATCTCGATAACGCCAATATGCTCACCCTTCACCTCAATCGACTTTGCGAGGTGGCGTTTTGCAATATCAACTCTCTCGCGCACAGATGGTTGTGGGAGAATCTCGCCCGTAGCCAAATAGTGCTTTATCTCGCGGAAAATCCAGGGACGGCCGTAGGTTGCGCGACCAATCATCACGCCATCCACGCCATACTTATCAAATGCCTCCTTTGCCCCCTGAGCCGAGCAGATGTCGCCATTGCCGATGATAGGGATATGGATGCGCGGGTCGTTCTTGATTTTGCCAATCAGCGTCCAATCGGCAGTGCCGGTATAGAGCTGTGCGCGGGTGCGACCGTGTATAGTAAGTGCTTTAATACCAACATCTTGCAGTCGGAGCGCGATATCCTCGATATTTTTGTTGTCGTCGTCCCAGCCGAGTCGTGTCTTGACTGTCACTGGCTTCTTCACGGCATTGACAATCTGGCGCGTCATTTCCACCATCAGTGGCACATCTCGCATCATACCGCTGCCGGCACCGCGAGTGGCGATTTTGCGCACGGGGCAGCCAAAGTTGATATCTATAATATCGGGATTTGCAGCCTCGGCAATGCGTGCAGCCTCCACCATAGGCTCAATCAGGTGGCCATAGATCTGGATTCCGACAGGTCGCTCAAAGTCGCAGATATCCAGCTTCTTAACCGACTTTGCACCGTCGCGGATAAGGCCGTCGGAGGAGATGAATTCGGTATATACCACATCAGCCCCAAACTCCTTACACATATAGCGGAATGAGGGGTCGGTTACATCCTCCATCGGTGCGAGGAGGAGTGTCTTTTCGCCGAGGTCTAAATCTCCGATTTTCATCTATCAAATCAATTTTTCGTGCCACAAAAGTAATAATTATCCCCAACCTGCGCAAATGGGGCGTATAAAAGGGTTGGCTAAATCGGTGCAAATGATTATCTTTGCGAAAAATTTTTCCGAACAGACAAAGATGAATATCGAGAAACACCTCTTGAAGGAGATTGCAGGGTGCGTTGAGGCACTCTATGGAGCAACAGGTATCGATCTGCAGCTTCAGAAGACACGAAAGGAGTTTGAGG
Organism: Tidjanibacter sp.; assembly: GCA_017631375.1. Lineage (GTDB taxonomy): Bacteria > Bacteroidota > Bacteroidia > Bacteroidales > Rikenellaceae > Tidjanibacter. The sequence continues at coordinate 29,003 of JAGBTK010000051.1, read as the reverse complement.
GTGACTACACCTTGGTTGTATTTCCGCTCTTGCGCACCAGTCGCAAGTCGCCCGATGCCACTGCCGAGGAGATTGGTGCGGCACTTGCTGCCCGTCTGCCCGAGCAGGTGAAGTCCTACAATGTTATCAAGGGCTTCCTGAACATCTCGCTTTGCGAGTCGTTCTGGGCTGAGCGTTTTGCCGAAATGGCTGCTACCGAGAACTACGGTATCGCTGCCTCGAATGGCAAGACTGTGATGGTAGAGTACTCCTCGCCTAATACCAACAAGCCTCTCCACCTGGGCCATATTCGTAACAATCTGCTCGGTTACTCCGTATCGCAGATTCTCTCGGCATGTGGCTACAATGTCATCAAGGCCAATCTGGTAAACGACCGCGGCATCCACATCTGCAAGAGTATGATTGCTTGGCAGCGTTATGGCGAGGGCGAGACCCCCGAGAGCAGTGGTATGAAGGGCGACCACCTGGTAGGTAAATACTATGTAGAGTTCGACAAGCACTACAAGGCTGAGGTTGCAGAGCTCGTGGCAGGCGGTATGACTGAGGAGGAGGCTAAGAAGCAGGCTCCTATTCTTCGCGATGCTCAGGAGATGCTCCGCAAGTGGGAGATGGGCGACAGCGAGGTACGCGCTCTGTGGGAGAAGATGAACGGCTGGGTTTATGAGGGCTTTGATGTTACCTACAAGGCTATGGGCGTTAACTTCGACAAAATTTACTACGAGTCGCAGACCTATCTACATGGTAAAGAGTTGGTTGACGAGGGTCTTTCAAAGGGCGTGTTCTACCGTCGCGAAGATGGCTCGGTATGGATCGATCTGACTGGTGATGGTCTTGACGAGAAGCTGCTCCTCCGTGGCGACGGCACCTCGGTATATATGACTCAGGATCTCGGTACCGCTTTCCGTCGTTTTGAGGACAACTCGCTCGACGGTATGATATATGTTGTGGGTAATGAGCAGAACTACCACTTCCAGGTGCTGAAACTCGTGCTCAAGAAGTTGGGCTACGCGTGGAGCGACGATATCTTCCACCTCTCCTATGGTATGGTGGAGCTACCTGAGGGTAAGATGAAGTCGCGCGAGGGTACTGTGGTTGATGCTGACGATCTTATCGAGGATATGGTGGGCACTGCAAAAGAGATGTCGCAGGAGCTCGGCAAGCTCGATGGCCTGAGCGAGGCTGAGGTTGCTGAGGTATGCCACACAGTAGGTCTGGGCGCACTCAAATACTTCATCCTGAAGGTAGATCCCAAGAAGACTATGCTCTTCAACCCCCGCGAGAGTATCGATTTCAATGGTAATACAGGCCCCTTCGTACAGTACACTCACGCTCGTATCTGCTCGGTGTTGCGTAAGGCCGAGGGCGAGGTACTCAATAGCAATGGCGCTACCTATCTCCCTGAGGAGGTGGAGCTTATCAAATATCTGGTAGACTTCCCCGCAACCGTATTGTCGGCTGGTGAGAACTACTCGCCCGCACTGATTGCCGCATACGTCTACGACTTGGCGAAGATGTACAATGGCTACTACCACGACCACTCGATTCTCCGCGAGGAGAACGCTGCAATTCGCGCCATGCGCTTGCAGTTGTCGGCACTGGTGGCAAAGGTCATCAAGACCGGTATGGGATTGTTGGGTATTACAGTACCTTCCAGAATGTAGTAAGTTTATCCGGCTGGCAAATTTTGCACTTCTCTTGTGAGGAGCATATCAATAAAAAAGTAGTCTGTGAATTATCACAGACTACTTTTTTATTATGAGGTAGCGAGAACCACTACCCGATAAACCACTGCAAAATATCGTTGCTGTAGGTCTTTGAGATCGGGATGTCGGGCACTCCATCAATACCCATCTCCAGGTGAGCACCCTCCTTATCCCTGCGGATAATTTTCACTTGATCGAGGTTGGCCATATAGGAGCGGTGGCAACGACGCACATTACTGCCACTGAGCTGCTCGCCTATGCGTTTAAGGCTGCTGCGAATCATAGTCTTGCGCACTACGCCCTTATTGAGGTAGTGGATGCATGTGTAGTTGTCTGCCGCCTCGATATATATCAGACTCTCACTGCCAACAGACAATCGCAACTCGCCGCGCTCGTCGTAGAAGTGCAACATAGCAGGCTGATTGTAAACAACTTGCTCTGTCTGTTCCTGCTTCATATCCTCCTGCTCGGCAGAGTCGCCACTACCCTCCTCGGTGCTTGGAATTGGGGTTGCAGCCGCATTTGCTCTCTCCATCTCTTGCAGACGACGTAGATTCTCGCGCCAACTCAGATAGATGAGCGATATAATATAAGGTATGCAGTAGATGAGTGCAGTATTCTTAAACGAGGTGCCAAGTGCCTGCATAAAGTCGTTTTGCATACGAAGTGCTACGGCAACAATTGTAAAGCCGATGGCCATTAATCCTATCTCGCAAATAATCCAAAGTATATACAACCAATAGTATATTCCTCTGCGGCGCGAGCAGAGGTTCATTATTATTCGGCTGAGGATCACCAATATAAGTCCGCCACCCACTACAATTGTCGAGCTGACAAAGTAGCGTGTTTCGTTCATCGGTGCCCACGAGTAGGAGTTAAATGGGGTGTAGATATTGATGAACAAGAGCGCGAAAATTGCCGTAAAGGCGATGATGATCAATTGCGAGCGAGATGAGTAAATGTAAGGTGCCACCTTTAGCGAGGTGAGCATTATCACACCCTGCCCCTCTGCACTGAGTGCCTTCTCGCGCGAGGTCTGATAGTCATTCTCGCGCCACTTGCGCCAATAGACTCTTCGTTCTCTGCGGTGTGCTCTGCGCTCCGCACGACGGCTTTTGCGCTCCGATTTGCGCTCTACTCGGGCTGCTTTGCGAGCCGTTTTTCGCTCTAATTTCTCCTCCTTAGTCATACTCCACTCACTTAGAATACCCCTCCTATTGGGGCGAATTTCACCCCACAAATATAGGAATAATCCCAATTCATTATTCTCTCAAAGCCGAATTTCACCCCTATTTAGTGATTTTTACCCCGTAAATTACACTTTTAGCACCTGTCAGGTAGTGTATAGACCATTAATTTGCAATGGCTCAAAGTGTGTGCTATGTTTGCAATACGAAAGTCAAAAAAAACACGGACCGACGGACAGCAAAATTTAACTTTCGTAAGAAAACGTTCTATGCTGTGTGTAGCCGTCCGTCGGTCATTTTTACAGCACAGACCTACACCGCAAAACCGAACGCTATCTTACACATTTTTAGCAACCGCTACTTTGAGTACCTGCTGCGTACCAAGAAAGGTGGCGAATGTCAATTAAAAAGTAAGAGAAAAATGTTCGATTTTAAGAGTTATACAGAGAATCTGTGGAGTTTGTTTTCGTCCGCATCCGAATTTACGGTTGGCGCAAATACCGATATTTATCGTTTTCGCTTTGAGCAAGCACTTGGTGCAGAGCAGATTAATGCTTTGCAGAAGGGGCTGCCCGTCTTTGACTACGCCGATATTCGCGACGAGCAGGTGAGCGAAAACCGAGGTTTCACCTATAATATCTTTGTACCGCACGGCTGTGGCGAACACTTCGACCGCGCCACAATCCTGCTCCACGGCCTCAACGAGCGTTCGTGGGCCAAATATCTCGCTTGGGCAGACCGTTTGGCATATCAGACCCGTCGTCCTGTGATTCTCTTCCCGCTTGCCTTCCATATGAACCGCACTCCTGCCGATTGGTACAATCCGCGTCGCACCCTTCTCTGGCATAAGTTGCGCTCGGCAAGCAATCCCGAGAATAGCGAGGCTTCGTTTGCCAATGTCACCCTCTCTGCCCGCATCTCAGACGCGCCCTATCGTTTCTACACCTCAGGTATTGAGAGCTGCTATAACCTCAGCCAGCTACTTGCTCAGATTGAGCGTGGCGACCACTCGTTATTCCGCAAGGGGAGCCGTTGCGACCTCTTCGGCTATTCGATAGGTGCTATGGCGGCTCAGGTGATGATGCTCGCCAACCCTGACGGACTGCTTGATGAGAGCCGATTGTTTATCTTTATGGGTGGCTCGTCGTTTAATAAGATGAACGGTCTGGCGAAGAATATCCTTGACGGCAGCTCCTTTGAGGCACTCCATAGCTACTACGGCAATATCTTTATCAACTCCACGCCCTCGACCGGTGTCGGCTCCGAATTTGATCACGCCTTCCGTCTGCTGCTACGTCCCGACCACCTGCGCGAGGAGCGTGAGAAGAGATTGGCGGCACTTGGCGAGAGAGTACATATTATCACTATGCGCCACGACAAGGTGATGACCACCGACGGTGCTACCTGCCTCTATCCCATTGAGTTGGGCAAGAGAGTAATCGAGGAGCGCGACTTCCCATTCGAGTACTCCCACCAAGCCCCCTTCCCCTCCGGTACGCAGAGCAATAACCCCGAGGTGATTAGTTCGTTCAACTCTATCTTCGACTCGGCAACAGAGTTTCTGCTGGCTTAGCTAGGGAGATTTCGGGAATAACGGGTATTTTGGGTGGTTTTGAAGTGAGTTCGAAAACCGTTAACTACTTCAAAATGAATATAAAAAATAAAGGAGGTCAACTTTGACCTCCTTATGTTTTCATTATAGATACATCCCCAAGGGAAAGACGAGCGCAGCGAGTCAATCCCGCCTACTTTTGGTACTCCAGAATATAGTTATGGAAGATAACCGACATCTTATCGCTTGCATCTTTCATAAATGCAAACAATTCCGTTTTATCTTCTAAATCAAAACATTGATACTCTCTTTCATCTTTAATACGGCAAGTGACTTTATCAGTCAATCTCTGCCAAATTAGCGGTTGCCCATATTCTGTTTCTATCTCATCTTTGCGGGAATAGAGATAGTCGTAAACCTCTTTATTGGTATCTTTATTACCGGAATTAAAATATATCTCAATTCTGGCAAAGTTATAACCAATAACAGCCCACATATTTATACCATAAGGAACACGAATTGATTTACCAATCCAATTCTCCCCCACGGGCGAGTTATTAGCATAAACACCATCATTATCTTTGCAGTATTGAATGAATTCTATCCAAAAAGCCTTCCTCTTTTCGTGACGTGGTTGTAACTTATCAGTCTTAGCAACCTCATTTACAACCTCTTCTTTTTTGTACTCCACTATCTCCGCATCATCCAGCATTGTTGCCATACGCTTGAGGATATTTAGGGCTTCGCTTGGAGTAATATTGAAGAACTCTCTATTTTGGCGGATTCGCAAGTCCGTCAAACTATCAATTGTTTGATGTACAGCACGCTCCACCTCCGAATACTTCACCGTCTTTAAGGTTGCGTAGATTTCAAATGGCAGGGGCACGGCGGTATTATCCAACTCTTTGGAACGGATGTCCACAGGGCGGGAACTCTTGCCAATTTTCACCCAATCCTCCTTGAAACTCGGATTGGTCAAAATATATACATAACCGGCTTCTTTCATAGGTCTTGCAGTTTGGTTTAGACAAAGTTATGCATTAGTTGCCTCTTATGCAACACCCCTCCCCTACAACACCATCAGCAGTTGGAAGATGAGGTAGCCGAGGTAGTTGCCGACAGCGTAACCTGCGAGGCCGTTGGTGATGCCCACAACAACGACATCTCTATTCTTCATCGTGGCGGCAATCATCGGCACGCACACGGGCGAGTTCACAAGGGTATTCGAGGTGATAACTGCCGTATCGGCGTCTACACCCAGGGGGCGAGCAAACAAGATTGTCATAAACAGCGAGCCAAAGATAATAACCGCCTGGAACAGAAGCACAAATAGACTCTGCTGCCAATTAATGGACGAGAGGTCGGCCATAGTCGCCATAACCAAGCAGAATACATAGATGATATACATACCCGCATCGTAGCTCTTATCCCAGTTGCGCACCCTCTTCGACAAGGTCATCAGCAGCGACAGAGTGGTAATTGTGAGGATGAGTGCCACCATCGAGATTCCCGATTCGCCACCCACAACCGTGCCCACGCCCACAGAGATACCCATCACCACAAGCGACACGCCCAACACTTTGAGCAGCTGCACGATAGACTCACGCTTTGCAAAGTCGCGATAGGGATTCTCATCATTGACCTCAACCTCTTGCACCACATAGCTTTTGCGACCCACAATCTTACGCGCCATAGTAACACCGCCACCCATCAGGAACATCAGGTAGAAGAACGACACAATAAGGTTGCAGGTTGAGAGCATCACAAAATTCTCCGTACTAAGCCCCACCATCTGCTTTACCGAGGCAAGGTTTGCCGCACCGCCCGTATATTGACCCACGAGCGAAGCCGCCATCTTGGGTGCCTCAGCACCGAGTTTATCGGCAAACATCATATAGCTCGCCACAACGATAGCCACTACCGAAAGCACACCAATAATAAAGGCGCGCAGGCTCTTGCCAACCGAAAAATTCTTGAAGTTACAACCAAAGAGCATCATCGGTAGTGCCAATGGCACAAGTATCTCCGACACACTCTCCTGGAAGGCGAGAAAAGAACTATGTGCCTCAGGGTCAGAGGGAAATATGCCAACATTGGCAACCACTACGCCAAGGATATAGAGCGACAACACAGGCCCAAGGCGACGGAAAACTTCAAACTTACGAGTAGCCCACAGCACTCCGGCAGGGGCGAGCAGATAGAATAATACAAGCAGTATTTTTGCAAACATAGGCTATAATTATAGTCGATTTCGGCGACAAATATAACCAAAATATCGCAAAATACTACACCAAAGCGAGCACCCCGAAATGAGGTGCTCGCTTAGTGTAAGTAGATGGCAGATTAGTACTTATCGCTATTTTTAAGTTCCTCGGTGGTTAGGGACTTCTTGTCCATCTTGTGCCAGAAGTAGGCGATATAGGCCACCACAAAGGGGATAATCAGCGACACCACAGCCATAGTTTTGAGGGTAAACTCGCTCGAACAGCTATTCGCCAGCGTGAGCGACGACTGCAAATCATAGGTCGAGGGGTAGAATGCAGTATTGTTATAGCCCGCAATCATAAACAGAGCCATCACAGCCATCACAGTACCCGCACCCGAGAGCCAGATACCGCGCTTAAAGCCACTCTTCAAGAGAGTAGCCACAACGCCCCACACCAGAAGCACTGCCCCCACAAGAAAGAGAATCAGCACCACAGGCATCTGCAAGAGGTTGTGCAGATACTTATGACTCTCCATTAACACAACGCCCTCGGCATCGACCGCAAAGCCATCCATCGTCAACAGCTTCACAAGCACAAACACCAAAGTCACCAGAAAGCCTGCAAAGCTGACAGTGAGTGCCTTGCGCAGTTGTCCTGCGAGGCTTTCATTGTCGATATTGTTAATCATATAGAGTGCGCCAAGGCTCACCGCCAAGCACATCACCATCAGACCGAAACCTACATTGAATGGCTCTGCCACAGCCTCCAAGCCGTGCCAACCACTCATCCAACGGCTAATCACGGGCGAGCCGATATCGGCCACTGCCGCCTTATCAACCACAAACTGCGACCCTGTAAAGAAGGTACCGACAGCCGTACCAATCAGCAGCGGAGCCAAGCAACCATTAATCGTCAGGAAGGTGCGGAAAGCGTTCTTGCCCAACAGATTACCCGCCTTACCCTGAAACTCATACGACACAGCCTGGAAAACAAAAGTGATAAGAATCAGAATCCACACCCAATATGCGCCGCCAAAACTTGTGCTATAAAAGAGTGGGAACGAGGCGAAAAAAGCACCGCCAAAAGTCACAAGAGTAGTAAAGGTGAGTTCCCACTTGCGACCTGTCGAGTTGATAATCAGTTCGCGTTCATCCTCGCTCTTGCCTGCCAGGAAAATCAGCGCATTACCGCCCTGCACAAAGAGCAGAAAGACCAACAATCCGCCCAGCAGAGAAATAATGAACCACCAATAGTTCTGTAAAAATATATAGTCAATCATAGTTTGTTCGATTTATTGGTTTTCAATCTCGGGACCCTTCTTGATAGCCTTAATCAATATGCGCAACTCGATAACGAGGAAGAGGGTGAAGATAGCCACGAAGAGGAAGAAGGTGGTCTGCACCGCACCTACACTAACACTCGACACTGCCGCCTTGGTGGGCAACAACCCCTCAATCACCCATGGCTGGCGACCTGCCTCTGCCACAATCCAACCCGCCTGACCGGCAAAATAGACAAACGGAATCGAGAACAATGCCACCCATTGCAGCCAAGTCATCTTGGTCAGCTTTTTCTTAAACTCGGCCCAGAGCACCACCACCATCAACAAAAGGAGTGCGCAACCCAGACCAACCATCACACGGAAAGCCCAATAGACCAACCCCACGGATGGCACAAGTTCCTCAGGCGAGTCGATATATCCATAGCCAAAGTAGTCGATATTCTCATCAAGCACCTTGCGTGCCTCAGCAGCAGCCGCAGGGTCACTCTCACGCAGCGTACGATAGTCGCTAAATGCCTCAATAGCGCTCTTACCACGCTCGATTCTCTCCTCTGCCGAGGGGACAACCACGCCCTCGGGAGTAGTGTAGCCATCGAGCAGATTATTGATACCGGGGACATAGCCGTTAATATCGTGAGTAGCGAGAATCGAGAGCATACCCGGCACCTCAACGCCAGGAACTATCGAGAACGGAGCGCGCTCGCCACCATCCATAAGTCCCTCTGCTGCAGCGAGTTTCATCGGTTGATACTTAGCCACGTGAATACCCGAACTATCGCCACTGAGCATAACGGCAAAGGTACCGATAATGCCCACAATAGCCGACACACGGATACTTGCCAGCGCAAAGCGGGTCTCGCGCTTTTTGAGCAGATACCAGCAACTGATACCGATAGCGAAGATAGCACCCGTCATCCAGCCGCTAAACACCGAGTGGAAGAACTTGGAGATAGCAACGGGGTTGAGTACCAAAGCCCAAAAATCGACCATCTCGTGGCGTACGGTATCGGGGTTAAACTCCATACCCACAGGGTGTTGCATCCAACTATTGGCGATAAGAATCCATAGAGCCGAAATAGCGGCACCAATACCCGTCAGCCATGTTGTGACAAGGTGTGTGCGCTTGCTCACCTTCTCCCAGCCGAAGAACATCACCGCGAAGAAGGTGGCCTCCATAAAGAAGGCAAAAATACCCTCAATGGCGAGTGGCGCACCGAAGATATCGCCCACAAACCACGAGTAGTTACTCCAATTGGTGCCAAATTGGAACTCCAAGATGATACCCGTAGCGATACCAACTGCAAAGTTGATAGCAAAGAGTTTCATCCAGAATTTGGCTGTCTTCTTCCAAAACTCGTCCCCTGTCTTGACATAGACACTCTCCATCACAGCCATAATCACAGCCAGACCCAGAGTGAGCGGGACAAAAATCCAGTGGTAACCGGCGGTGAGCGCAAACTGCAATCTCGACCAACCAACCAATGCAGATTCTACCATAAGTTTACATTATTAGGTTATTAGTAACTATTAGATATAGCGTAAAAATGCATAAAACTAGCGTGTCAGGAGTTCGGTGCTGACATATTCGATCTTCTGCTCATCGCTCTTGCCCGCAAGAATGGGTTTGAAGAAAAAGAGTCTCAGCACCAAGAACAGTAGTACTGCTTTGAGCAAAATAAGCCACCATAGCTGCCTGCCCCAAGTCATATTCTTGAAGCCGTCAACATAGAAATTATAGATTGCAATTATCTTACGCTTCATACTCCGCCACATTTTGCTCTATAAAGATAAAGCATTTTTCCCGAACAAACAAAATCCCCAAACAACAAAATCCCGCCACCTTTGCGAAGGTAGCGGGATTTTTTATTCATTAGGCTTTGCAGCCTATACCATTTAGGGATTTATCTGATTTATTGTCCGAGCAAAAATTACATCTGCTTAACCAACCAATCCATTGCAGTACCCTCCGAGTAGTCGTTGAGCAGGGGTACCCACGAGAAGTGGCTAATCATCTTCGAGATACCGAACTTCTGCATATAAGCGTCGTCGTAGATCTGGATCTTGTCGTTCTTTGCGCCCAGACGCTCACGAGCACCATAGTATGCGTGCGAGCTGATAACCTTGCAAGTGGTATCCGACTCAGCGTGAACGAAGAACATAGGCAGGTTAACGAAAGCCTCAGTGTCGATATCGCTCAACACCATATCGGTACCGTTCCACTTGTAAACCTTATCCTGGAAAGCAGCTACAAGGTCGTCGGTAAACTGACCATCATACTTCTCCTTCACCTGGTGGATAGGAACGATGGGGTCCATAGCGCAGCAGGGGATAGCAGCCTTGAAGCGGTCGGGGAACTGCATCATAAAGCGCATAGTGCAACCACCACCGCTCGATGCACCTGCACAGAAGAGCTTGCTGCCATCAACCTTACCCTCAGCAATCAGCTGGTCTATAAATGCCATCTGGAGTGCGTTGTTGCGGTCAACGAGCTTAATACGCTCGGGATCCAACGATGCGCTGTAAGAGTAGTTGGGGTTAGCGATAGCAAACATCAGAGTAGCACAAGGCACACCCTCGTCGGGAAGCGACACGATGCAACGGTTTGCAGTTGCAGCAGTCATAAGATCGCGATTGTATTCGCCACCACCAATCTGCCATACGAGCAGAGGTGCGTTCTCAATTACGTTACCCTTCTCATCCTTAGGCAGGTGGAGGATATACTCGCGAGTCAGACCTGCATAGGTAAACTCACCCTTGATACAGTCGTCAAGCACATCAATACGACGGTCGTTAACATCTGCGAGCGACACATTGAGGTTGCTGTCAGCTGCACAAATCAGCTGCCAAGGCTCATTACGCCAGCCCTGTCCACGAGCACCACTGATATTGAAAGGAGTAGCCTCGATGCGGAGTACATTCTTGTTGCGGGTAACCACGATACCATCCTCAGCATATACCTCAATAGCACCGCCGGTCTCAGGATTTACAAAACCATCGGGAGCGTTGTTAATGAAGTCGAAGTCCTCAGCGGTCAGACCCTTCAATGACTTGGGATTGCTAACAGTAATCTCGATAGCGTTAACTCTCATTGCAGTATCACCAACCTCGGTGTAAGCAACGATGTTCTCAACGATTGCAGCCTCCTTCTCAGAGTTGCACGATGCCATAGCGAATGCTGCAGCACACAAAAGAATAGTTTTTTTCATTGTTGTTTGAGTTTATAGTTATTGAATCTGTTTCTGGGGCAAATATACTATTTTCTATATTTACATCTCACTTTTTTCTACTCTTTACCTACCAAAAACTATGGATGTAGTCCCTATCGAGAGGAAATTAACCAACTCTTCGGGTGAGGAGTTGTAGCACAAAGCCTTAAATGGCGGACGGTGGTGCGGCTCAATATAGTTTGCCAATCTCCTGCACAACTCTTCGGGGATCTCACTCGCCATACGATGCAGGCTCTCCACTCCGCGTCCTGTGGGCAGTGGTTCGTTAGATGGGTGGAGGAAAAATCCTCGCTCACGCCTCACCTCATTGGGTGTGGCATAGCAGATGTTTATCAGCAGGGTATTGCCATCTGTTGTTCCTGTCGAGGTAAGCCTCTCGGCCGAGAGCAACATCTCCTCGTCAGAGGCATCGGTAAATTGGCCGTCGGTTATATTAAAGACAATGGGCGGGAAGCTATCGACATTAGCACGCCTGCGACACCAGCCACGCAACAGATTGGTCACCGTGCGGAAGGTGCTATTCATAGGAGTCTTACCCTCAAATTGGGGCTTTATCCAAACATTGTAGGTGGCGGGAGTGACCACAACGCCCTCTCTTGTCGTGATATGCTTCAGCCCTACTTCGGCTCTTTGCTGACGACGCAGGAGAGAAGTGAGCGAGATAAACTCAATATCGGAAGAGAGCAGCGACACTGCCCCACTCCCCGAATAGCCCACAACACACAGGTCAAAATAGTCGTTCCACACATCGAAGCGACGACAACGCAGGAGCAATTCATCAATCAACTGATTTACAGCCATAACTGCAACATCGGCTTTGGTGGTATGGTTGCCACAATAGATAACCTCGCTCATCATTGAAGCCGAAAGGTCAATCATAATAACTATAGATCCACGATTGGTAGAGGAAACTCTTTTGTCGTACATACTTTAAGTTATGGAGTGATTTGTTATAGACAAAGGTACTAATTATATGGATAATCCGCAAAAAAGAGTATCTTTGTAAAGAGTAAACACCTAAAAGAATCGAACAAATGAAGAGATTTTTCACATTTGCATTTATTTTATTGTCAATGGCACTGCTGAGTTGCTCGGCAGAGAAAGAGAGTATCCGCATTATCTCCTACAACATCCGTCTTAGCGGAGTGAATGATGGGGAGAACAGTTGGGAATATCGCAAACAGGCAACCCTCAATATGATTGCCGAGGAGTGCCCCACCCTCTTCGGACTGCAGGAGGCCACTCCCGAGCAGATGGCATTTTTAGTTGAGAATCTTCCTCAGTATGGCCACATTGGCGTTGGCCGCGAGGATGGCAAGAGTTCGGGCGAGCATATGGCTATCTTCTACCTCCGCGACAAGGTGGAGCTGCTTGATGGCGGCACATTCTGGCTCTCGGAGAGCCCCGACACGCCATCAATCGGCTGGGATGCGGCCTATAAGCGCACCTGTACCTGGACAAAACTGCGTATGCGCTCCTCAGGAAAGGAGTTTGCCTACCTCAACACCCACCTCGACCACATAGGTAAGGAGGCGCAGCGCGAGGGACTTGCTCTCATCGTGGAGCGCGCCCGAGAGATTGTTCCTGCGGGGATGACAGCCTTTGTCACTGCCGACTTCAACACCGATACCACCGACCCGATATTTGAGCCTCTCAAAGCCGATATGCTGGATGCACGCGAGGTGGCACCAACTACCGATCCCCGCACCACCTACAACGGCTGGGGCGCAGCAGACACACGCCTCGACCATATATTCTTCCGCGGCGCAGAGGCACAGTCGTTTAGCGTACTGCGCGACAAGGATTATGGCGCACCCTACATCTCCGACCACTACCCCGTGATGCTCGATGCAACTTTCTAAGTAGCAGATTGGAGTATTCGGCGATATTTTTGTATATTTGTTGGTAACCGTCGTGATATACCTTAATATAATATATACAGAATGGGCAAGAAGATATTAGCCGAGACAACCGATTTCTCGGTCGAAGACCGCAAGTTTATGCAGATGGCAATCGATCTGTCAGTAGCCAACATCGATACAGGTGGAGGTCCGTTTGGTGCCGTTGTAGTGAGAGATGGCGAGGTTATTGCCACAGGAGCAAACCGCGTAACCCCCAACAATGATCCCACAGCCCACGCCGAGGTGTCGGCAATTCGGGCAGCCTGCTCCGCACTCAACACCTTTAAGCTCGATGGTTGTACGGTGTATAGTTCGTGTGAGCCCTGCCCTATGTGCCTCAGTGCACTCTATTGGGCGGGCGTGGAGCGCATCTGTTATGGCAACACCAAATCCGATGCAAAGGATATCAGTTTTGATGACTCCTTCATCTACGACCAGCTCGACCTCAACTATGAGGAGAGATCTATAAAGTGTGAACACTTTATGCGCGAAGAGGCCTTAGCCGCTTTCCGCAAATGGGAGGAGAAAGAGGATAAGATAAGGTACTAAAAGACTTAACAAAACAAAAGTAGTCTGCAATATCCATTGCAGACTACTTTTGTTTTACCTTCTCACTTCGAGAAGTGGGATACTCTCTCTACTACTTCTTCAGTACATTGAGCTCACGGGTAGGGTGAAGCACATCGTGAGTCTGCTCAACGATCTTCTCCTTAGCAACGGTGAGAGCCACCTGAGTCTTCACGTCACGCGACGAAGCAGCAAGCAGAATGTTGTAGTTACCAGCCTCAGCTACCCAAGCACTGCGTGCTACATCGTACCAAGCAAGCTCATAGTCGGTGAAGTTGAAGGTAAGAGTCTGAGTCTCGCCAGCAGCCAACTCCTTGGTCTTAGCAAATGCGATGAGCTCCTGCATAGGACGACCCTCCTCAATAGCGGGAGCGTTCATATAAACCTCAACAACCTCCTTGCCGGCAACCTTACCGGTGTTGGTAACATCAACAGTTACAGTGTACTCACCGTTGTTAGCAACGAGAGTGGGGTTGCTGTACTCAAAAGTGGTGTACGACAAACCGTAGCCGAAGGGGTACGATACATCCTTACCGAACGAGTCGAAGTAACGGTAACCTACATATACATCCTCCTCATAGTTGGTATAGTCAACATTCTTGCGATCGTGCTTTGCATCGCCAACCGAACCTGCACCAAACGAGAAGTCAATCATCTCCTCATCGAAGGGGAAGTTTGCGCTCGAAGCGTGATCCATATAATCTACGGGGAAGGTCATCGAAAGCTTGCCCGAGGGGTTAACCTTACCTGCCAACACATCAGCAACAGTGTTACCACCCTCCTGACCTGCCTGCCAAGCGAGAAGCACTGCATCGGGAGTGTTCTTCCAGCTTGCGGTCTCGATAACGCCACCAACATTAAGAACAACAACTACCTGCTTGCCTGCAGCGTGGAAAGCAGCAGCTACATTGTCAATCAGACCCTTCTCCTCTGCGGTCAGAGCAAAGTCGCCCTCTACCTTACGGTCAGCGAACTCACCCGAGTTACGACCGATGGTGATAAGAGCAACATCGCTGGTCTTAACAGCCTGTGCCAACTGACGCGAGGTGGGAACAAACTCGGTTGCGCGGGGCTTGGTCATAAATGCGCTCAGCTGATCAGCAGCCTTGCTGGCAGCCTCAGCAGCCAAACGAGCAGCCTCGTCAGCAGCGTGCTTGCTGTACATATCCTTGATATCAGCATTTACAGTGTAGCCTGCGTTAGCAAGACCCTGCTCCAAGTCGATAACATATGCCTTGTTTACATCACCCGAACCGGTACCGCCTGCGATGAAGTCGTAGGAGGTAGTACCGAAGAGTGCTACATTCTTGATATTCTTTGCCAAGGGGAGAGCGCCGTTGTTCTCCAAGAGTACCATACCCTCAGCAGCCGAATTACGGGTAACCTGAGCGTGAGCGGTGAGGTCGGGCTGGTTGTCATACTCGAAACCTTTGAAGCGGGGAGTCTTAACGATAAGCTCCAATACGCGCTCTACGCAAGTATCGAGGTCCTCCATCGAGAGGCTACCATTGTTAACAGCCTCGATGATATCGAAGTACTGACGATCGGTACCGGGCATAATCAGGTCGTTACCTGCGTGCATCTGTGCGGGCGAGGAGTTACCACCGAACCAGTCGGTCATAATAAGACCCTCAAAACCCCACTCATCACGAGCGATATCGGTCAGAAGCTCACGACTCTCCGAAGTATATACACCATTGAGGTGGTTGTACGACGACATAATAGTCCAGGGCTGTGCATCCTTGATAGCAATCTCAAAACCTTTGAGGTAGATCTCGCGGAGCGCACGAGGAGTAACGATTGCGTCGTTCATCTGACGGTTGGTCTCCTGGTTGTTAACTGCGAAGTGCTTG
Source organism: Tidjanibacter sp. (assembly GCA_017631375.1). Taxonomy (GTDB): domain Bacteria; phylum Bacteroidota; class Bacteroidia; order Bacteroidales; family Rikenellaceae; genus Tidjanibacter. Next base: position 13,524 of record JAGBTK010000051.1, on the reverse strand, counting down.
ATCGAAGTACCTACGCCATTGCTCTGAACACCGTTAACCATAGCAGCGGTAATCTTACCGGTGAGGTAGGGATCCTCCGAGTAGTACTCGAAGTTACGACCGCACAAGGGGTTACGATGGATATTGAGTGCGGGAGCGAGAAGTACATCTGCACCATACTCCAATACCTCCTCACCCATAGCCTTACCTACCTGCTCAACGAGCTCGGTATTCCAGGTACAAGCCATCAGAGTACCTACGGGGAAACCGGTGCAATAGAAAGTAGCATCGGTACCCTCACGAGTGGGGCTGATACGCAGACCTGCAGGGCCGTCAGCAAGCACAACAGCAGGGATGCCAAGACGCTCGATAGCAGCAGTAGTACCTGCAGCACCGGGAACGAGGTCGTTGGTTGCACCAACAACAGCGGTCGAACCGTCAAAGCCGGCCATACCTGTACCGATAACCAGACGAGCCTTCTCCTCGAGAGTCATCGCTTTTACAACTTTCTTAATGTTCTTCTCATTGAGCTGAGGCTCGTTGTTCGAACAAGCAGTGAGGCCCATAACAAGAGCCGCAGCTGCAAAAATCACTTTCTTCATTTTACTTGTGTAATAGTTTGTAATATAAATGGTTAAATTATAATTTACTTCTCATCCTCCGCTGTGACGGGCTTCCAATACTGACAAAGTCGGTTAATCAGTGTCACATAGCTTGCCTCCCAGAACACCCAGTCGTGCGCACCCGAACGAAGGATATACTCGTGAGGATAGCCTACCGACTCAAGGTAATAGTGGGTGTTGATATTGGCATACAGACACATAGAGTCCTCAGTACCGCAATCCATAATGTATGTGGGCAGCGACTCAAAATCTTCCGAAGTGTAGCCCTCGCGCTCAAAAATCATCTTGAGCGAAGGCACCTGAGGAGTACCCATACCCTCAACCGCACCACTCATCTCATAGCAGAGGAAGAACTCCTCAGGGTGAGTGAATGCGTAGTAGGTACAACCGAAACCACCCATTGAAAGACCTGCAATAGCAGTCAGCTCGCGCTCTGTACTAACAGGATAGGTCTTCTCGATATGGGGTTTCAGATCATTCCAGAAGAAACTCTCGTAGTTAATACCCTGCATATAGCCATCCACATAGAAAGAGTCATAGGCATTTGGCATAACCACAATCATATCGGAGAGCAGACCACCTCTGACAGCATTGTCGGTAGTCTCCTGAACCTTACCCTTCTCGTGCCACTCATTGTTATGGCTCCACATACCGTGGAGCAGATAGAGTACTGGGTACTTCTTACCTGCCTGGGCAGCCTCCTCGTAGTCGTAGGGGAGATAGATTGTGTACTTACCTTTGTCACCGCCCAAATAGGTGGTGGTAAATGTTACATCTTTTGAGATGATGCTTATCGGCTTGCCTGCTTGTATAATCTTGACAAACACATCGTCAACACCCTCTGCCGACAGGGTAACTGTTGCAGTACGACCCTCAGTAGAGTTGTTCTTCGGTACGGTCACGACAACCTTATTGTCAGAGACGGTATTTGCCCAATCGGCCTCCGATACGACAGCTCTCAGTCCATCGGCATTGGTGCTGACAGCAATCTCAATATTGCCACCTGCTGCTTCAATCTCAAAAGTACTCTTCAGAGCTTTCAGGTACAGTGCCTCACCACCACCATCATCTCCTCCGCACGCTACCAGCAGGAGCGGTAGGGTCATCATCAAAACAAACAAGCGTTTCATCATCAAAAAGATTAGTTATTGGTTTGTAAGAGGGGTCTGTTATTTAAAAATCTGAGGTACAAATTTGCTCAGATAGTCACGCCAGTTGCGCCAGATGTGGCCACCCTCGGTCTCGTAGTAGATGTAGTCGTGACCGCGAGCGTCAAGGCCCTTCATAAAGTCACGGTTGTTCTGAATAAGGAAGTCGGTGTTACCGCAAGCGATCCAATAGAGCTTCACGCCCTTAGCAAACTGAGTATCAACCTTCTGGTCTACATTCTGATAGATAGGCGAACCCTCCTGCTGGCCATTAACATTGAGCGCAGCCGAGAAAAGACCTACATAATTGAACATATCGGGATACTCCTTCGAGATGTGCATCGAGTGGAAGCCTCCCATCGAAAGACCTGCAATTGCACGACCGCTCTTCTTTGCTATAGTGCGATAGTTGCTGTCGATAAACTCTACAACCTCAGGGAAGGCAGCCTCAAACGAACCCTCCATAGTCTTGGGCAGACCCATACTTGGTACGGGGTAACCCTCAGGACCATAACCGGGAGCAGCCTGCTGCGAGATATTGCCGTTGGTCATAACAACGATCATAGGCTCTGCCTCGCCCGAGGCGATAAGGTTGTCGAGAATCTGCGATGCACGACCCAGATCCATCCAAGCCTCCTCATCACCACCAATACCGTGCAAGAGGTAGAGTACGGGGAAACGCTTCTTACCATCGTAAGCTGCGGGGGTATAGACGGTCAGACGACGGGTAAAGTCCTCCGATGCGCTGTAATACCAATCCTTGTGAATCGAACCGTGAGGTACATTCTTGGTGAGATAGAGGTCTGCCTGACCACCACCAATGATGAAGTAGTTGGTAACCGATGCCACATCGCGAATCTGATACACATTCGAGGGGTCAGCGATTTTAACGCCATCCATAGTGAAGGTGTAGCTGTAGAGCTCGGGTGCCAGAGGCTCGGTGGTGTACTCCCATACGCCACGCTCGTTCTGAACCATATTTGCAACACCATTTGCAAAGTCGCCCGACACCTGCACGGCACGAGCCTTGGGTGCATTAAGACGGAAAGTTACGGTGTTGTCGGGATTAATCTCAGGCGACACAGTCATCGCACCACCCCACAGCGCCTGCTGCGCCATAGCCGCTACGCTCATCATAAGTGCAACGGCAAGAACGGTAATTTTTTTCATAATGAAATGTTAGTTAGTAATTATGTTTGTATTGTATATTTTCTGCAAATATTCGCTTTTCGCTAAACTCTTTGGTATAATATACCAAAATAGTAGGCAAATATACCCATTTCCTCTCGGATAGGAATATAAATATCTTTCAAACATATGCCAATTTTGTTCAAAAGCAGGGCAAATGGTAATAGAAAGCCAATATGCAAAATACAAAACACAAAAAGTAGTCTGTGACATAGAATCACAGACTACTTACTATTTAGTCCAAAGGAGTTCGTGAGGATTAGAGAATGCCCTGAGCAAGCATCGACTTCGCAACCTTCATAAAGCCAGCGACGTTTGCACCCTTCATATAGTTGATAAAGCCATCAGGCTCAGTACCATACTCCAAGCAAGCAGCGTGAATCGACGACATAATCTGGTGCAACTTAGCGTCTACCTCCTCAGCAGTCCAGTTGTACTTCATCGAGTTCTGACTCATCTCCAAGCCCGAGGTTGCCACGCCACCTGCGTTGACTGCCTTACCGGGACCATAGGGGAGCTTCGCGTCAATAAAGGTCTCAATAGCCTCGGGAGTACAACCCATATTCGAAACCTCAGCCACAATCTTCACGCCATTTGCCACCAGCTGCTTAGCGTCCTCGCCGTTGAGCTCGTTCTGGGTAGCGCAAGGCATTGCGATATCCACCTTAACCTCCCAAGGTTTGCGACCGGGAGTAAAGGTCGAGCCGGGGAACTTCTCAGCATAGGGAGCAACCACATCGTTGTTCGATGCACGGAGCTCGAGCATATATGCGATTTTCTCTTTATCCAGACCTGCGGGATCGTAGATATAACCATCAGGACCCGAGATTGTTACAACCTTTGCACCAAGCTCGGTTGCTTTGCTTGCCGCACCCCAAGCCACATTACCGAAGCCCGAGATTGCGATGGTCTGACCCTTGATATCCATACCCTTCTCAGCCAACATCTGGCAGAGGAAATATACAGCACCGTAGCCTGTTGCCTCAGGACGAATCAGCGAGCCACCGAAGGTCATACCCTTACCTGTAAGGACACCTGTATTCTCCAAAGCGAGCTTACGATACATACCGTAGAGATAGCCAATCTCACGACCACCAACACCGATATCACCTGCAGGAACATCAGTCTCAGGGCCGATATGACGCCAGAGTTCGGTCATAAAAGCCTGGCAGAAGCGCATAACCTCTGCATCGGATTTACCCTTGGGATTGAAGTCCGAGCCACCCTTTGCACCACCCATAGGGAGTGTGGTGAGGGCATTCTTGAAGCACTGCTCAAAGCCGAGGAACTTCAAAATACTGGGATTTACGCTGGGATGAAAACGCAGACCGCCCTTGTAGGGACCAATTGCGTTATTGAACTGGAAGCGGTAGCCTGTATTCACCTGCACCTCACCCTTGTCATCAACCCACACTACCTTGAAGGTAAAACTACGGTCGGGCTCCACGATACGCTCTGCGATGCGTGCTGCCTCAAACTCGGGGTGCTGGTTATAGACCTCCTCTACGGTCACGAGAACCTCGCGTACCGCCTGCAAATACTCACTCTCGCCGGGGTGCTTGCGCTCCAACTCGGCCATCAATTTCTGTACGTTCATTGTCTTTTAGTTTTTATTGTAGTTTTAAGGTAACTATTCAACTTTATAGAAATAGTTGCAATCCATTCTCAAATATACAACCTTTTCTTAGAGTTTGTCACAAAATTCCAAAATAATTTTCACTTTTACCAATCTTTGAGAATAAAAAAGCCATCGGAAGGATAAATACTGCAAAACTTTATTAATTTTGTAGGGACTAACATAAAACACAAGAAGATGGGTAAGTATATTATCGAAGAGGTTGTCGGCAAGAGGCTGGAACGCGAGTTCCTCAACCTGCCCAAACGACTCTACAAGGGTAATAAATACTGGGTATGCCCACTCGACGGGGATATCAAAGGGGTATTTAATCCCGAAAAGAACCTGCTGTTTAAGAGTGGTGAGGCTATCCGCTGGATTGCACGCAACGAGAAGGGCGTGGTTGTAGGTCGTATTGCCGCTTTCTATAACCACGAGCAGGCCTCCATAGAGGAGCAGCCTACGGGTGGTTGCGGCTTCTTCGAGAGCATTGACTCTCAGGAGGTTGCCAATCTGCTTTTTGACGCGGCCAAGAGCTGGCTGACAAGTAAGGGTATGGAGGCAATGGATGGTCCTATCAACTTTGGATCGCGCGACGAGTGGTGGGGACTGCTCGTAGAGGGATTTGAAAGCAAGCCTCTATATGCCAACCCATACAATCCGCCATACTATCAACAACTATTTGAGAACTACGGATTTAAGGTATATTTCAATCAGCACACATACTCACGAGAACTGACTACCAGAGGGCTTAATGAGAGTGTGCTCAATCGTGTCAAGCGTTTGAAGGAGAGTGGCGAGTACCACTTCCGCCATATCACCAAGGAGGACTACCACACCCTGCCCGAAACATTCCGTACCATATATAATAAGGCGTGGGCACACTTCCCCGGCGTGCGTCAGTTCACCAAGGAGGACACCGAGAAGATGTTCAGGACGATGAAACTGATTATCGACCCCAACCTCATCTATCTGGCGTTCCACAAGGGTGAGCCTATCGGTTTCTATATTATGGTGCCCGATCTGAACAAGGGAATTGGCGACTTCAATGGAAAGTTGAACTTAATCAACACCTTGCGTCTGCTTTACAGAATCAAGACAAAGAAACTTGACCGAATTTTTGCGATTATCTTTGCTGTAACACCCGAGTATCAGGGACGAGGCATCGAGTCGGGAATCATCAACTGCTTTGGCGAAACCGTTGAGGCAGGCGAGTGCAACCAATACAAGGAGATGGAGCTTGCCTGGATGGGCGACTTCAACCCCGTGATGATGCGTATGGTGGAGCAATATGTAGGTGCTAAACGCTTCAAACGCCACATCACTTACCGCCTCCTCTTCGACCCGAACAAGGAGTTCAAGCGTTGCCCACGACTGATGTCGGCACAACAGGCAGCTGCCAAACAAGAGAAACAAAATAACTAAAAAATCAATAATATAATAGAGATGAAAACAACTGCTTTCACTAAGTACCACATTGCAGCGGGTGCCAAGATGGCCGAGTTTGCTGGTTACAATATGCCTATTGAGTTTAGCGGCATCAACGATGAGCACATCACCGTTCGCAACGGTGTGGGTGTATTTGATGTGAGCCATATGGGCGAGATTTGGGTTAAGGGTCCTCAGGCTCTCCCCTTCCTCCAATATGTCACCTCGAACAATGTCGCACAGCTCTTCGACGGCAAGGTGCAGTACTCCTGTCTGCCTAATGGTAAGGGTGGTATTGTAGATGATATTTTGGTCTATCGTATCGATGAGATAACCTATCTGCTGGTGGTAAATGCTGCCAATGTGGATAAGGATTGGGCTCACCTCTGCGCTGAGGGCGAGAAGTTTGGTCTTACCCCAGGCAAGGAGCTTTACAACGCCTCGGATGAGATTTGCCAGCTGGCAATTCAAGGTCCTTTGGCTATGAAACTTGTGCAGAAGATGTGCCCTGAGGCTATCGAGGATTTGGCATATTACACCTTTGTCAAGACTGAGGTGGCAGGCATCAAGGGAGCTATCCTCTCGGCTACCGGCTATACAGGTGCGGGTGGTTGCGAGATCTATGTGGCAAACGAGGATGCAGACCAACTCTGGGAGGCTATGTGGAAGGCCGGTGAGGAGTTCGGTCTGAAGAACATCGGTCTGGGCGCACGCGACACTCTCCGCTTAGAAAAGGGCTTCTGTCTGTATGGCAACGATATTGACGACACCACCTCGCCTATCGAGGCAGGTCTGGGCTGGATTACCAAATTTGCCGAGGGTAAAGACTTTATCGATCGTCCCGTCCTCGAAGCACAGAAAAAGGAGGGTACAACACGCAAACTCGTTGGCTTCAAGATGATTGACCGAGGCATTCCTCGCCACGGCTACGAGCTGGCAGATGAGGCCGGCAATGTTATCGGCTCGGTAACCTCGGGTACTATGTCGCCCTGCTTGAAGGTGGGTATCGGTATGGGCTATGTACCTTCCGCTATGGCAGCAGTGGGCTCGATTATCTATGTTCCCGTACGCGGCAGACTGCTTAAGGCAGAGGTTGTAAAACTCCCCTTCGTATAGTGGGTAAAGTATTGTGATACAGGCACAACCAATAGGTGTGCCGGTAGAAACAATAGACACCAACCGATATAAACAGAAAAACAAACGAGAGTAGCATCAAACTACTCTCGTTTGTTTTTTATGGCCGTACAGATGGTCGTATAGACCGAAATTTTAAGCAGGGGGGAGTCTTGACGGCTACGCAGCATACTGTTTTGTATGTGAATAGTCGTCAAGACTCCCCCGACACTAAATATACAAGCTATAAAGCTATTTCTTAGGCTTGGGTGCAAGCATCATAGTCATACGCTTGCCCTCCAACTTAGGCATCATCTCGACCTTAGCAATCTCTTCGAGATCGGTGGCGAAACGCAAAAGCAGAATCTCACCCTGCTCCTTGAAGACAATCGAACGACCGCGGAAGAATACATAGGCCTTAACCTTAGCACCCTCCTTGATGAAGTTCTGTGCGTGGCGCAACTTAAAGTTGTAGTCGTGATCGTCGGTCTGAGGGCCGAAGCGAATCTCTTTTACAACCACCTTCACCGATTTAGCTTTCAACTCCTTGGCGCGTTTTTTCTGCTGATACAGGAATTTCTGGTAGTCAGCCAAACGGCACACTGGGGGATCAGCCTTGGGAGAGATCTCGATAAGGTCGAGTTCCTTCTCGTCGGCCAGTCGCAACGCCTCACGAATGGGAAGCACAAGTGCTCCCTCGATCTCCTCACCCACAACTCGTACATTGGGTGCAGTGATCTCATCGTTTACGCGATATTGGTTCTGGGCAGCGTTTTTAGGGGGCTGCGGGCCGCGTCCTTTATTCTGCTGACCGGCAGGATTAGCCGGCTTGGGCGGAAAGGGTTTTGTCGTGTTGATAGTTTTGTCCTCCTTAGTTAATTATAAAAATCAGTTGTTTCTCTTGTGTTGGTCGCGATACCTACTCTTTGATATCCACTCCTTCGACCTCGGCAGCTACCAACTCCTTCACCATTGCGGCAAACTGGTCAGCACTCATCACACCCTTGTCACCATCGCCCTGTGCGCGTACCGACACTGTTCCATCGGCCTGCTCCTTCTCACCAACGATGATAAGGAAGGGGATTCGTTTGAGCTCGTTATCGCGGATTTTCCTGCCAATCTTCTCGTTACGGCAGTCAACCTCAGTGCGAATATCGCAATTATTTAGATATTTTGAAACTTTTTCAGCATAATCGTTGAATTTTTCGCTAATTGGCAGTACAACAGCCTGCTGAGGGGTGAGCCACAAGGGGAATTTACCGCCTGTATGCTCGAGCAACACAGCCACGAAACGCTCCATCGAGCCGAAGGGTGCACGGTGAATCATAATGGGGCGGTGAGGCTTGTCGTCAGCACCGGTATATACGAGGTCGAAACGCTCGGGCAGATTGTAGTCCACCTGGATAGTACCAAGCTGCCATTTGCGACCGATAGCGTCTTTCACCATAAAGTCGAGCTTAGGACCATAGAAAGCTGCCTCGCCATACTCAACAACGGTGTTCAGACCCTTGTCCGAAGCAGCCTTGATGATAGCAGCCTCTGCCTTCTCCCAATTCTCGTCCGAGCCGATATACTTCTCGCGGTTGTTGGGGTCACGCAACGAAATCTGTGCGGTGTACTCCTTGAAGTTCAGCGTCTTGAAGATGTAGAGCACGATGTCGATAACGTTCTCAAACTCCTCCAAAAGCTGGTCGGGGCGTACGAAGAGGTGAGCATCGTCCTGAGTAAATCCGCGCACGCGGGTCAGACCGTGCAACTCACCACTCTGCTCATAGCGATATACGGTACCAAACTCCGCAAAGCGCAAGGGGAGATCCTTGTACGAACGGGGTTTGAAACGATAAATCTCGCAGTGATGGGGGCAGTTCATAGGTTTGAGCAAGAACTCCTCGCCCTCATAGGGAGTATGGATAGGCTGGAACGAATCCTTACCGTACTTAGCATAGTGGCCCGAGGTAACATACAGATCCTTCATACCGATATGGGGAGTGATTACCTGCTCGTAGCCATAACGCTTCTGCACATTGCGCAGGAAGTTCTCCAGACGGCCACGCAGTGCAGCACCCTTGGGCAACCACATAGGCAGACCCTGACCTACACGCTGCGAGAAGGTGAAGAGCTCCAACTCCTTGCCAAGTTTGCGGTGATCGCGCTTCTTAGCCTCCTCCATCATCGCTACATACTCATCCAGGAGTGCCTTCTTGGGGAAGGAGATACCGTAGATACGGGTAAGCATCTTGTTCTTCTCATCGCCACGCCAGTAAGCACCTGCTACCGAAGTCAGCTTGATAGCCTTGATAGGTGCGGTATTGGGCAAGTGAGGACCACGGCAAAGGTCGGTAAATGCGCCGTTGGTGTGGAAGCTGATAGTGCCATCCTCAAGGCCCTCAATCAACTCTACCTTATACTGATCGCCCTTCTCGGTGAAGGTTTTCAGAGCCTCAGCCTTTGCAATCTCGGAGCGAACGATAGGCTCCTTTGTGCGTGCCAGCTCCTCCATCTTCTTCTCGATGGCTGCCAAATCACCCTCGGTGATAGGTGTGGGCGAATCTACATCATAATAGAAACCATTCTCAATGCTCGGGCCGATACCGAACTTAATGCCGGGGTAGAGCGACTCGAGAGCCTCTGCCAAAAGGTGCGACGAGGTGTGCCAGAAGGTACGACGGCCATCCTCATCCTCCCACTTGTTGAGTTTGAGAGTAGAATCCTGGTTGATAGGTGTGCTAAGGTCGCACACTACATCGTTGATAGTAGCCGAGAGGACCTCCTGTGCCAAACGCTGGCTGATACCTTCGGCAATCTGCATCGCAGTTACTCCCTCGGCATACTCACGAATGTTGCCGTCGGGAAAAGTGATTTTAATCATAGGTTTTTGTTTGTTTTTATAGTTTTGTTTCGAGCGTTTCCGCGTTACGAGGCGAAACTTCGCTCTGCTTTATTTTTATCTTTAAGTAGCATCCAGAGAGTCATACCCCCAAACACCACTGTTGTTACAATACTTCCTTCCAGGCCGAACTCTCCGCCACTTATCCAGCGGGGTGCACCCTCCAACACACTAAAACTGAGCAGTGTATCTCCTGCATTACTACCACTCACCGCCACGCCAAAGATATTACCCTGGCAGAAGTTCCACGCCGAGTGGAGTGCTCCGATACCCCAGATGTTGTCGTATCGCAACATAAACACTGCTGCAAAGATACCAAACAACACAAGGTTTACAAGCGATAACGGTGTCAAACCCGTATTTCCTCCGTGCATAAAGGCAAATAGCAGCGAGGTAATCGCCACCGAGAGCCACACCGGCATACGACTCGCAAGGCTCACAGTGAGGTAGCCACGCAACATCACCTCCTCGCTCATACCCTGCACCATAAAGCCCGCAAGGGTCAGCAGCCACAGAGTCATATTAGGTCTTGTCGCCACCTCGCTCACTCCCATACCGCCAAGTATCAGCGCAAGGAGCAGTGCCACCGAGCACATAGCCAGACCAACTCCGAAGCCACAGAGGTAGTGTCGCCACCATCCACATTTAATAAAGCCCATCGAGGCCATCGAGCGACCCTCCAATACCTTAATATATAGTATCGCTCCGAGTATCGGGAAGATGGTCATAAAGAGTGAGCCAAGAAGACCGCTCTCCTCCGAGAACACCTCTAAGACGGCATCTACACCGCCACCAAAAAGCCCTATAAAGATACCTGCCAGAATAGCGGCAGCCATCATCGAGCCAAAATATATCAACGGAAAGAGTATAATCTGCCAGAGCGGGTTGGGCTTGATGCGCGCCTTAGCCGCCGAGGAGAGTATTACCGAACTGCTCCTGAAGCTATATTCTCTTTCTCCTATCTTCACTCTACAAAGCCTCCTCAATCTCAGGCAGGTCGCTTGCCGAAACATCGCGACCCTTATCGCGCTCATAGTGGCGCAGGGGGTTACGACTCATCTCGGCATAACGCTGACGATTGCGATAGACATCTGTCGCCATATAGATAGCATTGCGCATCGACTGTGCATCTGCCTTATCCGAGCCAGCAATATCATAGCCTGTGCCGTGGTCGGGACTGGTACGCACGATATCCAATCCTGCGGTATAGTTCACGCCATCGGGCGAGAGAGTCTTGAAGGGGGTCAAGCCCTGATCGTGGTACATAGCAACCACTGCATCATACTTCTTCCACGCACCGCTTGCAAAGAAGCCATCTGCGGCAAAGGGGCCAAAGGCGAGTATCTTCTCACCAAACGCCTCCTCAATAGCGGGCTTGATAATCTCCTGCTCCTCACGACCCAACAGACCACCATCGCCGGCGTGGGGATTGAGAGCCAAAACTGCAATGCGGGGAGCAACTACGCCAAAATCCTCAATCAGCGAGCTATTAAGCACCTTCAAAGTGTGGACAATACCCTCTTGGCTGAGGTGTGCGCTCACCTCCGACACGGGGAGATGAATTGTGGCAAGTGCCACACGCAGATTCTCGCTACACATAATCATCACAGGCTCGCCCTCGCGCTCAGCAGCCAAAAACTCGGTGTGACCGGTGTAGGGGAATTTCTCACCGTGTACATTCTCCTTATTGATGGGGGCGGTGATGAGCAGATCCAAATCACCTGCGTCGATATCCTCCATCGCCTTCTGCAATGCTGTAACAGCCACCGCACCCGATTCGGCAGTTGCTCTGCCTACATCAATACGGATATCCTCTGGGCCACACTCCACAAGATTCACACGCTTGGGAGCAGCCTCGGCTGCCGACTGTACAAGAGATACGGAGAAGTTCTCCACACCCTCGATGCCTCGTTTGTAAAATGCAAACGCCTTTGCAGAGCCATACACAACGGGGATGATATTATCGTAGATGCGGCTATCGGCAAGTGCTTTGATAATCACCTCTGTACCGACGCCGCCAAGGTCGCCTGCGGTGATACCTGCACGCAAAACTCTATTCTCACTCATATATTATTTCTCTATTTTTCTCGTCAATTCTAATTTTCGTCTGCTGCTAAGAGATTGTCCGGCTCAAACTCGGGAGCCTCGAATTCGGTGCGCTCGTCCAAGCGGAAGCGGAGATAGGTGATAGGAATACCCTCCGCCAAGAACTTGGTTTCGTAAGCCGTCTTAATCGAGAGGGTGGGATCTGCATAGCCGGTGCCATAGATATCCTCGCAGCACTCCTCAACCGCCAAGCCGTTAACCTCAGCCACCGCACGAGTGTAGTGGTGAAGGTGCGCCGAATCAGTTTTGAGGTTTATCGCACCACCCTTACGCAACAGCTGCGCATAGTAGCCCAGGAAGATAGGAGAGGTCAGACGCTTGTTCACTCTACGCTTTTTAAGCTGAGGGTCGGGGAAGGTAATCCAAATCTCGTCCACCTCGCCCTCGGCAAATATCGAGCAGATATTCTCGATGCGGATGCGCAGAAAGGCCGCATTTGTCATACCCGCCTCAGTTGCGGTCTTAGCACCACGCCACATACGGGCACCCTTGATATCGACACCGATAAAGTTCTTGTCGGTATGCTTCTCGGCGAGTGCAACGGTATACTCACCACGACCACAGCCAAGCTCAAGCACAATAGGTGCCGAGTTGCCGAAGAATTCGTGCCAATGTCCCTTCATCGGGTGATCCTTGCGGAATACCTCTTCAAAGTCGGGCTGTACCATATTTTTGAAGGTCAGGTTCTCTGCAAACCTTCTTATCTTATCTTTTCCCATCTATCTCTTTTTTAACTTTGTTTCCTATTTTCGGGTTATGCCAATCGCCCACACACCCTCTACCTTGCGGGTTGCCGAGTGGGTAAGACGAAATGTGTAGTTGCCCTCCTCAGAGAGCTGTGCTCCTGCAATCAGCGGCTGCTCCCACTCACGCATAAAAGTATGCTCCACCTTGGGGTCGCCATATAGCGTGGTGTTAAAGAGAGCCTGACGACCACTTGGAGCCTCAACAGCCACAGTGAGCACCAGCGAGTCGAAATCGTAACGCGAGTCGCTCTTCACGACAAGCGAGAGGTCGCTCAGTGAGAGTGTGTCGCTATTAAGAAGATCGATGGTGATGCCACGACCTCTTGTCCACCCCTCCGGATCGACAGAGGTGAGCTCGGTCTCGACAGGCGAGGTACACCCCGCCATAGCAAGCGCAATCATCACCAACACTACCACTCCTCGCAGACCACTAACGCCACGCATCACTCTCTCTCCTCTACTCGGCTTTGGGTTTATTCTGCTCACCACCCTTGCCACCGCCCTGCTTGTTGTGGCGACGGTTGTGGTTATTGTGGTGGTGCTTTTTCTCCTGTCGATGACCCTCTGCGGGCTTAGCACTCTGCTGCTCGCCACCCTGCTGGGGTTTCTGCTCGCCCTGCTGAGGTTTCTGCTCGCCCTGCTGAGGTTTCTGCTCGCCCTTATCATTGCGCTGCTGACGATTGCGGTCGTT